>NZ_JARAWX010000003.1:0-512406 GCF_033793585.1 Streptomyces sp. MI02-7b | reverse complement strand
GAAGTCCGCGGACTGGTCAAGCACTTCCCGCTGATGCACGGCGCCGTCATCAAACGCCGCGTCGGCGAGGTCCGCGCCGTCGACGGCATCACCTTCGACATCCGCGAAGGCGAAACCCTCGGCCTGGTCGGCGAGTCCGGCTGCGGCAAGACCACCACCCTGCTGGAAATCCTCGACCTGCCCTCCGGCCAGTCCGGCGCCGTCACCGTCTTCGGCAAGGACATCCGCGGCCTCAAAGGCGCCGACCGCAAAGCCCTGCGCCGCGACCTGCAAGTCGTCTTCCAGGACCCCATGGCCGCCCTCGACCCCCGCATGCCCGTGGGCGACATCCTCGCCGAACCACTCAAAACCCACGGCTGGTCCCGCGACCGCATCGCCGCCCGCGTACCCGAACTGCTCTCCCAGGTCGGCCTCGACCCCGACCACGTCGACCGCTTCCCCGCCGAATTCTCCGGCGGCCAACGCCAACGCATCAGCATCGCCCGCGCCCTGGCCCTGGAACCCAAACTCGTCGTCCTGGACGAACCCGTCTCCGCCCTGGACGTCTCCATCCAGGCCGGCGTCCTCAACCTCCTCGACGAACTCAAATCCCGCCTCGGCCTCAGCTACCTCTTCGTCGCACACGACCTGTCCGTCGTACGCCACATCGCCGACCGGATCGCCGTGATGTACCTCGGCCGCATCGTCGAGATCGGCTCCGCCGAAGCCGTCTTCGGCGCCCCCTCACACCCCTACACCCAAGCCCTGCTCTCCGCCGTACCGCTGCCCGACCCCCGCAGGGAACGGATGCGCAAGCGCGTTCTGCTCACCGGCGACCTGCCCAGCCCCACCGACGTTCCCACCGGCTGCCGCTTCCGCAACCGCTGCCCGAAGTTCGCCGCCCTCGACGAGGCCCAACGCGGCCGCTGCCGCGACGAGGACCCGTCACCCTCCGCACTGGCGGGCGACCACAACGCGGCATGCCACTACGCCGCCGCGGTCACTGTCGTCTGACCCCTTCGTTGTCCCACCCCGTTAGAGGAGAGAGTTCGTTGAACAGAACACGTACGTCCGCAGTCATGGTCGCGCTGGCCACCGCCGGCGCGCTGGTCCTCACCGCGTGCGGCGGCGACGACGGCGGAAAGAAGGACGCCGGCTCCAAGACCAACTCGGTGCCCAAGTCCAGCGCCAACAACATCAAGGCCACCGACCGCGACCAGCTCAAGCAGGGCGGCACCCTCAACTGGCCGGTCGCGGAGATCGCCGAGAACTTCAACTACAACGAGATCGACGGCACGCTCGCGGACGGCTTCGACGTCGAGCGCTCCCTGATCCCGATCACCATGCTGTCGGACGCGGCGGGCACGGTGTCCCCCAACCCCGACTACCTGACCTCGGCGAAGGTGGACGACAGCTCGGGCAAGCAGGTCGTCACCTACGAGATCAACCCCAAGGCCAAGTGGTCCGACGGCACGGCCATGTCCTGGAAGGACTTCGAGGCCAGCTGGAAGGCGCTGAACGGCAAGGATCCCAAGTACAAGATCTCCTCCAGCACCGGCTACGAGCTGATCTCCAGCGTCGCGAAGGGCAAGACCGACCAGGAGGTCGTGGTCACCTTCGACAGCCCCTTCGGTGACTGGAAGAGCCTGTTCAGCCCGCTCTACCCGGCCTCGGTCATCGGCACCCCGGACGGCTTCAACACCGGTTACCTCGGCAAGATCCCGGTCACCGCGGGCCCGTTCAAGTTCCAGGGCATCGACAAGACCACCAAGACCCTCACCGTCGTCCGCGACGACAAGTGGTGGGGCAACAAGGCCATACTCGACAAGATCATCTTCCGGGCACTGGACGCCGACGCCCAGGCCGGCGCCTTCGCCAACGGCGAGATCGGCTTCTTCAACGTGGGCCCCGACTCGGCCGCCTACAAGCAGGCCAAGGAGGTCAAGGGCGCCGAGATCCGCAAGGCGGCCGGCCCCAACTACCGCCACATCACGTTCAACGGCGCGCACGCGAACCTCAAGGACGTCAAGGTCCGGCAGGCCATCATGTCGGCCCTGAACCGCGACGCCATCGCGCAGTCCGACCTGCAGGGACTGGACTGGGACCCCAAGCCGCTGAACAACCACTTCTTCGTCACCAACCAGAAGGGCTACAAGGACAACGCCGCCGGCGTCGGCGTCTTCGACCAGGCCAAGGCCAAGAGCCTGCTGGACGAGGCCGGCTGGAAGCAGGACGGCGAGTTCCGCAAGAAGGGCGGCAAGACCCTCGAGCTGGACTTCGTCATCCCGGCAGCCGTCGCCACCTCCGCCAACGAGGGCAAGCTGATGCAGCCCATGCTCAAGGCGGTCGGCATCAAGCTCAACATCAAGACCGTCCCGGTGCAGGAGTTCTTCGACAAGTACGTCAACACCGGCAACTTCGACCTGACGGCCTTCTCCTGGCTCGGCACCGCCTTCCCGGTGTCGTCGACCAAGTCGATCTACGCCAAGCCCGTCGGTGACAACATCCAGCAGAACTACACCGGCATCGGCAGCGACGAGCTCGACGCGGCGATGAACAAGGCCGCCGCCGACACCGACACGACCCAGGCCATCACGGACGCCAACGCGGCCGACGTGCTGATCTGGCAGCAGGCCAACCTGCTGCCGCTGTACCAGCGCCCCGACATCTACGCGGTCCAGAAGAACCTGGTCAACATCGGCGCCTTCGGCTTCCAGGACCTGCGCTACGAGAACATCGGCTACACCAAGTAAGCCCCGCCGGCTCCCGGCACCCCTCCCGCCCCGTCACCGCTCCCGCGGTGACGGGGCGGGGTCGTTCCCCACCCGCCTCAGGACCGCGCGGCGAACTGGATCTCGACGGCCGAGACCCACGCGCCCGCCCGCTCCACACTGACCCGCAGCTGCGTGCCCTCCTTCGTGGTCCCCACGTACTGGACCCAGGTCCGCTCCGTACCGTCCTTCCCGGTCTGCCGCACTCCGCACTGCGCGAGCCGGTCACTCATCCCCCGGATCGCCTCCCGGGCCAGGCGGGAGTCCGCGTACTCGGCGACACGGTGCCGGGCCCTGGCCCCCCCTTGCCGGTGTACGTCCGGGCGAACTGCTGCTCGGCGGCGGGCTCCGCGTCGACCGTGCCGCCGCACACCCCGTCGAGCCCGACGGACGGCAGCCCGTGCGCGTCCGACGTGACCGCGTCGGCGGTCCAGGCGCGGGTCTTGAAGTAGGCCACACTGTTCCCCGGCAGCAGCCGCACCACACCGCCGACCATGAACGGGTTCCCCGTCCGCACGGCCGCCGGCGGAGTGTCCCGCGGCGTGCCCTGCGCCGCCCACGAGCCGATGCCCGCCGCCAGGGCGGCGACCACCGCGACCGCCGCTCCTCCCAGCCGCTGCCGCGCCCGGCGTCGCTCGCCCCGGGCCCGTACCGCCTGGGCCGGTGCGAGGCGTACCGGGACGCCCTCCAGCAGCTCCTCGACCTCAGCCATGCGTGGCCACCCCCTCGTCGTTCGTGTCGATGTCCGTCAGGAGCGTGCCGAGTGCCTTGCGGGCCCGGCTCAGACGGGTGCGCACCGCACCGTTGGACGCCCCCGTCTCGCGCGCCACCTCCTCCACCGGCAGGTCCAGCAGATGGTGCAGCACCACCACCCGTCGTTGGTCCGGGCTGAGTTCACGCAGGGCCGCCACCAGGGCCACCCGGTCCGCCGAGAGCGCGGGCGCGTCGGGCACCGGACCGTGCCGCCGTTGGGCCCGCAGACGGTTGCGGGTACGCCGCCAGCTGGAGACGGCCAGGCGCAGGGCCACCGTGCGGACCCAGGGCAGCGGGTCGCCCTCCCGGGTCAGCCGGTCCCATCGCTGCCAGGCCCTCGCGTACGCCTCTTCGTCCGGCCTCTTGCGCATCGGCCCCCGTTCCCTGTCCGTGGTCCCTGGCTTCTCACTGAGGAACACGCCTGGGAGCCCGGTGACGTTACACGCGGAAGGGCGCCCACGCGATGATCGCGTGGGCGCCCTTCCGGCGCTACGGGCCGTACTCAGACCGTGGCGTGGACGACGTCCTTCTCCTCGGCGAAGTGGCACGCCGAGTTGTGCGCGGCCGGGGTCTCGGAGCTCTTGAAACGCTCCGGGATCGCCAGCAGCGGCTCCTCGGTGGCGCACTTGTCCTGCGCCTTCCAGCAGCGGGTGCGGAAGCGGCAGCCGGACGGCGGGTTGGCCGGGGAGGGCACGTCACCAGTGAGGATGATGCGCTCGCGGTGCTCGCGCGCCTCCGGGTCCGGCACCGGCACCGCCGACAGCAGGGCCTGGGTGTACGGGTGGGTCGGGTGGTCGTAGATCTCGGTGTCGGTACCGATCTCGGCCATCCGGCCCAGGTACATCACGCCGACACGGTCGGAGATGTGCCGGACGATGGACAGGTCGTGCGCGATGAAGATGTAGGACAGGTTGAACTCGTCCTGCAGCTTCTCCATCAGGTTGATGACCTGCGCCTGCACGGAGACGTCCAGCGCCGAGACGGGCTCGTCGCAGATGATGATCTCCGGGTTGAGCGCCAGACCGCGGGCGATGCCGATGCGCTGCCGCTGGCCGCCGGAGAACTGGTGCGGGTACCGGTTGATGTACTCCGGGTTGAGACCGACGACGTCCAGCAGCTCCTGCACCTTGCGGCGCCGGTCGCCCTTGGGGGCCACCTCCGGGTGGATGTCGAAGGGCTCGCCGATGATGTCGCCGACCGTCATGCGGGGGTTCAGCGAGGTGTACGGGTCCTGGAAGACCATCTGGATGTTCCGGCGGACGGCCTTGAGCGCCCGCCCGGACAGCCGGGTGATGTCCTGGCCCTTGTAGAAGACCTCGCCCGCGGTGGCGCGCTCCAGGTTCATCAGCAGCTTGGCGACCGTGGACTTGCCACAGCCGGACTCGCCCACGATGCCCAGGGTCTCGCCCTGGTACAGGTCGAAGGAGACGCCGTCGACGGCCTTGACGGCGCCGACCTGCTTCTTGAACAGGATGCCCTGGGTCAGCGGGAAGTGCTTGACCAGGTTGCGCACCTGCAGGATCGGCTCGCCGCGCTCGACCGGCTTGGCGATCGCGGCCTCGACGACCTCGGCTGCCGCCTCATCGGTCTTGGGGAGCTCAGCCATGGATCGTCTCCTTCCAGAAGTGGCACGCGCTGCCGCGGCCCGGCAGCTCGGCGCCGTCCCGCTCGGTGACCGGGACCAGCCTGGGCACGTCGGTGCGGCAGATGTCCTGCGCCATCTCGCAGCGCGGGTTGAACGCGCAGCCGCTGGGAGTGTGCAGCAGGTTCGGCGGCAGACCCTTGATCGCGTAGAGCTCCTGGCCCTTCTGGTCCAGGCGCGGGATCGACGCCAGCAGGCCCTTGGTGTACGGGTGGGCCGGACGCTTGTAGATCTCGTGCACGGGGGCGGTCTCCACGATGCGCCCCGCGTACATCACGGCGATCTTGTCCGCGACGTCGGCGACCACGCCGAGGTCGTGGGTGATCAGGATCAGGCCCATGTTGAACTCGCGCTGGAGCTCCGCCAGGAGCTCCATGACCTGGGCCTGGACGGTGACGTCCAGGGCGGTGGTCGGCTCGTCCGCGATGATCAGGTCGGGCTCCAGGGCCAGCGCCATGGCGATCATGATGCGCTGGCGCATGCCGCCGGAGAACTGGTGCGGATAGTCGCCCACGCGCTCCTTCGCGGCCGGGATGCGGACCCGCTCCATCAGCTCGATGGCCTTGGTCTTGGCGTCCTTGCGGGACATGCCCTGGTGCACCCGGAACATCTCGCCCAGCTGGTAGCCGACGCTCAGCACCGGGTTCAGCGAGGACAGGGCGTCCTGGAAGATCATGGCGATCTTCCGGCCGCGGATCTTGCGGCGCTCCTCCGAGGACATCTTGAGCATGTCCTTGCCCTGGAAGAGGATCTCACCCTGCGGGATCTTGCCAGGGGGCATGTCGAGGATGCCCATGATGGCCTGCGCGGTCACGGACTTGCCCGAACCGGACTCGCCCAGCACCGCCAGCGTCTCGCCGGGCTCGACGGTGTAGTTCACACCGTTGACGGCCTTGGCGACGCCGTCCCGGGTGTGGAACTCCACGTGCAGGTCTCGGACCTCCAGCAGGGGAGCACCCGTGCCGTCGGCGCGCCGGGGGGCCGGCACGCCCTCCGTCATATCCATGGTGGTCATGTACGCCCTCCTCAGCGCAGTTTGGGGTCGAAGGCGTCGCGGACCGCGTCGCCGAGCATGATGAACGCCAGCACCGTGAGGCTGAGCGCGCCGGCCGGGAAGAGCAGGGCGTGCGGGGCGGTCAGGAACCGGTCCTGCACGTCGCTGATCATCAGACCCCAGGAGATGTTCGGCGACTGGATGCCGATACCGAGGTAGGACAGCGCGGCCTCGGCGGCGATGTACACGCCCAGGTTCATCGTCGTGATGACGATCACCGGTGCCAGCGCGTTCGGCAGGATGTGCCGGAACGCGATGCGCTTGCTGTCCGCGCCCAGCGCCTTGGCCGCCATGACGTAGTCGTTGTGCTTGTTGGCGATCACCTCGCCGCGCATGATGCGGAACACCTGGGGCCAGCCCAGGATCGCCAGCACCAGCGAGACCGTCCACACGTTGCCGGTGTTGAACATCGACATGATCAGCAGCGCGCCGACGATCAGCGGCAGGGCGAAGAAGACCTCGGTGACCCGGGACAGCACGTTGTCGAGCCAGCCGCCGCGCAGACCGGCGATCATGCCGAGCACGCAGCCGACCAGCGAGGTCAGCAGGGTGGTCACCACACCGACGATGATCGAGTTCCGGGTGCCCCAGACCGTGCGGGTGTAGATATCACAGCCCTGGAGGTCGTAGCCGAACAGGTGGCCCGAGGAGGGCCGGTCGAGCGAGTGCTCCAGCTGGCAGAAGCCGTCGACGAACGGGCTGCGCGCGGTGAAGACGCCGGGCGCGACCGCGAGCGCCAGCAGGAGCAGGATGATCACGCCCGAGACGATGAACATCGGGTTGCGGCGCAGGTCGGTCCAGCCGTCCTTGAGCAGGCTGGCCGCGCGGGCCGGCTTCTCCTCGGCCGCCGGCACAGGCTCGCCGGGCATCCCGTCCTTGGCCGGGATGGACTTCTCGATGGTGTTCTCACTCATAGCGGATCCTCGGGTCGAGCACGGCGTAGAGAACGTCTACGACGAGGTTGGCCACCAGGTAGATCAGGACGAGCAGGGTGACGATCCCGACCACCACCGGGCGCTCGCGCAGGTACACCGACTGCGCCAGCTGCTGGCCGATGCCCGGCAGGTTGAAGATTCTCTCCGTGATGATCGCGCCACCCATCAGCGCGCCCAGGTCCATGCCCAGGAACGTGACGACGGGGATCAGGGAGTTGCGCAGAGCGTGGAGCCCGATCACCCGACGGTACGGCAGGCCCTTGGCGACCGCGGTACGCACGTAGTCGGCACGGATGGACTCCATCATGCTGGCCCGGGTCAGACGGGTGATGTACGCCATCGACGTGGACGCGAGCACGAGGCCCGGCAGGATGAAGCTGGTCGGCCAGCCGTCGTCGGTACCGGCCACCGGGACGATGCCCAGGTTGACGCCGAGCTCCAGCTGGAGCACGTTGCCGAGCACGAAGACCGGGATCGAGATCAGCAGCAGGGTGCTGACCAGGACCAGCTGGTCCAGGAACTTGCCCTTGCGCAGCGCCGAGAGCACACCCGCCAGGATGCCGATGACGGCCTCGATGACGAAGGCGGTGATCGCCAGCTGCGCCGTCACCGGGAAGCGCTGGGAGACGATCTCGGAGATCGGGCGCCCGGTGTACGTGGTGCCCAGATCCCCGGTGAACACCCCCTTGATGTAGTACCAGTACTGCACGTACCAGGGGTCGTTGAGGTGGTACTGCTCTCTCAGGATCGCGGCGATGTTGGGGTCGGCTCGCTTCTCGCCGGCAAGTGCCTGGATCGGGTCGCCGTGCAGGGCGAAGACCAGGACATAGATGATCAACGTGACGCCTATCAGTACAGGTATCGCCTGCAAGATACGGCGCGCGACGTATCGGCCCATTGGTTCTCCAGAAGGGGGTGCTGACCCGCCTGCCGCCGGAGGGCTGGGAGGGGGCGGCGGGGCGGACGCGGACGGCAGACAGGGTGGGCAGGGGAAACCATCAGGCCTCCCCTAACCCACCCCATGTCAGCCCGTTACATCAAGGGCGTACTCGCCTCAGGCGAGCTTGACGCTGTCCCACAGGACGTTGCCACCGGCGATCTTCACGGCCGAGAGCTTGTCGCTGTAGCCCGCGTTCAGCTTGTAGAAGTAGACCGGGATGTACGGCATCTCCTTGAGGAGGATGTCGTCGGCAGCCTGGTACTTCTTCTGCGCGTCCGTGTCGCTCGCCGCCTGGTCACCCTCGGCGAGCAGCTTCTCGAACTGCGGGTTGGTGTAGCCAGCGTAGTTGGAGCCGTTCGCGATGGCGTCCTTCGAGAAGATCGGCCGGAGGTAGTTCTCCATGTTCGGGTAGTCCATGTTCCAGCCCATACGGAAGGCGCCCTGGTACTTCTTGGCGTCCAGGTCGTTCAGGATGGTCTGGAACTGCTCGAACGGCTTGGCCGTGACCTTGATGCCCAGGTTGGTCTGGATCTGGTTGGCAACAGCCTCGATCCACGCCTTGTGGTCACCGTCGGCGTTGTAGCCGAGCTCCAGCGTGTTGCCCGGGAGGCCGCCGCTCTGCTGGTAGAGCTTCTTGGCCTCGGTCGGGTTCAGGGTGCAAGCGTCGCCGCAGGCGCCCTGACGGTAACCCGGGATGATCGGGCTGATGAAGTCGTCAGCCGGCATACGGGCGCCGAGGAAGATCTTGTCGGCGATCGTCTTGCGGTCGATCGACATCGAGATGGCCTTGCGGAGGTCCGCGTTCTGGAAGGCCTTGTTGTACTTCAGCGGGAAGCCGATGTAGCCCACGCCGGAGTCGGACTCGTCGATCGCGCGGTCGCCGAGGTCCTTCTTGTAGGTGGCCAGACCGGAGGTCGGGATCGAGTCGTCGATGTCGAGGTTGCCCGCGACCAGGTCCTTGTACGCCGTGTCGGCGTCCGAGTAGACCTTGAAGTTGATGCCCTTGACCGCGTACTGCGAGGCCTCGGGGAACTTGTCGTACTTGACGACGCTGATCGACTCGTTGTGCTTGACCTTGCCCTTCATCATGTAAGGGCCGTTGCCGATCGGGGCCTCGCCGAAGCCCTTGGGGTCCTTGAAGAAGGCCTTGGGCAGCGGGTCGAAGCCGTTGAAGGACAGCTGCGCCTTGAACGCCGAGAAGGGCGCGGTCAGGGTGACCTTCAGGGTCGAGTCGTCGACCGCCTGGAGACCGGACAGCTTGTCGGTCGCCGGCTTCTTGCCCTCGCCCGGGTTCAGGTCCGCGTAGCCCTGGATGTGCGAGAACAGCGCGTTGGTCTGCTGGGCGTTGTCCTGGTTGGCGCCGTAGTTCCAGGCGTCGACGTAGGACTGGGCGGTCACCTTCTCACCGTTGTGGAAGGTGTAGCCGGGCTTGAGCTTGATCGTCCAGACCTTGGAGTCCGTCGTCTCTATGGACTGGGCCATGTCGTCGACGACCTTGTTGTCGGCGTCAAGCTTGGTGAGACCGACGAAGAGGGCGTGGACGACCTCGCCACCCTCGGTCTCGTAGGTGTTCGAGGGGACGAGACCGTTCTGCGGCTCGCCAATCTCCATCGACACAATGCCGTCAGACTTGCTGCCACCACCGGCATTGTCCTTGCCACCACCGCAAGCAGTTGCGGCCATGGCGACGATGATCGCGCCTGCGACCCAAGTGGCGCTCTTGGCACCGCGCATGGGTTTGCCTCCTCAGGAGTCACTGTCCGTACGTGAAAGGCGCCGGACCCCACTGACACCCCTGACAGTGGACTACCGGCTGCCTGTGCTCGTGAGTCGGCGCTCCCCATAAGCGCTTGGACCCATTGACCCGAGCTCAACGGCTCCAACTATCGGTCACGTTGGGCCTACGAACCACACACTTACGATCTCGTTTTGGTCACAACCGGTCCAAAACAGTTTCGCAATTCGGACATTTGGATTGTAGACAGACACCGACGAAACGGACTTGTAACACAAGTATCGGTGAACGCTGTCCGGTATTCGGACGTCGGCAGTTGAAAACACTTGCCCTGAAAGCGCGTGGATCCACGCGAATGTACGTGCCTGACGGACCGCCAGGGAACGCACTGTCGCGGCCGCGCCACTGGCGTAACCGCGACACCCCGCTCCGGCTCACCTGGCCCGCTGCGCACGGCCGTTACGGCGGTGACATCAGTCACAAGGAGTGCCCGCGAGGGTCTGGCGGGGGTGGTTCTCGTCACGTTTCCCCCGTCCGGCGCCGCGGACGGGGGTCCACGGCGCCGGTCGCACAAAGGCACCGGCCCCGGCTGCCCGCGGGAACGGGAGCAGGGCCGGTGCCCGGGGTTCGCGTCAGCGCTTGGCGCGGGAGGCGGTGCGACCGCGCTCCTTCTGGTCCAGGACGACCTTGCGGATGCGGACCGTCTCCGGGGTCACCTCGACGCACTCGTCGTCGCGGCAGAACTCCAGGGACTGCTCCAGGGAGAGCTTGCGCGGCGGGACGATCGCCTCGAAGGAGTCGGCGGAGGAGGAGCGCATGTTGGTGAGCTTCTTCTCCTTGGTGATGTTGACGTCCATGTCGTCGGCGCGGGAGTTCTCGCCGACGATCATGCCCTCGTACACCTCGGTGCCCGGGTCGGTGAAGAGCACACCGCGCTCCTGGAGGTTCGTCATCGCGAACGCGGTGACGACACCGGCGCGGTCGGCGACCAGGGAGCCGTTGTTGCGGGTGACCAGCGGGCCGAACCACGGCTCGTGGCCCTCGTGGATCGAGTGGGCGATACCGGTGCCGCGCGTGCCGGTCAGGAACTCGGTACGGAAGCCGATCAGACCACGTGAGGGCACGATGAACTCCATGCGGACCCAGCCCGAGCCGTGGTTGGACATGTTGTCCATGCGGCCCTTGCGGGTGCCCATGAGCTGCGTCACGGCGCCCATGTGCTCCTCGGGCACGTCGATGGTGATGCGCTCGACCGGCTCGTGGACCTTGCCCTCGACCTCGCGGGTGACCACCTGCGGCTTGCCGACGGTCAGCTCGAAGCCCTCCCGGCGCATGGTCTCGACGAGGATGGCCAGCGCCAGCTCACCGCGGCCCTGCACCTCCCAGGTGTCGGGACGCTCGGTCGGCAGGACGCGGAGGCTGACGTTACCGATCAGCTCGCGCTCCAGGCGGTCCTTGACCAGACGGGCGGTGACCTTGCGGTCCTTGACCGCCGACTTGTCGGCGCCCTTGCCGCCGGGGCCGCGGCCGACCAGCGGCGAGGTGTTGGCGCCGATGGTCATGGAGATCGCCGGCTCGTCCACCGTGATCAGCGGCAGCGCGATCGGGTTCTCCGGGTCGGCCAGCGTCTCGCCGATGGTGATGTCGGCGATGCCGGCGACGGCGCAGATGTCGCCCGGGCCGGCCTTCTCGGCGGGCTTGCGGGTGAGCGCCTCGGTCATCAGCAGCTCGGTGATGCGGACGTTCTGGATCGAGCCGTCGCGCTTGATCCACGCGACGGTCTGGCCCTTCTTGAGCTCGCCCTGCTCGACGCGGAGCAGCGCGATACGGCCCAGGAAGTTGTCGGCGTCGAGGTTGGTGACGTGCGCCTGCAGCGGCGCGGCCTCGTCGTACGCCGGGGCCGGCACGTGCGCGAGCAGCGTGGAGAAGAACGGCTCCAGGCTGTCGCTGTCGGCCGGGACGGTGCCGTTCTCCGGCTTGGTCAGCGAGGCCACGCCGTCCCGCGCGCAGGCGTAGACGATCGGGAACTCGATCTGGTCCTCGTCCGCGTCCAGGTCCAGGAACAGGTCGTACGTCTCGTTGACGACCTCGTCGATCCGTGAGTCCGGGCGGTCGGTCTTGTTGATGCAGAGGATGACCGGCAGCTTCGCGGACAGCGCCTTGCGCAGCACGAAGCGGGTCTGCGGCAGCGGGCCCTCGGAGGCGTCCACCAGCAGCACGACCGCGTCGACCATCGACAGACCGCGCTCGACCTCGCCGCCGAAGTCGGCGTGGCCGGGGGTGTCGATGATGTTGATCGTGATGGGGTCGCCGCCACCCTTGGGGTGGTACTTGACGGCCGTGTTCTTCGCGAGAATGGTGATGCCCTTCTCGCGCTCCAGGTCGTTGGAGTCCATCATCCGGTCGTCCAGATGCTGGTGCGCGGCGAAGGCTCCGGCCTGCTTGAGCATGGCGTCCACCAGCGTCGTCTTGCCGTGGTCGACGTGGGCGACGATGGCGACATTACGAATGTCGTTGCGCGTGGGCATACTGGGGCGCTTCTCCCGGGTAGGTAGGTGGGGCGGCGTGCCCTCGTCGGCACACCAGCCCGCCGGGCGAGTCAAGCCACGGCCTCACCCCATGGTACGGGGCCCGGAGGGTAACGACGGCCCGGGCATGATCGCCCCGGCCGCGGCCCGGGCCGCGCCGGTGCCCGCTGCCCGCTCCCCGGCCGCGTACCGGCAGGTGTGTGATCTTCGTCCCGGTGACGCGGCGGTGCCCCGCGCCGCAGCACGGACGCTGCGGCGCGGGGCACCGTCGCACGGGCGGACCGACGGCGGTCACCCGGGCGGGAGGATCACTTCCTGAAGCCGATGTCCTGGAAGCGCGGGGTCGCGAAGCCGAAGGCGCCCGCGTTGCGGACGGAGGAGCGCAGGGCGACCAGCTCGGGGCGCTGGAAGAGGGGCAGGGAGCCGGCCACGGCCCAGATGCGGGCGTCGGCGCGGGCCGCCAGGTCGCGTGCGGTGCCCGGGTCGAGCTCGCCGGAGGCCTGGTCGAGGAGCTGGTCGATCTGGTCGGTGCCGACCCGGGGGAAGTTCTGCGCGACGACCAGGCTCCCGTCGGGGCCGGCCTCGGGCTTGGCGTAGATGGGCCGGGTGTCGGTGGCCGGGAAGGCCGTGCCGGGCCACGAGTACAGCGCCAGGTCGAAGTCGCCTGCGGCGAGGTGGTCGCGCAGGAAGCTCTCGTCGGAGACCTTCTGGATCTCGGTGCGCACGCCGATCCCGGAGAGCATGGCGGCGATGCGGTCGCCGACCGCGTCCAGGGCCTTGTTGGACTCCGGCAGCACGAAGCGCAGCGTGAGCGCCTTGCCGTTCTTGCGCAGCACGGTGGTGGAGGGCTCGACGACCGTGACCCGGACCTTGCGCGCGGACGCCGCCTGGTTGCGCTCCGCCGGACCGGCGGGGGCCAGGGCGGTGCGGCGCCAGCCCGCGTCGGCGAGCTGTGCCTGCGCGGCCTTGGGGTCGGACTCGCCGAGGGCGGAGCTGTGGTCCGCGTACCCGGCCTGGGAGGCGAGCAGCAGGTGGTTGCCGAGCGGTTCGTCGGGCAGGCCGACCGGCTTGAGCACCGAGCGCGCGATCTCCTGCCGGTCGACCGCGCGGGCCACGGCGCGCCGGACCCGCTCGTCGGCCAGCGGGCCGTCGGCGCCGTTGAGGGCGAGCTGCGTGTAGGAGGCCGAGCGCGTCCGGTACACCGACACACCCTTGATCTTCGGGGTGCGGTCCACCTTCGCCATGTCCAGCGAGCCGTCGGCCAGGCCGGCGGCCCGCAGGTGCGCCGGCACGGCGGCCAGCACCAGCCGGTCCAGTCTGGCCCGGTCGCCCCACCAGCGCGGGTTGCGGACCAGGGTGACGTCCTTGGCGGTGACCTTCTGCACCTTGAACGGACCGCCGGCCACCGGCAGGGCGCGGCGGGCGGAGTCGTTGAAGGCCGCGGCGGTGCCGGTCACGGACTTGGGGTAGAGCGGGGTGAAGAGCGACTGCCAGTCGGCGAAGCGACGGGCGAAGGTCACCCGGACCTCGCCCGGCTCCTTGCCCTGCGCGACCGAGGCGATCCGGTCGTAGCCGGCGTTGCGGGCGGCCCAGTAGGCCTCGTCCTTGCCGCGCAGCGCCTTCCACTGGGCGGCGAAGTCGGCGGTGGACACGGCCCGGCCGTCGCTCCAGACCGCCTTCGGGTTGAGCTTGTACGACACGACCTGCCGCGGCTCGCGCTCCACGACCTGCGCGGACTCCAGCAGGTCGGCGTCCCGCTGCGGCCGTCCGCTGCCGTCCAGCCGGAACGTCGCGGGGAGCACCGCCGCGGCCACCAGGTCCGTGGTGTCGTCGGCCGGGCTCTGGAAGGCGTTGAGCGTGGCGGGCGCGGTGTCGACGGCCCAGCGCAGCGTGCCTCCGTCGCGCACCGCGTCGCGCGGCGCCGAGGCGAGGTCGGTCCCGGCGAGCGGGTCCTCACGGCCCGCGGAGCACCCGGCGAGCGTCGCCAGTGCGAGGGCCAGCGCGGTGGCGAGCGCGGGAGGGGAGAGGGGGGCGCTGCGGGCCATCGTTGCGTACCTCCGCGAACCGGGGCCATGACCATGTGGCGTATTTGCCGCTTATCGCACCTCACTGAAAGCGATCATCACGCCGCCTCGCGCCCGACACGGCGCACGCCTCCCGGCTCCCACCCGACCGGCCCAACGGGGCGCGCGGCGCCGGGCGTACGCCCCCCACGAGTGTGAGAATCACGGCAGATCTCTTCCCAAGCGCGACTGTGACGCGCAACACTCGGCAGGCGCTAGCGCCGTGCACCGCACCGTGGCGGAGGTGAGGACAGCCATGTCCCTGCAGGACGATCTGACATCGGTACAGCGCCGGCTGGACGAGCTCGGCAGAGCCGTGTCCCGGCTCGAACAGCAGGTCGGCGACAGCCTTGACATGCGGCGCGTGCGCGCCGACACCAAGCACCTGAGCGACGACCTCGCGCTGCTGCGTGACAGCGTCAGCACCACCCACACGGGGCAGAAACCGCGCCCGGAGATGGTGACCATCCCCGACACGCCGTACGACCCCTCATTCTGGTCCGGCGCGGAGGACGAAGGGCTGGGGGCGCCGGACCGCCGAGCGCCCTAGGGAGCCACCTTTGGCCACAGATACCGGAACCGAACCCGGAACCGAACCGCCTCCACCCGCTCCACCCGCGCGCCACGGCGTCCTGTCCGCCGGGCGCGCCGCCATTCCCGCCCGCCACCTGCGCACCGACCGGTGGTGGCTGCAACCCCTGCTGACCGCGCTGGGCCTGACCGCCTTCGTCGTCTACTCGACGTGGCGCGCCTTCGCGGGCGCGCACTACTACGCGGAGCCGTACGTCTCGCCGTTCTACTCCCCCTGCCTGGCGTCGAACTGCGTGGACATGCCGCTGGGCGCCCGCTGGCCGATCTTCGGCGGCTGGTGGGGCCTGTCCCCGGCGCTGCTCGTCCTGATCTTCCCGCTGGGCTTCCGGCTGACCTGCTACTACTACCGCAAGGCGTACTACCGGGGCTTCTGGGCCTCGCCGCCCGCCTGCGCGGTGGCCGAGCCGCACGCCGGGTACACCGGCGAGACCCGCTTCCCGCTGATCCTGCAGAACATCCACCGGTACTTCTTCTACTTCGCGATCCCGGTGGCCGCGATCCTCAGCTACGACGTCGTCCTGGCCTTCCGGGACGGGCGGGGCGCGTGGGGGCACATGGGCCTGGGCACCCTGGTGCTGCTGGTGAACATCGCCCTGATCTGGGCGTACACCTTCTCCTGCCACTCCTGCCGGCACATCGTCGGCGGACGGCTGAAGCACTTCTCGCGGCATCCGGTGCGGTACCGCGCCTGGACCTGGGTGGGGCGGCTCAACCGCCACCACATGGGGCTGGCCTGGGCCTCACTGATCAGCGTGGCCGTGTCCGACTTCTACGTCTATCTGGTCGCCAGTGGGGCGTTCGACGATCCGAGGTTCTTCTGATGACGCAAGTCGAACGGCACGCCTACGACGTCGTCGTGGTCGGCGCGGGCGGGGCCGGGCTGCGGGCCGCCATCGAGGCGCGCGAGCAGGGCATGCGCACCGCGGTGATCTGCAAGTCGCTCTTCGGCAAGGCGCACACCGTCATGGCCGAGGGCGGCATCGCCGCGAGCATGGCCAACGTCAATCCGCACGACAACTGGCAGGTGCACTTCCGCGACACCATGCGCGGGGGCAAGTTCCTCAACCAGTGGCGGATGGCGGAGCTGCACGCCCGCGAGGCGCCGGACCGGGTGTGGGAGCTGGAGACCTGGGGCGCGCTCTTCGACCGCACGAAGGACGGGAAGATCTCCCAGCGCAACTTCGGCGGCCACGAGTACCCGCGGCTGGCGCACGTCGGCGACCGGACCGGCCTGGAGCTGATCCGCACCCTCCAGCAGAAGATCGTCTCGCTGCAGCAGGAGGACCAGGCCGAGTACGGCGACCACGAGGCCCGGCTGAAGGTCTTCCAGGAGTGCACGGTCACCCGGGTGCTCAAGGACGGCGACCGTGTGTCGGGGATCTTCGGCTACGTGCGGGAGTCCGGGCGCTTCTTCGTGGTCGAGTCGCCGGCCGTGGTGCTGGCCACCGGCGGCATCGGCAAGTCCTTCAAGGTGACGTCGAACTCCTGGGAGTACACCGGCGACGGGCACGCGCTGGCGCTGCTGGCCGGGGCACCGCTGATCAACATGGAGTTCGTGCAGTTCCACCCCACCGGCATGGTCTGGCCGCCGTCCGTGAAGGGCATCCTGGTCACCGAGTCGGTGCGCGGCGACGGCGGGGTGCTGCGCAACTCCGACGGCAAGCGGTTCATGTTCGACTACATCCCGGACGTCTTCAAGGAGAAGTACGCGCAGAGCGAGGAGGAGGGCGACCGCTGGTACGAGGACCCGGACCACAACCGCCGCCCACCCGAGCTGCTGCCCCGCGACGAGGTGGCGCGCGCGATCAACTCCGAGGTCAAGGCGGGTCGCGGCACCCCGCACGGCGGTGTGTTCCTGGACGTCTCCACCCGGCTGCCCGCCGAGGTCATCCGGCGCAAACTCCCCTCCATGCACCACCAGTTCAAGGAGCTGGCGGACGTCGACATCACCGCCGAGGCGATGGAGGTCGGCCCGACCTGCCACTACGTGATGGGCGGCGTGGACGTGGAGCCGGACACGGCGGCGGCCACCGGGGTGCCGGGGCTGTTCGCGGCCGGTGAGGTCGCGGGCGGCATGCACGGCTCCAACCGGCTCGGCGGCAATTCCCTGTCGGACCTGCTGGTCTTCGGCCGGCGGGCGGGTCTGCACGCGAGCGAGTACGCGGCCGGGCTCGGCACGGCCCGTCCGGCGGTGGCGGAGTGGCAGGTCGACGCCGCCGCGGCGGAGGCGCTGCGCCCGTTCAGCGCGGAGGCCGAGAAGGTCGCGGACGAGGTCGCGGAGAACCCGTACTCCCTCCACCAGGAACTGCAGCAGACGATGAACGACCTGGTCGGCATCATCCGCAAGCAGAACGAGATGGAGGAGGCGCTGACCCGGCTGTCGGCCCTGCGGGTGCGGGCGCGGCGGGCCGGTGTCGAGGGGCACCGGCAGTTCAACCCCGGCTGGCACCTGGCGATCGACCTGCGCAACATGCTGCTGGTCAGCGAGTGCGTGGCGCGGGCGGCACTGCAGCGCACGGAGTCGCGCGGCGGGCACACCCGGGACGACTACCCGGAGATGGACCGGCGCTGGCGCAAGGTCAATCTGGTGTGCCGGCTGACCGATCCGGCCAACGCCTTCGGCGAGGTCTCGGTCGACCGGCGGGAGTCGGTGCCGATCCGCGACGACCTGCTCGCGCTGTTCGAGAAGGACGAGCTGCTGAAGTACCTGACGGACGAGGAGCTGGACCGGTGAGCACGTACTCGGGGCACTTCAGGGTGTGGCGCGGTGACGCCGACGGCGGTGAGCTCAAGGACTACCAGGTCGAGGTGCACGACGGCGAGGTCGTCCTCGACATCATCCACCGCCTGCAGGCCACCCAGGCGGGCGATCTGGCGGTGCGGTGGAACTGCAAGGCGGGCAAGTGCGGTTCGTGCAGCGCGGAGGTCAACGGGCGTCCGAGGCTGATGTGCATGACCCGCATGTCGGTCTTCAGTCGCGAGGAGACCGTCACGGTCACCCCGATGCGCACCTTCCCGGTCGTACGGGACCTGGTGACGGACGTGTCCTTCAACTACGAGAAGGCGCGGGAGATCCCCTCGTTCGTGCCGCCCAAGGGGGTCGCGCCGGGCGAGTACCGGATGTTCCAGGAGGACGTGGAGCGCTCGCAGGAGTTCCGCAAGTGCATCGAGTGCTTCCTGTGCCAGAACACCTGCCACGTCGTCCGTGACCACGAGGAGAACAAGAAGGCCTTCGCGGGCCCGCGCTTCCTGATGCGGGTGGCGGAGCTGGACATGCATCCGCTGGACGCGGCCGAGGAGTCGGGGCTGGACCGCAAGCGGTCGGCCCAGGAGGAGCACGGCCTCGGCTACTGCAACATCACCAAGTGCTGCACCGAGGTGTGCCCCGAGCACATCAAGATCACCGACAACGCGCTGATCCCGCTCAAGGAGCGCGCGGTGGACCGCAAGTACGATCCGCTGGTCTGGCTGGGCGACAAGATCCGCCGCCGCAGCAGCTGACCACCGGTCCGGTCCGGCCACGGGGCCGACCGGGCTCGTTCGGGGCGCTGCTCAGAACAGGCTGAGCAGCGCCTCGATCGTGTCCTCCCCCGAGGTGCCGCCGCCGTCGGCGGGCAGCGCGAGTTCGAACCAGACCGTCTTGCCGCGGTGCGTGCGGCGGGACCCCCAGCGCGTACTGAGCAGCGAGACCAGCTGCAGGCCCCGGCCGCCCTCGTCGGTGGCGCGGGCGCGCCGGCGGCGGGGCTGCACGAGGGCGTCGTCCCAGACCTCGCAGACCAGGGTGCGGTCGCGCAGCAGGCGCAGCCGGATGTCGCCGTGGCCGTGCCGCAGGGCATTGGTGACCAGTTCGCTGACGAGCAGCTCGGTGGTGTCCACCAGGGCCGCCAGATCCCAGGACAGCAGGCACTCGCGGGCCAGTTCGCGGGCCCGGGCCACCGAGCGGGGGGTCGGCTCCAGCGTCCAGTCGCCGACGGAGTCGGCGGGCAGTCCGTGCACGCGGGCCATCAGCAGGGCGATGTCGTCCTCGCCGTGGGCGGTGTCGAGCCGGGCCAGTATGTGGTCGCAGACGTCCTCCAGCGGGCGCTGGGGGTCGTCCAGCGCCATGCGGAACGCGCGCAGGCCCTCGTCCAGGGGGTGGCTGCGGGACTCGACGAGGCCGTCGGTGTAGAGGGCCAGCAGGGCGCCGTCCGGGAGGTCCACCTCGACCTCCTCGAAGGGCTCGCCGCCGACGCCGAGCGGCATGCCGGTCGGGACCTCCAGCATCATGGCGGGTTCGCCCGGCTCGACCAGGACCGGCGGCAGGTGGCCGGCGTTGGCGATGGTGACACGTCGGGTGATGGCGTCGTAGACGGCGTAGACGCAGGTGGCGAGGTAGACCTCGGACAGGTCGGAGGAGTCGGCCTCCTTGCCGTGCCGGCTGGTGCGGCCCTCGCCGCTGCCGCCGAGGCCGCGGGCGACCTCGTCCAGGGCGGTCAGGACGTCGGCGGGCTCGATGTCGAGCAGCGCCAGGGTGCGCACCGCGGTGCGCAGTTCGCCCATGGCGACGGCGGCGCGCAGACCGCGGCCCATGACGTCGCCGACGACGAGTGCGGTGCGGTGGCCGGGCAGTTCGATCACGTCGAACCAGTCGCCGCCGACCTCGGTCTCCATGTTGCCCGGCAGGTAGCGGCAGGCGATGTCGAGGCCCGCGGCCTCGGGGTTGCCGGGGGGCAGCAGGCTGCGCTGGAGGATGAGGGCGCGCTCGTGCTCGCGGCGGTACAGCCGCGCGTTGTCGATGAAGATCGCGGCGCGGGCGGCCAGTTCCTCGGCGATCATGCGGTCCCGCTCGGAGAACGGCTCGCTGCCCTTGGCGCGGGCGAACTGCACCAGGCCGAGCACGGTGTCGCGGGCGACGACCGGCACCGCCAGGGTGGACTGGACGAGCCCGCCGCCCAGTTCACCGAGCTCCACCTCGGTGTCGCCGCCGTCGCCGGCTATCACCTGCGTCTGCGCGGTGCGCAGGGCGCCCGCCCAGGGCGAGTTGAACGGATAGCGGTGCACGGCGCCGACGGAGACCGGGCTGCCGCCGTGGGCGCCGCCCAGCCGGGTCACCGGGGCGTCGGAGACGGCGCTGGCGAAGGCGACCCTGCGGACCTCGCCGCTGCCGTCGGCGGTGCCGACGGGGCCCTCCTCGCCCACCAGGAGCGCCTGGTAGAGGTCGACCGAGGCCAGGTCGCAGAAGTGCGGCACGGCGACGTCGAGCAGTTCGCGGGCGGTGGTCTCCAGGTCCAGGGAGCTGCCGATGCGCCGGCCGGCCTCGTTGAGCAGGGCGAGGTTGCGGCGGGTGTGCGCGGCCTCCCGCTCGGCGCGCTGGCGTCCGGTCACGTCCTGGGCGAGGCCGGCGACGCCGATGGGCCGTCCGCTGCCGCTGTGCAGCCGGTACAGCGAGATCGCCCAGCGGCGCCGGCTGGTCGCCCCGCCGGCCGCCGGGACGGTGCCGACGATCGTCATGTCCAGCACGGGCTCGCCGCTGTCCAGCACCTGCTTGAGCGCGGCCGTCAGCCGGTCGGCCTCGACGCGGGAGAGGAAGTCGTGCGGGCTGCGTCCGTGGTGCCCGCCGGGGGTGCGGCCGAACACGGTGGCGAAGCGCTCGTTGACCCGCAGCAGCCGCAGGTTCGTGTCGAAGAGGATGAAGCCCATCGGCGACTGGCCGAACACCGCCTGGGAGGAGGCGAGATCGGTCTCGATCTGGCGCAGCACCCGCATGTCGACGGCGATGCACAGCGCCCCGCGGCCGTTCGTCTCGCCGCGCGAGGGCATGACGTAGACCTCGGCGAGGCCTTCCTGGCCGGCCTTGTCGCGGTAGGGGACGACGCCGGTCCACTCGCGGCCGTCGAGGATCTCCGCGACACGCTCGTGCGCGCGTTCACGGCGGTCCTCGGGCACGAAGGCGCGGATGGGGTCCTTGCCGAGGGCCTCGGACGCGGGCACCCCGAAGAACTCCTCGGCGCGCTCGCTCCACTGCTCGATCCGCCCGTCGGGACCGAGGGAGAACGACGCGACCCGGATGTAGTCGTAGATCGACCCGGGCGGGCTCGACTGCCAGGCGCTCTGCGGCAGGGCCTCAGGGTTCCGGGGCCCAACGGCCCCCGATGGCTCATCGCTCACGCCCGACCCCTCCAGCTCACACATACGGACCGGCTGGTGCCGAGTATTCAGCATTACCCCCGTTCCGCACATGGTCTTGTCGATCACAGCATCATCTCAAGGCGTACGGATCCCTCCTACGCCCCACTTCAACTACCCTGCTCCCGCGCGCCGAACCGTGTGCGAGGCGGTCATGCCGGTGCGGGCAGGGCGAGTTCGAACCAGACGGTCTTCCCCAGCGGTCCGTGACGGGTCCCCCAGCGCCGGGAGGCGCGGGCCACCAGTTGCAGTCCCCGGCCGCCCTCGTCCTCGGCGCCGGCGGAGCGTTCGCGCGGCGGATCGGGCAGCGGGTCGGAGACCTCGACCAGCAACGAGGTACCGCGCACGACGCGCACGCCGATCGGCCCGTGGGCGTAGCGCAGGGAGTTGGTGACCAGTTCGCTGACGAGCAGCACGGTCACGTCGGTCAGCTCCCTCAGCTCCCAGCGCGTCAGGGTGTCCCGCACGAGCCGCCGGGCCTGACGCACCGCGCTCGGCTCGGCGGCGAAGGTCCAGGCGGCCGTGCTGCCCTCGGGCAGGCCGCCGAGGCGGGCCACCAGCAGGGCCACGTCGTCGGGTTCGCGGCCGTGCGCGAGGGTGGCCAGCAGGTCGTCGCAGGTGGTCTCCAGGGAGCGCGGGGGGCGGCGGGCGAGCACCGCGCGGAGCCGGTCCAGGCCGACGTCGATGTCCTCGTCGCGGGCCTCGATCAGGCCGTCGGTGTAGAGCACCAGCACGGCCCGGTCGGGGACGTCGACCTCCACCGACTCGAACTCCACGCCGCCGACGCCGAGCGGCACCCCGGCCGGGATGTCCATCAGCCGCACGCCGTGCGCCCCCTCCGCCCGGTCCGTTCCCGGCACGACCAGCACGGGCGGCGGATGGCCGGCACGCGCGACGGTCAGCCGCCGGGTGGAGGGGTCGTAGACGGCGTAGACGCACGTCGCCGTCCAGCCCTCGGCGGTGTCCCCGGCCAGGTCGTCCCCGAGGTCGTCGACCCGCCGCAGCAGTTCCTCCGGCGCCATCTCCATCGCCGCCAGGGTGCGCACCGCGGTGCGCAGCCGCCCCATGGTCGCCGCGGCCCGCAGGCCGTGCCCGATGACGTCCCCGACGACCAGCGCCACCCGGCCGCCGGCGAGCGGGATGACGTCGAACCAGTCGCCGCCCGCTGCGGCGCCCGAACTGCCGGGGACGTAGCGGAAGGCGAGCTCCACCCCGGGCGGTTCGGGGACGCTCTGCGGCAGCAGGCTGCGCTGGAGCATCAGCGCGCCCTCGCGCTCGCGGATGTAGAGGCGGGCGTTGTCCAGGGCGGCGGCCGAGCGGTCGGCCAGCTCCCTCGCCAGCGCGAGGTCCTCGGCGTCGAACGGCTCGCGCCCGCCGGCCCGGCTGACCACCAGCAGGCCCAGCACGATGCCGCGGGCCAGCAGCGGTGCCACGATCAGCGAGTGGATGCCGAGGTCGACCGCGGCCTGCACCTTGGGGTCGCCGGGGTAGGTGGTGATCGTCTCCCGCAGTTCCCGCGGGCTCTGCACCAGCGCGGGCCTGCCGGTGTGCAGCACCGCGCCGAAGATCGACGCGCGGTCGACCTGGATGACCTTGCCCAGGCCGAGCATCCGCTCGACGAGCGGCCCCTCCTTGATCGCCCCGATGCCCAGCTGGCGCATTTGCGTGGCGTCCCCGTACGGGGCGCCGGGCAGCTCGCCGCCGTCCGGCACATTGGCGTGCAGGATGACCCCGCTGTAGTCGCTGAACCGGGGCACGACGGCCTGCGCCAGCTGCTCGGCGATCCGCCGCACGTCCAGCAGGTCCGCCAGTCGCGAGCCGACGTCGTTGAGCAGGGCCAGCCGGCGGCGGGCGCGCTCGATCTTCGCGGCGGAGTGCTGGCGCTCGGTGACGTCCATGACAGTGCAGCTGATGCCGAGCACCCGGCCCGCCCCGTCCTCCAGGCGGTGGTAGGAGACCGACCGCCATCCCGAGGCGGGGCCGGGGACGACGACGTCGATGACCGCCCGCCCGGTGGCCAGCACGTGCCGCTGCAGCGTCGCCAGTTCCTCGGCGGCGTCCTTGTGCACCACCTCCTCGACCCGGCGGCCCAGCGTCTGCTCGCGGGGGACGCCGTTCATCCGGGTCAGGGCGTCGTTGACGCGGATGTAGCGCAGGTCGGTGTCGAAGATGGCGACGCCGAGCGGGGAGGAGTCGAAGAGCGGGTCCAGGGCCGCGAGGTCGTGCTCCAGGGTGCGGATGCGGCTGGTCTCGGCGACCGAGGCCAGGACGAACTGGCGGCCGTCCCCGTCGACCAGCATCGAGGCCCTGGCCTCCACCTGCACGAGGTGGCCGTCGCGGTGGCGCAGCCACAGCACGCCGTCCCAGCTGCCGGAGCGCAGCAGCTCCTCCAGGATGCGTTCCGCCGAGCCGGGGGAGGGCACGGCGGCGAGCCGGCGGCTGCCGCGGGCGGCCGGCCGGGCGCCGGTCGCCAGCAGGGTGCCGACCCGGCGGCCCACGATGTGCTCGCCCGCCCAGCCGAGCATCTCCTCCGCGAGCGGGCTCCACAGCAGGACCCGCCCGGAGGTGTCGAGCATGACCACGGCCAGCCGCAGCGTGTCCAGGAGGCTGCCCGCCGTGGTGGGCGCGGACGGCGGCGACCCCACGGTGCCGCGCGCACGGGGAGCCCCGGTCCCGGGCTGCGCAGGGTGCTGCGTACCCTCCGGGTCCTCCGTGGAGTCGTCGCTCCGGGTCATGGGTGGGGACCCCAGACGATTGCGGGGTGTCCGGCGGGTGGCCGCCGGAGCGTCATGGGCGGATCAATCAGCCCATACCCGGTATTCCGGTCCGCGTATCGCGGGGCGGCGGCGGGTAGGGGTGCGTCGGCGGCCACGGGTCCGGCGGCGGGAGAGCGGCGCATCAGCGCCCGGACGCCCGCGCCGCCGCCCAGGCCACGGCAGGCCGGTCCTGGTCCAGCCAGTCCACCTCGTGGACGCTGCCGGGGGCGAGCCAGCGCAGCTCGTCGTGGTCCTGCAGCGGCCGGGGCTCGCCCGAGAGGATGCGCGCGGTCCAGACGTGCAGCACGTACCCCGGTTTCAGCGGCCACTCGCCGGGGACGCGTTCCAGGGGTTCCGCCTCGATGCCGAGCTCCTCGCGCAGCTCCCGCACCAGCGCGTCCCGCGTGGTCTCGCCGGGTTCGGTCTTGCCGCCGGGCAGCTCCCAGCGGCCGGCCAGCTCCGGCGGGGCGGTGCGCCGGGCGGCGAGCAGCCTGCCGTCGTCGAGCAGGGCGGCACCGACCACCACCGTCACGTCGCGCGTCGTCATGCGCGGAACCTTACGACGCGCGGCGGTCGATGCGCTCGATCACATAGAGCTGCTTGTGCCCGCGGGCGTCGAGGGTGTCCGCGACGTGCTCGGCCTCCTGACGGGTGGCGTAGCGGCCGACACGGTAGCGGTTGCCGTTGTCGTCCTGACGTATGACGACCCACACCAGCTCGCCGCTCATCGGATCTCCTCCAGGTGCGCGACGTTGGCGCGGTCGTCTGCCTCGGTGCTGGGGCCGCCCGCGAGCCAGGCGTCGAGGATCTCCCGGAGCAGAGGTGCGCTGGTGAGCCGCAGGCTGAGCGCGAGGGTGTTGGCGTCGTTCCAGGTGCGGGCGCCGTCGGCGGAGTACGCGTCGACGCACAGGGCGGCGCGGACGCCCGGCACCTTGTTGGCGGCGATGGAGGCTCCCGTCCCGGTCCAGCAGCAGACCACGGCCTGGTCGGCGCGGCCCTCCCCGACGTCCCGGGCGGCGCTCTCGGCGCTCCAGGCCCAGTCCGGGCGGTCGCCGGCGCGCAGTGCGCCGTGCGGAAGGACGGTGTGGCCGCGGCCGCGCAGTTCGTCGACGAGCAGCCGCGCCACTGGCTCGTCCATGTCCGAGGAAACGGCGATGCGCATATGCCGGAGCCTACGCCTCAACGTGACGCGCCGGACACGTTCGGACGGTATTCGACTCGATCGGGCCATGTTCGATGGGGAGTTGACTCAGAAGGGCCTCTCGTTCGCGCCCTCCGGACTCCCCCGCACGCCCCGGCGGCGCCTGAGTCGGCCAGGGCGCCGCCGGAGCAAGGGAACTGACGGGACGTCACCAGGGCAGGGCGCCGTTGCGGTCGAAGTAGCCGCCGGTCGGGCCGTCGGGGGCGACCGTCGCCATGCGGACGATGACCTCCGCGCCCTCCTCGACCGTCTGGAAGCCGGTGTTGCCGTTCAGGTCGGTCTTGGTGAAGCCGGGTTCCACGGCGTTGACCCGGAAGTCCGGGAGCGCCTTCGCGTACTGCACGGTGATCATGTTGACCGCCAGCTTGGACGCCGGGTAGTCCAGCCCCGGGAACAGGTACGCCGGCTGGTCGGGGTCGGACACGTGGTGCAGCGAGGCCAGACCGCTGCTGACGTTCACGACGACCGGGGCGGCGGACCGGCGCAGCAGCGGCAGGAAGGCGTGGGTGACGCGCACGACGCCGAAGACGTTGGTCTCGAAGGTCTGCCGCATCCGGTCGGCGGTGGTCTCGGCGGTGGGCACCACGCTGTTGTCCGCCCGGCGCACCTCGATGCCGGCGTTGTTGATCAGCACGTCCAGCCCGCCGGCGGCCTCGATCGTCCGCGCGGCGGCCGCCACCGAGGCGTCGTCGGTGACGTCGACGACGACGGAGCGCGCGCCCAGTCGCTCGGCGGCCTCCCGGCCGCGCTCGGCGTCCCGCGCGCCGATCCAGACGGTGTGGCCCTCGGCGATCAGGCGGCGGGCGGTCTCGTACCCCAGGCCCTTGTTGGCTCCGGTGATGAAAGTGGTCGGCATGGTCTCGCTCCTCGGCTGGGACGGTCGATGGGCCGGTGACGGATGCCTCCAGCGTGCGGCGGGGACCGCCGCACAGACAGTCGTCCGGTGTTCCTGGGACTCGCGGTACCAGGGCGATCCCGCGTCCGCGGAGCACACTGGGGACATGGCGACAGCGGAATTCGGCAGTGCGGTGCGCCGGTGGCGCGACAAGGTGTCCCCGGAGGCGGCAGGTCTGCCCACGGGCGGCCACCGGCGCGCGGCGGGCCTGCGCCGTGAGGAGCTGGCCCAGCTCGCCGGGATCTCCGTCGACTACGTCACCCGGCTGGAACAGGGCCGCGCCTCCCACCCCTCGGCGCAGGTCGTGGAGGCCATGGCCCGTGCCCTGCGGCTGTCCCCGGCCGAGCGGGCCCACCTGTTCGAGCTGGCCGGGCTGGCGCCGCCGGGGCCCGAGTCGGTGCCCGCGTACATCACCCCGAGCGTCCACCGGCTGCTGGACCGCATGGCGGGCACGCCCGTCGCGGTCTACGACGCGTCCTGGACGCTGCTCCAGTACAACCCGCCCTACGCGGCCCTGATGGGCGACCCCTCCGGCTGGCGCGGCAACGAGCGCAACGGCGTCTGGCGGCACTTCCTCGGCCTGAGCAGCCGCGCCCGGCACCACCCGGAGGACCTGGAGGCGTTCGAGACGGCGATCGTCTCCGACCTGCGCGCCGCCGCCGCACGCTACCCGTCCGACCAGCGGCTGCGGCGGCTCGTCACGGAGCTGCGGGCGCACAGCCACCGCTTCGCCGCCCAGTGGGACTCCGGGGCGATCGGCCGCCACGAAGCCGCGCACAAGACCATCGACCACCCGCAGGTGGGCCCGGTGCGGCTGGACTGCGACGTGCTCACGGTGGCCGGCAGCGACCTGCGGATCATGATCTACACCGCCGAGCCCGGCACGGAGGACGCGGAACGCCTCGCCCTGCTCACCGTGCTCGGCACGCAGGCCCTGGTGGACTGACCCGGTCCGCGGCAGCCGAAGGGCCCCCGCGCACCCCCGTGGCCGCGGTGGCGGCCGCCACCGCCCGCGGGTTCGAGCCCGCCGCGCGGACGGTTCACCCCGGGTCGCCGCGTCGATCGTCGCGGACGCGCCCGGCGCCGCCTACGGTCCGGTCGGCCGTCTCCACGGTGACCAGGTCCGCCGAACAGGATGCCGGCCCGGCGATCGCCCCGCCCCCGGATGAATGCGCGGCTCCCGGGACGGCGCCACGGAAGCGGGGCGGCCCGGAGACGATCGCGACGCCCCAACGCCGCGAGGACGGGTACCCCCTCGGCCCGGGCGCCGGGCGGCCCTTCGCACCGGCCGAGGAGCGGCCGTGACCACGCCCACCGGGCACCGGCACCCGGGCCGGAGGTGCCGTAGCCGTGACGGGCCGTCACCGCACGGCGGCCGCGCGGCGTGCGCTCCATGCGCCTCACTTGACCGGCATGCGATAGGACGCCCGGTAGCGCTCGGCCGGGACGATGATGTCGGCCGTCTCGACGGGGAGGCCGGAGGCGTAGAACGTGCGGCGGATCTCGATGACGACGTGGCCCGGCACGCCGCCCAGCACCGCGGTCTCCTCCGCGAGACCGGGGCGGGCGCCGACCTCCTCGGCGACGTTGTCGACGACGATGTCGAGCGCGGCCATGCGCTCGACCACGCCCTGCCCGGCCAGCGGGCCCTCCTCCGGCAGGAGCACGGGCGTGCGTCCGGTGACGGACAGCGGTTCCCACGAGGTCGCGAGCATCATCGGCTCACCCTCGGCCCGGTAGAGGTAGCGGGTGCGCATCACCCGGTCGCCGGGCTGGATGCCCAGCCGCTCGGCGACCCGCGGGCCTGCGGCGTCCTGGAAGCTGTTCGCCTCCCAGCTGCCCTTGAAGCTCTCGTCCGCCTGCTCCTGCCGGAACGGAGAGGCCTGGCCGCCGGCCTGCCGGTAGCCGGTGCGGACGATCAGCCGCGGGTCGGGGCGCTCGCGGACGTACGTGCCGGAGCCGGAGCGGCCCTCCACGAAGCCCTCGGCCATCAGGACCTTGCGGGCCTCCAGCGCGACGGTGTCCGACACCCCGTACTCGGCGCGGATGCGGGCCTGCGAGGGCAGGCGGGTGTGCGGAGGGAGCGTGCCGTCGAGGATCTTCTGGCGGAGATCCTCGGCGACGCGAAGGTACGCGGGCTGCTCACCGAAAGGCACGTGCCCCTCCCTCGGGTTGACTGTGTGCAACAGCTTGGCAACACACCGTTGCCAGTCGCAAGTCTTGCCCATCGGATTACTTCTGTCGCGTCATCCCGGCAACAGCTCGAACGCCGCGACAACCACCCTGGCGTGCTGCTCCGTCTGGTGCCTGACGGGGACCCAGCGGGCCCGGTGCGCGGTCTCGTACGCCCGGCACCACTCGGCGACCAGCCGCTCCAGGCACTCGCGAACCGCGGCGGCGGGCGCCTGGGACGGCTCGACGCCCCGGGCGAGTCGCAGCAGCATGGCCGCGGCGCGCAGCGGCAGGCGCTGGGCGTAGATCTCGACGCTGCTGACCCGGGCCCGGGTCATCGCCGGCAGCGGCGGGGCGGAGGCCGTGCGCAGCGCCGGGTCCCAGTCGGCGGCGAGCCGCGGGCCGACGGCGACGATCTCGCGCGCGGCCCGCAGCAGCGGGCCGCCGTCCCCGGGCAGGTAGGGCCGCAGTTCCCCGATCAGTCCTCCGACGTGGTCGCTCGTCCGGCGCAGGGCGACGCCGGCGGCCCGCAGCGCCTCGTCGGCGGCGGGGTGCGGGGAGGTGTCGCCCGCACGGTCGCAGGCCCACATCGGCACCTCGGCGATCGCGGTGACGCCGCCATAGCGGTGGGCGTAGGTCCACGTGGAGTTGCTGGCGTCCTCGCGCGGGCCGCCCGGGGGCGGCATCACGTAGACACCGGGGCCGGGGCTCGGCCAGTGGAAGGCGTCGGAGGAGCCGGCCTCCAGCGGGATGTCGAACTCGGCGGCGGACTTGGCGATCCGTTCCGCCAGCCGGGGGATGGCCCGGGTCACCTGGATGAAGCTGCCGCCGACGTCGATGCCGTGCAGCGAGCACTGCAGCACCGGACGCAGCTCGTCGATGACCGCGATCAGCGCCCGGGTCTCGGGCAGCGCGCCGGCCAGCGATCCGTCGTCGGGCAGCCACTCCGGCTGCTCGGCGGCGCGCGGGCGGAAGAAGTGCCGGTAGTGGCCGAGCATCGTGAACCGGCCGTCGGGGACGGCCTCGTTGAGCCGCGCGCCGTCCGGGTCGGCGCACAGCAGGAAGTGCCAGGACGCGTCGGCGCCCTCGCGCAGCGCGGGATCGGCCGCCACCCACCGGGCCAGCCGGAGCGCGGTGGCGCCGCCGACCATCTCGTTGGCGTGCGGCCCGGCCACGACCAGGACGTTGCGCCGTCCGTGGCCCACCGACAGCAGGAGCAGCGGTTCCCCCGCCCGGGAGGTCCCCACCGTCCGCACCCGGCACAGATCGGGCCTGCGAAGGGTCAGGGCCCTGGCCGCCGCGGCGACCTCGTCCACGGTCGGGTACCGGTCACCGGCGGTGGTCTCCCCCGGATGTCTCATACAGCCCCCCGCTGTGGTCCTGCCGTCGCATCGGATTGTCCCAATGCCCGCGAACCCGGGGCTAGTACGCGTAGGCGTGGTCGCCGCGCACGGACGAAGGGGGTACGGCGCCTGGCGGAGCCGTACCCCCTTCGCTGCCGGAGCGTCAGTGGCGACGGGCGGCCTGGCGGCGGCGCGAGGCGAAGACGACCGCACCGCCGGCGAGCAGCAGCAGCGCGGCGGCCGCGGAGACCATGCCGACGTTGCCGGAACCGGTCTCGGCGAGGTCGCCGGACTCACCGTTCGGGGACTGGGCGGCGTCGACCGCGGCCGGGCTGGAGGCCGGCGCGGAGGCGGACGCGGACCCGGACGCCGACGGCGTCGCGGAGTCGGAGGCCGGGACCGAGGCGGTCGGCGTCGGGGTGTCCGTGGCGGGCGGCGTGGTGGTCTCGTCGCCGCCGGCCGGGGTGGTCGGGGGCGCCGTGGTCGGCGGCGCGCTGCTCGGCGGCGTGGACGGGACGGTCTGCTCGGAGCAGTCCTTGGTGCCGCCGTTCCACCAGGCGATCTTCTTGTCGCCGATGACCGCGTGGTCCGGGCCCTCGGGCAGCGGGCCGTGCTCGTAGCCGTCGTTGGCGTTCATGACGCCGTCGTACTTCTTGTTGCCGTAGTACAAGTCGACCTGGGCGAAGCAGGTCACGTCTGGGACGGCGACGTCGAGCGTGTCGGTGCCGTTGGTGATCGAGACGGTGTCCCAGTCGTGGAACACCTGCTTGCCCGAGGTCTCGAAGGTGGCGCCGTGCGTGCGGTACGAGGCCAGGGACACGGTGCAGGACGAGGAACCGTCCGCCACGCGCACCTTGACGTGCACCTTTCCGTCGTCGGCGGGCTTGAGGGTGACGTCGTCGACCTTCACCGACGCGTACCAGTTGGTGCCGTCGAGCGAGAACTCGCAGCGGTCGGTGCTGGTCTTGGTGCCACCACCGTGGCCGGGCTTGTAGGTGTGGTGGCCGCCGTTGTTCCAGCCCTTGCCGCCGGGGCAGTCGCTCGCCCAGGCGGAGGTGGCGCCCGCCGCGGACAGGGCGACGGCGGCGGCACTCACACCGAGCAGCCGTCCGATGGTGACGCGTCGCGATATGGACATGCGGAACCCAATCTTGCGTTGCGTGGCCCGGCGGGAGCGCGAATGACGGCAGCAGTCCCCGTGTGCGAGCAGGCCGAGGCGTCGCCGGGCGGAGGTCGAGGTGCACACGGGGCTCTACGGCCCCAGTGGCACCACGCATCGTCGTGTCTGCGTCAATGGCCTGTCAACCTGGCCCGCTGAAAAGGTCGTTGGATCGAGGTTTCGATCCGGGAAACGGCGAGATGGGCGCCGAACGCCAGCAGCCGCACCAGATCCGCGTCGTACGGGTCCGGGTCGGCGGCGCGCCAGGCCTCGGCGTCCGCCTCGGTGATCCGGTACGGGGCCAGCGCCGCGAGCAGCACCAGTCGCGCCGCGGGGCGCCGGCCCGCCGGGAGCGCGGCCGTCCAGCGCGTGATCCAGCCGTCGCCCAGCGGCGGGTGCGAGCCGTCCCACGCGTCCACGGCGGCGGCCACGGCCTCCCGGGCCTGCTCGCCGAGCCGTTCCCCGCCGCGCCCGGCCGCCGTCCGCAGGGCCGCGAACGCGGTTCCCACGGGTGCGTCCCCGGCCCAGTACGGGGGCCGTCCGGCCGGCACCCCGCGCAGCAGCGGCAGACTCTCGCCGGGCCGGAGCTCCCTGCGCACGGTGCGGGCCAGGGCCCGGCCGCCGGCGCTGCGCACCACCCGCAGCCGCTGCAGACCGGCGGGCATCATGTCGTCGCCGAGCAGCGCGGAGACCATCCGGTTGATGAAGTGGAAGGCCAGCGCGGTGCCGACGAACTCCGGTGCCGCGGCGTCGTCGAAGGGCCGGTCGGCCGCGGCCCCGGACGCGTCCGGTCCGAGGCCGGTCCGGGTCGCCCTCCCCCACGCGAGCAGCGCGGCGTGCTCCGGGTCGGCGGGTGTGCCGCCGCGGGCGGCGGTCTCGGCGAGCCGGTGGTCGCCGGTGGCGTGCAGCAGGACGGTGTGCGCGTCCACGCAGAAGGGGCAGCGGTTGGCCTGCGACACCCCCAGCGCGACGAGTTCCTTGGCGGTGCGGGAAGCGCGGCCCGCGAGCAGCGACTCGCGCAGTACCGCCCAGGTGGCGGCCAGCAGGTCGGGGGCGGGCGACAGCACCGCGAAGGTGGGCGCCCGCCGGACGCCGAAGTCCGTGGCCAGCTGTGCGTACACCGCGGCGGACCGGCCGGTGAGCGAGTCCGGCGGCGCGGGGGTGGTGAGGCGGAAGGGTGCGGGCACGGGGTGCCTCCTGCTGGGTCGTCGGGCCCGTTCGCGGGTCTCGATCGTGGCCCCGGACCGGTCCCCGGGTCGTCGTCCCCGGGAAGGGACATGGCACTGCTGCGCGGGCTGCGCCGCGGGGCGGCGCTACTCCCCGGGGAGTAGCGCGGGAGCCGTCTTCCAGGAGGACGTGCGGGGTGCGGGAGCCCGGTTAGGGTGCCGCCATGGGAGGCGCCAGGCTGATCGCACGTCAGGTCCGTGAATCACCCCTGGAACTGCGGGGGTGGCAGGGCGGGATCTTCGACGCGGTGCTGGGCCTCGTGCTCGTCGCCGACGTCCTGCTGCTGCCCGGTGTGCCGGCCCCGGCGGACGCCCTCGACCTCGTGCTGGCCCTCGTGGGCGCGCTGGCCGTCACCGGCAGCCGCCGCGCCCCGCTGTCCGCGCTGCTGCTGTGCACGGGCTGCATGCTGGCGTACGCGCTGCGGGTGCACCCGGGGCCGACGGCGGCCTTCCCGGTGCTGGTCGCCGTCCACATCGCGGTCAGGACCGGCGGGCGGCGGCTGCCGGTGAAGGTGGCGGTGCTGGCCTTCCTGGGCGGCTACCTGGCCTCCGGGCAGCCCGCGCCGACCGCGGCGCAGTCGACCGCGCTGCTGCTCGGCTGGTTCCTGGCCTCGGTCGCCATGGCCGTGGTGGGCCGGCACCGCCGCGCGTACCTGGAGCAGCTGGAACGGCGGGCGCTGGAGGCCGAACGCACCCGCGAGGAGGCGGCGCTGCGCCGCGCCGGCGAGGAACGGCTGCGCATCGCCCGCGAACTGCACGACTCGCTCACCCACAGCATCTCGATCATCAAGCTGCAGGCGGGCGTCGCCGTCCATCTGGCGCGCAAGCGCGGCGAGGAGGCCCCCGAGGCCCTGCTGGCCATCCAGGAGGCCAGCGGCGAGGCCATGCGGGAGCTGCGGGCGACGCTGGAGGTGCTGCGCGGCAGCGGCGGCGGCCACGGCGTGGACCGCATCGGGGACCTGGCCGAGCGCTCCCGTACCGCCGGGCTGCCCACCAGCGTCACCGTCAGCGGACGCGAGCGGCCGCTCGCCGACGGCGTCGACCGGGCCGCGTACCGCATCGTGCAGGAGGCGCTGACCAACGTCACCCGGCACGCCGGTCCGCGGCCGCGGGCCACGGTCCGCATCGAGTACGCGGACCGGCAGCTCGTCGTCCAGGTCGACGACGACGGCACCGCGGCGCCGGACGCGGAACCCGTCCCCGGCGTCGGCCTCACCGGCATGCGGGAGCGGGTCACCGCGCTCGGCGGGCGGCTGCGGGCCGGCCCGCGTCCGGAGGGCGGGTTCACCGTACGGGCCGAACTGCCACTGGAGGCGGCGACATGATCCGGGTGCTGATCGTCGACGACCAGGCGCTGATGCGGGCCGGGTTCCGGGCGCTGCTGGACGCGGAGGAGGGGATCGAGGTCGTCGCCGAGGCGGCCGACGGGCGGGAGGCCGTCGCGCTCGCCGAGCGGCACGTGCCCGACGTGGTCCTCCTGGACATCCAGATGCCGGTGCTCGACGGCATCGGGGCGACCCGGCGCATCGCCGCCGACCCGCGCCTGGCGGGGGTGCACGTCGTCATCCTGACCAACTACGGCCTGGACGAGTACGTCTTCGACGCGCTGCGCGCCGGCGCCAGCGGCTTCCTGCTGAAGGACACCGAGCCCGCCGACCTCGTCCAGGCCATCCACGTCGCCCAGCGCGGCGACGCGCTGCTCTCCCCGGCCATCACGCGCCGTCTGATCGCCGAGTTCGTCTCCCGGCCGCCGGACGCGGCGCACGCGGCGGGCCTGGAGGCGCTGACCAACCGCGAGCGCGAGGTGGTGGCGCTCGCCGCGCGCGGGCTGGCCAACGACGAGATCGCCGCGCGCATGGTCATCAGCCCGCTGACCGCCAAGACGCACGTCAGCCGGGCCATGACCAAGCTCGGTGCCCGTGACCGGGCCCAACTGGTCGTGTTCGCGTACGAGTCGGGGCTGATCACGCCCAAGTCCCCGGTCCCCGGGCCGCCACCGCCCTATGCGCCGGCCGGCTCCCCGGCTTCCTCGGCGGCCACGGCCCCGGAGGCTTCCCCGGGCTTCTCGAAGTAGACGTCGAGCACCGCGTCGAGCTCCTCGGACCAGGTCTTCATCCGGCCCCTGGCGGGCGTCTCGACCCAGGTCTCGTACCAGCGTCGCGGCGACAGGTAGACCGTCACGCCGAAACGGCGCCCGAACCGCGGGGCGTCGACCTCGACCGCGCCGATCTCGTCCCAGCCGAACTCGGCCTCGGTGTCGTCGAGCCGGAACGTGATGCCGTCCCGGTCCGCCCGGATCGAGCCGCGGCGGTCGGCGACCTCGAACACCGGCCCGTCGTCGTCCGGCTCCGCCTCCGGGTCGCGCCGCGCGGGCTCCTCCGCGGCGGTCTCCTCCGCGGGGGCGTCCTCGGCGGGGGACGGCGCGTCATCGGTGGCGGGCGCCGCCTTCACCAGGTCCGCGGACTCCGCCGCGGACGTGACCTGCGGCTCGTCCGGCTCCGGCACGGCGATGCCGGGGACGTACGCCGGATCGATGCCGGCCGCCTGTACGAGCGGGATGTTCGAACCTCTGCTCTGCTCCACGGCGGGCAGTATGGCCCATCGGGCTGTGCCCGCGACACTCGCCCCGCCCGGCGGCGGCGCCGCGCCGCGCTTCCGGCGCCACCTCCCCGCCCGGTGGCCTCCCGTGCCCTGCGCATTCATGATCACGCAACCGGGCCGGCACCTGTCCGGACAACCCTGTGGACATGACCACCACACCTTCGATCGTCCCCTTCGACCGCCGGAAGTTCCTGGCGGCCGCGGGTGGCACCACCCTCGGTGCCCTCGCCGCGGGCCAGTTGGCCATGGGCGCCGCCTCGGCCGCCGAGGCCGGAACCGCGGCCGGGACCGCCGGGGCCGTCCCGGCGGCCGTCGTCGACCCGGCCCCCTTCCTGCTCGGTGTCGCCTCGGGCGACCCCGACGAGGACAGCGTCGTGCTGTGGACGCGACTCGTCACCGACCCGCTCGACGCGGAGACCGGCGGCATGGACCCGGTCCCGGTCAAGGTGAGTTGGGAGCTGGCGCGGGACGAGGAGTTCCGGCACGTCGTCGACGACGGGCACACCAACGCGGTCCCCGAGTCCGCGCACAGCGTGCACGTCGAGGCCAGGGGCCTGCAGCAGGACACCTGGTACTGGTACCGCTTCCAGGTGAACGGGGTCTTCAGCCGCGTCGGCCGCACCCGCACCCTGCCGAAGTCCGGTTCCCGGGTCGACCAGTTGCGCTTCGCCTTCGTGTCCTGCCAGAGCTGGGCCGGCGGCCACTACGCGGCCTACCGCGACCTGGCGGGCCAGGAGCTCGACTTCGTCATGCACCTGGGCGACTACATCTACGAGACCGAGGACGGCAGCCTGACCGAGTTCCGCAGGCTGCACGCCCTGTACAAGAGCGCCCCCGAACTCCGGGACGCGCACGCGCGCTTCCCGTTCTTCATGACCTGGGACGACCACGAGGTCCAGAACAACTACGCGGGTGACGTCCCCGGCGGCGCCGGCGACGGCCGGCCGTTCCTGGAGCGCCGGGCCAACGGCTACCAGGCGTACTACGAGCACCTGCCGCTGCGCCGGGCGCAGCGGCCGGAGGGCCCCGACGCGCTGATGTACCGCAGGTTCGGCTTCGGGCGGCTCGCCGAGTTCAGCATCCTCGACACCCGCCAGTACCGCACCGACCAGCCGTGCGGCGACGGCCGCAAGACGCCCTGCGAGGCGGTCGGCGACCCGGCGAGCACCCTGACCGGTCCTGAGCAGGAGAAGTGGCTGCTCCGGGGCCTGCACAAGTCCGGCGCGCAGTGGAACGTCATCGCCCAGCAGACCATCATGGCCGCGTTCGACTACGACCTGGGCCCGTCGAAGGTCGTCAACCTCGACCAGTGGGACGGCTACCCCGCCGCCCGCTCCCGGATCCTGGACTTCCTGGACACCGAGCGTCCCGAGAACCCGGTGGTGCTCAGCGGCGACTGGCACACGCACTGGGTCAACGACCTGAAGAAGGACTTCGACGACCCGGCGTCCCGCACGGTGGCGACCGAGTTCGTCGGCACCTCCATCTCCTCGGGCGCCGGCTGGGACGCGGACGTCCGGGCGGGCCTCGCGGCCAATCCGCACGTCAAGTTCTACAACGGCACCTACCGCGGCTACGTGATCTGCGACATCACGCCGGAGCGCTGGCGCGCCGACCTGCGGATCGTGCTGAACGCCGGCGACGCGGCCTCCCCCGCGTACACGATCGCCGCGTTCGAGGTGCTCGACGGCGTCCCCGGGGCCCGTCGCCTCGACGGCGTCGGCGACGGCCTGTCCGGCCGGCTGACCGACAGCGCCACCGGTGGCCCGCTCACCAACATGCGGGTCAAGGTGCTGGACTCGGCGGGCAAGGCGGTCGTGTCCAGCACGACCGGCGCGGACGGCGAGTTCCTCGCCTTCGCCGTCCCCGGTGTCTACACCGTGGTCGCCGACGGCGTCGGCTACGACCCCGTCCAGGTGACCGCCACCGTGCGGGACGGTGCGCAGACCCGGGTCGCCCTGCGCGCGGACCGGGCGCGGGCGCGCGCCGGCACCGGGACCACCATTCCCGGTCCCGTGGCCGAGGGCCTCCCCTCCGACCTGGTGATCTCCAACGACCAGCTGGCGCTGGCGGTCTCGGCCGGTTCCGAGGACTCGCAGCTGACCCCCGTGACCCTCGGCAAGCCGCGGGACATGGCGGCGGTCGGCCACCTGGACCAGATCGACTGGTTCAACCTGCCGTACGCGTCGGCGGCCCAGCCGCGCGGCACGAACGCCTGGCAGCAGCGCACGGTGAAGTCCACCTCGGTCGAGGTGGTCTCCTCGACCGGCGCCGAGGCCCGGATCAGGGCCACCGGCGCGAGCACCGCCTTCACCGACGTCGCGGTCGTCACCGAGTACTCCGTCCGCGAGGGCGAGCGCTGGATCACCGCGGAGAGCGTCTTCACCAACCGCGGCACGGTGGCCCGCACCCTGTGGATCGGCGACGTGATCGACCACGACGGCACCGGGCAGCGCAGCGGTGTCCCGGGCCACGGCACCATCACCACCGGCACGCCCGCCGACTACGTGCCGACCGCGCCGTGGATCGGCATGACCGGGGCCGACAGCCAGACCTACGGTCTGCTCTACGAGGACCAGGCGTTCACCGCGTACGCCTGCGACATCTGGGCGATGACCCAGCGCCAGGTCACGATCGCGCCGGGGGCGAGCCACACCCTGCGCCGCCGCATCACCGCGGTCGACAACCGGGCCGCGCTCGACCCGTTCGCCGTGCTGAACACGCTCTGACCGCCCCGGGCCGGCGAGGCGGCACCCCCGCCCCGCCGGCCCGGCGGTGTCCTACGGCGTCCGCGGACAGGGAATGGACTTGCCGGTCCAATCCTGGGCGGCCATGGTGGAACCGCGGAGTCCGGCCTCACCTCGTCGCCGCTCCGCCACCACGGTCCGCACCGACGCCCCCAGGAGACCTGTCATGGCCGACGACAACGCCGGGATCATCGCCGACTTCCTCGCCCTCTTCGCCGACAAGGACGCGGCGAAGCTCGCCCCCTACCTCCACCCGGAGGTCGTGTTCCAGAACTACGGCGATCCGGAGATCAGGGGCAGGGAGAACCTCCTGGCCATGTGGGCGGGCGTCTTCGGCTCCTTCGAGCGGGTCGAGTTCACGACGCTGCACAGCGCGGTCAACGGCGACCTCGTCATCGAGGAGCAGATCCACGGCCTCGCCCTCCCCGGAAGGCAGCTCGCCCCGATCAGGAACATGGCCGTCTACCGGCTGGAGGACGGCCGGATCGTGGAATGGCGTGACTGCACCAACCCGGAGCACGCGCGCAGCCTGCTCTGAGCCCGCGCCGCGGGTCCCGCGCCGCGCGCTGCCCCGTGCATCGGCGTGGACCCGGGCAAGCGGGCCGGCTCACGCCGCCCGCGGCGACTGACGGGTGCGGGCTACCGGGGCTGCCACGCCCGTACCAGGTCCTCGGGCCCCCAGTGCGCGGCCAGCGGCAGGCCGTCGGCGACCCCGCATCGGGAGACCGCGACCAGCGCAGTGTCCGGGGCGGTACCCGGGACCGCGAGCATGTCGCGCACCAGGGCGTCGTACTCGTGACGGCCGAAGGGCTGGGTCTCCAGCCACTTGACCGACCCGACGAAGGACACCTGCCGGGCCACCGGCCCGCGGTCCGCGCCGACGAGGTCGATCTCGGGATTGTTCTGACGGTTCCACCAACCGCCCACGGCCTCGGTCCCGGGCCACGGGCCGTCGGGCATCAGACGCAGCAAGGACTCGCGGACCAGCGGCTCGACCGCTCGACCGCGCCATGTGGGCCATGACCGCTCGATGCGTTCCAGTGCCAGGTCACCGCGGCCACGCTCGATGAGAGGGATCGCGCGCGCCAGGAAGGCCAGCCAGAACCGCAGATACGGATCGGCGATCCGGTAGCGCTTGTTCTTGCCGTCCGGTGTGACGGACAACGGGAGATCCGCGGCCAGGACCCGCTTGGCCTGCAGCGTGGCCAGCAGCGGGGAGAGCGTGCCGGACGGCAGCGCGCCGGCGCCGCCGGCCCGGGTCGCGATCGCGCTGAACGTGCGCTCACCGCTGCCGACCGCTTCCAGTACGGCCCGGGAGTGCGAAGCCTCGGGGAATTCACCGAGCAGGGACAGCTCGCCGGCCACCATCAGGGGCGAGAGGGGACTGGCGACCGACGCCTCGAGGAAGGCGGTGCGCCCCATTCCCGGCCGCCATGACTGCACGATCTCGGGGAATCCCCCGGTGATCAACTGGGCGTCGACGGCCCCCGCGGCGTCCAGCCCGGTCATGGCCTGCACATCGGCCAGGTTCAGGGGGCGGACGGTCATCTTCGCCGCCCGGCCGAAGAACGGGCGCCCGTACGACTGCAGTGCCTCCATCACGGACGCGTCGCTGCCGACCAGCAGCAGGAGCACGGGCTTGGCGGACAGATGACGGTCCCAGACGGTCTGGAGCGCGCCCTCGAATTCCTGGTCCTGCTCGACCAGCCAGGGCACCTCGTCGATCACCGCGATGCTGGGCGAGCCGTCGGGCACCGCGAGCGCCAGCGAGCGCAGGGCCTGGTTCCAGTCCTGCGCCTGGAGGCCGGCGACCAGCTCCGCCCCCGGCAGCGGCGACTGCGCGAGGGCCGCGGCGAAGTCGGCGCGCTCCGTCACGGGGTTGCGCCCCCGGGTGGCCTGGAACACCACGTACGGCGCTCCGGAGCGGTCGCAGAACTCCTGGACCAGCCGCGACTTCCCCACCCGGCGCCGACCCGTCATGATCACGGCCCGCCCCCGCGTGGCTCCGGCCCCCTCCGCCACAGCCCGGTACTGCTCGGCCAGCTGCTCGAGATCCCCGGCCCGGCCTTGGAACTCCACGACACACCCCCGGAGCAATCCACAGTAGACGACTTCTTACGTAGATTGAATCTTACTTAACACCGAGCGACTACCGGCTCCAGCGCCTGGCGGCCCGCTCACTCGGTCGCCGCCGGCTTCCCGTCCGTCATGCCCAGACGAGCCTGCTCCTCCTCGACGATCCGGCGCGCCAGCTCCGTGTCCGACACATCGATCGCGTCCGGGGTGGCCTCGGCCACGGCGCTGCGGCGGGCGTAGGCATCGAACAGGCGCGTCTTGGCCTCCAGAATCCTCACCATGCGCTCGTCCACTCCCCCGGTGGCGAGGAGACGGTGCACGCGCACCGGCCTGACCTGGCCCATACGATGAGCCCGGGCCACCGCCTGGTGTTCGATGGTGGGCTTGACCTGGGGTTCGCAGATGACGACAACGGAGGCGGCCTGCATGTTGAGCCCGACTCCCGCGGCCTGAATCTGCGCCAGGAGCACCGCGGGGCCGGGGACACCGGCGAAGTCGTCGACGATCCGCTGCCGCCTTCCGGCCGGGACGCTTCCGGTCAGCGGACCGAATACCGCAGTGCCGTCGGTGGTTCCGGCCACGAGGGCCTCCTCCACCACGCCCAGTACATCCTTGAAGTAGGAGAAGACCACCGTCTTCTGCCCGTTCTCGCCGGCTTCCTGAACGATCTCCCGAAGCCGTTCCAGCTTCGCCGACTTCTCGGGGCGCATGTACGCGGCCCTGCGCATCGCCATGAAGTTGCCGGCGCGCACGGCTTCACGGTAGGCCTCCTCGTCCGACGCGCTCAGTTCCTCCCACTCGTCGGTCTGCTGGAGACTCGGCAGTTCCGTCAGCACGTCCTCCTGGTTGCGCCGCAGGTAGACCGGGGCCACGGACTTGCGGAAGGCGACCGACCCGGCCAATGCGTCCCCTTCGCCAAGTGACTCCGCGACGCCGTCGTCGAGCATCCGGACCAACTCGCGGAACTCCATGACCCTGTTCTCCATCGGGGTTCCGGTCATGAACAGGGTTCGCCCGCAGCGCTCCGCCCACACGGCAACCGCTTGGGACCGCTTGGCCTGCGGGTTCTTCACAAAGTGCGCTTCGTCGACCACGAGCAGGCCGACATCCCCGCCGCCCGGCGCGGGAAAACCGCGCAGCGCATCGAACGTGGTCACCCCGACCCCGCCCCGCCCCTTCCAGTCGGCGAACGCGTCCTGCCGGTCGGGGCCGTGGAGCACCATGACGCGCAGGGCGCTGCGGGCCTCGATCTCCCGTGTCCAGTTCACGAGGACGCTCGCCGGGCAGACGACCATGAAGTGACTCTGTCCCTCGGCCGCCAGGTGCGCCAGCACGGCGATCGCCTGGATGGTCTTCCCGAGGCCCATCTCGTCGCCGAGTATCACCTTGCGCTGCGCGAGCGCGAAACGCGCGCCGAACGCCTGGTAACCGCGCAGGGAGACCCGCCGGTGCGCGTCGTCGAGGTGCTGGGCCCGCACTCTCTCGGCGATCTCGTCCGGCAGGAAGCCCTCGGCGGCGGCCGTGTCCGGCAGCCGCCCGGAGATTTCGGCGAGCAGGCTGTAGTACTCGGCGGAGCGGAGTTCGAAGTCCACCCAGGCCGCGATGTCGGACGAAGGCTCCCGGAGCAGGTCCACCGAGGCCTGAGCGATCAGCTCGGGCAGCCCCGCCTGCTCCGCCTCGTCGACCAGCGAGCGGATCTCCGTGACCGCCGCCAGCGCCCGGGCCTTCTTGCCCTGGCCCACCAGAAGCATCCGGAAGCGCCGGGCGGCGGGCCTGGCGTCGGCAAGCAACGGACCGAGCCGTTCCGACAGGCCGACGGCCCTGTCGACCGCCCGCCGGGCGTCCGGGCCGGCCTCCACCAGTACGTGCAGGGCCATGACGAGCGCGGTGGTGCCCGGTTCCGGCCGGTCCACGTCGATGTGGACGGCCACGGTCTCGTGCACCGCCTCGGAGAGCCTGCGGGCGGCGGCGAGCATCTGATCGACGGTGCGCTGCCCGACACCGGGAATCTGCCGCAACCGGTAGGGGCCCGCCGCGAGCACCCCGCCGACCGTACGCAGTCCGCTCTTCTCCACACTCCCCAGCCGCAGTCGCCCCTCGGTGACGTCCTGCAGCCGGGCGACGGGGATGGCGTCGAGCTCCCGCTGCACCGCCGCGTCGTGGATCGGCCTCAGCGCCGCCCGGACCGCCTCCACCGCCCGGCCGTGGTCCCCCATCGCCGCCTGCGCCGCCTCGCACAGTCGCGCTCCCCTCGCGACCGCGTCCCGCTCGCCACGCCCCACGCTTCCCACCCCTCGATCGCCCTCCGCGCATCCTCCCACCGCGCGCACCGGCCCCGAAGGACGTTCGCGGCGCCCTGCGGACCGAGGGGGCGCCACGGGGAGCGCGCCGCCCACCGGTGGTCCGGGTCGTTCACGTAGGACGTCGGTCCACGTCCCGCACCCAACCGGCTCGGTGACGACGAAGGGGCCGGCCTCCCAAGGAGCCGGCCCCTTCCGATCAGCACACTCGACGGATTTTTGGCGTGCAGCGACGAACGGTCACACGTTGAAGCGGAACTCCACCACGTCGCCGTCCTGCATGACGTAGTCCTTGCCCTCCATGCGGGCCTTGCCCTTGGCGCGGGCCTCGGGGATGGAGCCGCACTCGACCAGGTCGCCGAAGGAGACGATCTCCGCCTTGATGAAGCCCTTCTGGAAGTCGGTGTGGATCACGCCGGCCGCCTCCGGAGCGGTGGCACCCTTCTTGATCGTCCAGGCGCGCGCTTCCTTCGGGCCGGCCGTGAGGTACGTCTGCAGGCCGAGGGTGTCGAAGCCGACCCGGGCGAGGGTGGCGAGGCCGGGCTCGTCCTGGCCCATGGACTGCAGGAGCTCCAGGGCCTCCTCGTCGTCGAGCTCGATGAGCTCCGACTCGATCTTGGCGTTGAGGAAGATCGCCTCGGCGGGGGCGACCAGGGCGCGCTGCTCGGCCTTGAAGGCGTCGTCGGTCAGCTCGTCCTCGTCCACGTTGAAGACGTAGAGGAAGGGCTTGGTGGTCAGCAGGTGCAGCTCGTGCAGGAGGCCGCCCTTCTCGGTCCCGGCGGTGATGCCGGCGGAGAAGAGGGTGCGGCCGTCCTCGAGGATCTGCTGGGCCTCCTGGACGGCGGCGAGCACGGCCGCCTTCTCCTTCTGGAGGCGGGCGTCCTTGGTCAGCCGCGGCAGGACCTTCTCGATCGTCTGCAGGTCGGCGAGGATCAGCTCGGTGTTGATCGTCTCGATGTCGTCCTTCGGGGACACCTTGCCGTCGACGTGGACCACATCCGGGTCGACGAAGGCCCGGATGACCTGGCAGATCGCGTCGGACTCGCGAATGTTGGCGAGGAACTTGTTGCCCAGGCCCGCACCCTCGCTGGCGCCGCGGACGATGCCCGCGATGTCGACGAAGTCGACCGTGGCCGGGAGCTTGCGCTGCGACTCGAAGATCGTCGCGAGCGTGTCCAGGCGGGGGTCGGGGACACCGACGACGCCGACGTTGGGCTCGATCGTGGCGAACGGGTAGTTGGCCGCCAGCACGTCGTTCTTGGTCAGGGCGTTGAACAGGGTCGACTTGCCGACGTTCGGCAGGCCGACGATTCCGATCGTGAGCGACACGTGACGACTTCCCGTAGCGAGGTGGGTGGAGGGCCCGCGCGCCCGGTCGGGCGGGGACGGACCGATCCACCAGTCTACGGAAGCGGGGGACCCCGAAGGCGCCCGCGGCCCGCCTCGCCCCCTGTGGGGCTGAAAAGTCGTGTCCTGCCCCCGTTTCCCCCCTGCCGGGCGCCTACGTTGGGTGCGTGGAGCAACACAGTGCGCGCACGCCGCACAACAACGGTGCCGCCACGCGGCCGGTCAGGCCGGCCGCGCGTCCGGCGCGCAGGCCCGCGGGCGCGACGGCCGTGGGCGGAGGTCCGCGCCGCGGCCCGCTGTGGGGCGTACGGCGGGGACAGAGCGAGTCCCGTCTGACGGGGCTCGGCACCGGGGTCTTCATCACGCTGACCGCCCTGTGCGGCGGCGCCGTGGACTCCCTCATGAACGGCGAGCCCGGCACGCTGTTCGGCGTGGTCTTCCTGCTGGCCTGCATCGCCGGCGGCGTGTGGGTCCGGCCGTACGACCTGTCGGCGGCGCCGGTGAGCGCGCCCATCGCCTTCACCATCGCGCTGGCCGTGACCGCCGACGGCGGCGGAGGGCTGACCGGGCATGTGATGGCACTGCTGACCGGGCTCGCCACGCTGACCGGGTGGCTGTACGGCGGCACGGTGTGCGCCGCCGTGATCACGGCCGTGCGGAAGGTGGCGTACGTGACGCGGGCGCGGCGCGCCGAACGCCGCTGACCCCGCGTCCCGCGTCCCGGGCCGCTATCCGGCGGCGGCGGCCGTGGTGGTGACCGCCGCGGCCGCCGCCATGCCCGCGCCCACGATGCCCGCGTTGTTCTGCAGCGCGGCCGGCACGATCTCCGCCTCGATGCCCTCGATCAGCGGGAGGAACTTCTCCGCCTTGCGGCTCACGCCGCCGCCGATGACGAAGAGTTCCGGCGAGAAGAGCATCTCCACGTGCGCCAGGTACTTGGTGACCCGGCGCGCCCAGTGCTCCCAGCTGAGGTCCTCGTCCTCCTTGACCTTGGTGGAGGCGCGCTTCTCCGCCTCGTGCCCGTGCAGTTCCAGGTGGCCGAGCTCGGTGTTGGGCAGCAGCTTGCCGTCCACGAAGACGGCGCTGCCGATGCCCGTGCCGAGGGTCAGCATGATCACCGTGCCCGAGCGCCCTTGGCCCGCGCCGTAGGCCATCTCGGCCATGCCCGCCGCGTCGGCGTCGTTGAGCAGCGTCACGGGCAGACCGACCCGCTCCGAGAGCAGGCCGGCCGCGTCCATGCCTATCCATCCCTTGTCGACGTTGGCCGCCGTGCGTGTGACGCCGTGCGTCACCACACCGGGGAACGTCGCGCCGATCGGGCCCTGCCAGCCGAAATGGGTGACGACCTCCTTGACGCAGTCCGCCACCGCGTCGGGCGTCGCGGGATGCGGAGTGAGCACTTTGCAGCGCTCCTCCGTCAGATCGCCGCGATCCAGGTCGACCGGGGCGCCCTTGATCCCCGAGCCGCCGATGTCCACACCGAAAACGCTCATGGCCCAACGCTACGACGTGGGACGGACGGTCACCCCTCGGACTGCCGACCTGCCTGCTCGGGGGCGCTCGCCGCGGCCGTTCCCGCCAGCTTGGCGGCGGCCTCCGCGCGCAGGTCGCGGCGGAGCTCCTTGGGCAGCGAGAAGACGATCGACTCCTCCGCGGCCTTGACGATCTCGACGTCCTCGAAGCCGCGCTGCGACAGCCACTCCAGCACCTGCTCGACCAGCACGTCGGGAACGGAGGCACCGGAGGTGACACCGACCGTGGACACGCCCTCCAGCCAGGCCTCGTCGATCTCCGCGGCGAAGTCCACGAGGTGGGCCTCGCGGGCACCGGCCAGCTTGGCGACCTCGACCAGGCGCACCGAGTTGGAGGAGTTGCGCGAGCCGACGACGATCACCAGGTCCGCCTCGGCGCCCATCTGCTTCACGGCGAGCTGGCGGTTCTGCGTGGCGTAGCAGATGTCGTCGCTGGGCGGGGAGATGAGCTGCGGGAACTTCTCCTTGAGCGCGTCGACCGTCTCCATGGTCTCGTCCACGGACAGGGTGGTCTGGGAGAGCCAGACCACCTTGGACGGGTCCCGGACCTCGACCTTGGCGACATCGGCCGGGCCGTCGACCAGCGTGATGTGGTCCGGGGCCTCGCCGGAGGTGCCGATGACCTCCTCGTGGCCCTCGTGGCCGATCAGCAGGATGTCGAAGTCCTCGCCTGCGAAGCGGACCGCTTCCTTGTGGACCTTGGTCACCAGCGGGCAGGTCGCGTCGATGGTGGCGAGCTTCCCGCGCTCGGCCTCGTCGTGCACGGCCGGCGCCACACCGTGCGCCGAGAACATGACGATCGACCCCTCGGGGACCTCCGCCGTCTGCTCGACGAAGATCGCGCCCTTCTTCTCCAGGGTCTGCACGACGTACTTGTTGTGGACGATCTCGTGGCGGACGTAGATCGGGGCCCCGTACTGTTCCAGGGCCTTCTCGACGGCGATCACGGCACGGTCCACGCCCGCGCAGTAGCCACGGGGGGCGGCGAGCAGGACACGGCGGGCAGCAGCAGTCATGCGCCCATCGTACGGGGCGTGACGGAGGTCATCCGCCCCGCCAGGGGCGTCCGCGGCGGGCGGCGCGCAGCAGGCCCGGCAGCCGTCCCGCGGCCACCGCGGCGACCACCGCCGTCAGGCAGCTGAAGCAGCCGCAGCCGGGGCCGCGGCGCCCGATGCGGAAGCCGCCGCCGATGCGTGGCGGCCGCGGGGGCGGCGGGCCGTGTGGGCGCATGGGGACCTCCCGGGCACATGGGTCTGCCCCCAGGGTGCGGGGTGCCAGGGGTGACGGACAGCGGTGGGCGCCATTCGGGTCGGGCAGCCGGGCGGAGGCGGACCGGCCCCGGGACGGGGTCACTGTCCGTGGCGGGGACTAGTCTCGGCGTATGGCTCTGAACACGTCCGCGGAGGCGCCGATCCCGGTCGGCGAGGTGTCGCGGCTGATCGGCGGCTGGATCGACCGGCTGGGCGCGGTGTGGGTGGAGGGGCAGATCACCCAGCTGTCCCGGCGCCCCGGCGCGGGCGTGGTCTTCCTGACGCTGCGCGATCCGTCGCACGACATCTCGCTGAGCGTGACCTGCCGCCGCGCCGTCTTCGACGCCTTCGACGGCGCGGTCGGCGAGGGTGCGCGGGTCGTCGTGCACGCCCGCCCGGAGTGGTACGCGCCGCGTGGGCAGCTCTCGCTGCGGGCGGCGGAGATCCGCCCGATAGGCGTCGGCGACCTGCTGCTGCGGCTGGAGCAGCTGAAGAAGCGGCTGGCCGGAGAGGGCCTTTTCGCCCTGGAGCGCAAACGGCCGCTGCCCTTCCTGCCGCAGCTGATCGGCCTGGTGTGCGGCCGCGCCTCGGCCGCCGAGCGCGATGTGCTGGAGAACGCCCGGCTGCGCTGGCCGGCCGTGCGCTTCGAGGTGCGCAATGTGCCGGTGCAGGGGGCGTACGCAGTCCCGCAGGTGATCGAGGCGGTGCAGGGGCTCGACGCGCATCCCGGGGTCGACGTGATCATCGTGGCCCGCGGCGGCGGCAGCGTGGAGGACCTGCTGCCGTTCTCCGACGAGCGGCTGGTGCGGGCGGTCGCCGAGTGCCGTACGCCGGTGGTGTCCGCGATCGGGCACGAGCCGGACACCCCGCTGCTGGACCTGGTGGCCGATCTGCGCGCCTCGACGCCGACCGACGCCGCCAAGCGCGTCGTGCCGGACGTCGGCGAGGAGCTGACCCGGGTCGAGCAGTTGCGGCACCGCTCGCTGCGGGTGATGCGCGGGCTGCTGGACCGGGAGGAGCGCGGACTCGTGGCGGCGATGAGCCGTCCCTCGATGGCGCGGCCGCGGCTGATGGTCGAGGAGCGCGAGGAGCAGGTGGCCGCGTTGCTGGAGCGTTCGCGGCGGCATCTGCGGCACCGCCTTGACCGGGCGGACGACGAGCTGGAGCACACCCGGGCCCGGGTCGTCGCGCTCTCCCCCGCGGCGACGCTGCAGCGCGGGTACGCCGTCCTGCAGCGCGAGGACGGCGGGGTGGTGCGGGCCGCCGGCGAGGTGGCCGACGAGGAGAAGCTGCGGGCCCGGGTCGCCGACGGCGAGTTCACGGTCCGCGTCACGCGCTGACCCGCGCGGGACCGCAGTGCCCGGGGGCCCCGCCGTGTCCGAGGGCGGCCCTAGTCTGGTGCCATGGCTGATCAGGACACGCTGGGGTACGAGCAGGCCCGCGACGAGCTCGTCGACGTCGTCCGCCGTCTGGAGGCGGGCGGCTCGACGCTGGAGGAGTCCCTCGCCCTGTGGGAACGCGGCGAGCAACTCGCCAAGGTGTGCCGCAACTGGCTGGAGGGCGCCCGCGCGCGCCTGGACGCGGCCCTCGCGGAGGAGTCGGGCGCGGCGGCCGGGGACGGGCCCGGTGCGCCGGGAGGGGACGGGCGGAGTGGCGACCCGGAATAGTTGAATCTTCACCTATGTTGGGTGGGGTGTTCGACGCCGCCCCGCCGGGGCGGTCCCCACATCCCCTGAGGTACCGATGACACTCCAGCTCGACACCGCCGCCCAGAACCTTCTCTTCCGCGACGCGCGCACCGCCAACTCCTTCACCTCCGAGCCGGTGACCGACGAGCAGGTCCAAGCCGTGTACGACCTGGTGAAGTACGCGCCCACCGCCTACAACCAGCAGCCGCTGCGCATCGTGCTGGTCCGCTCCCCGGAGAGCCGGGAGCGCCTGGTCGCGCTCATGAACGAGGGCAACCGCGCCAAGACCTCCACGGCCCCGCTGGTGGCCGTCCTGGCCGCGGACAACGAGTTCCACGAGGAGCTGCCGGTCCAGTTCCCCGCCTTCCCGCAGGCCAAGGAGGTGCTGTTCGGCGAGCGGCCGGTCCGCGAGCGGTCGGCCGCCTTCAACGCCGCGCTCCAGGTCGGCTACTTCATCCTCGGCGTGCGCGCCGCGGGTCTGGCCGCCGGCCCGATGACCGGTTTCGACGCCGAGGGCATCGACAAGGAGTTCTTCCCCGAGGGCGACCACTCGGTCCTGGCCGTGGTGAACATCGGCAAGCCGGGCGAGAACGCCTGGCGCGCGCGCTCGCCGCGTCTGCCCTACGACGAGGTGGTCACCACCGTCTGAGCCACCGGCCCCGGCCGGGCCCGGTCCTACTGGCCGCTGCGCTCCTGGAGCGCGGCGGCCAGTTCCGCGAGCCGGTCGGCCGGAGCGGTGCCGGTGACCATCGTGGTCACCCCGCCCTTCTCCCGCACCAGCGCGTCGTACTTGGGACCCTCGTAGCGGTCCCACGTCTCGCCGCCGACGGTGCGCGTGCCGCTCTTGCGCGCGTCGTGGCTCGTGGCCGCGACGAACGCCGCCGCGTCCGCGTTGCTCTGCTCGACGGCCGCGTACTCGTTCTGCGGGTCGACGAAGCCCAGGTGCCAGTGCACCGCCTTCGGGTTCGTGTCCTCGTACGTCACCGAGGTCGCCCGCCAGCCCTTGCCGAGGCCCTCGGGGGCCGCGACCGGGTACGGGGCGCTGCGGCGCGCCTGGTCGAGCTCGACCCGGTAGCCGACCACCTGGACGGGGTCGTGGTTCTCGTCGTGCGGGATGAAGAACCAGATGATGCCGACCACGACGCCGATCGCCGCCATCGAGATCACCATGTCACGCACTGTTTCCGTGCCGCGCTTCTTTGCCACGCCCCCTATGGTCCCTCATGCCCCGGAGCGTCCCGCCGCCCGGGTCCCGCGCGTGCCGGATGCGCTCATGTGACGGGGGGCCTGCTCATCCTGGCACCTGGCGGCTAAGGTCGTAGCACCCTCTTTTCCGGCCGTCCTCGTACAGAAAGGTGCGCTGTGATGACCGAGCAGCACGAAAACCACAACATGCCGCCGCAGCTCGAAGTGAGTCCCGAGGCCCCCGACCGCAACCTCGCCCTCGAACTGGTCCGGGTCACCGAGGCCGCCGCGATGGCCGCCGGCCGCTGGGTGGGCCGGGGCGACAAGAACGGCGCGGACGGCGCGGCCGTCAAGGCCATGCGCACCCTGGTCTCGACCGTGTCGATGAACGGCGTCGTCGTCATCGGCGAGGGCGAGAAGGACGAGGCGCCGATGCTCTTCAACGGCGAGCGGATCGGCGACGGGACCGGCGCGGAGTGCGACATCGCCGTGGACCCGATCGACGGGACGACGCTCACCGCCAAGGGCATGCCCAACGCCGTCGCCGTGCTCGCCGCCGCCGACCGCGGCGCGATGTACGACCCGTCGGCCGTCTTCTACATGGACAAGCTGGTCACCGGCCCCGAGGCCGCCGACTTCGTGGACATCACCGCCCCGCCGTCGGTGAACATCCGGCGGGTCGCCAAGGCCAAGGGCGGCGCCCCCGAGGACGTGACCGTCGTGGTGCTCGACCGGCCCCGGCACGACGGGCTGGCCAAGGAGATCCGCGAGACCGGCGCGCGCATCACGTTCATCTCGGACGGCGACGTGGCGGGCGCCATCATGGCCGTCCGCGAGGGCACCGGCGTCGACATGCTGATGGGCATCGGCGGCACCCCGGAGGGCATCATCGCGGCGTGCGCGATCAAGTGCCTCGGCGGAACCATCCAGGGCAAGCTCTGGCCCAAGGACGACGCCGAACGGCAGCGCGCCCTCGACGCGGGCCACGACCTCGACCGGGTCCTGCACACGGACGACCTGGTCAAGGGCGACAACGTGTTCTTCGTCGCCACCGGCATCACCGACGGCGAACTGCTGCGGGGCGTGCGCTACCGCGCCGAGACCGCGACCACCCAGTCGCTGGTCATGCGCTCCAAGTCCGGCACGATCCGCCAGATCGACTCCACGCACCGGCTGTCGAAGCTCCGCGCCTACAGCACGATCGACTTCGACCGCGCGCGCTGACCGCCGCCCGGCCGGAGGGGCTGGGCCGCAGGCGAGCACAGCCGGAAGCCGGCAGGCCCGGCCACCGTGCACACAGGGGCCGGGAGCCCGCCCAGCGGCGGACTCCCGGCCCCGGAGCGGGTCAGCCCGCGGCAGCGATCCGCGGCTCCGGCCGCTGCAGTTCCGCCTCGCGGCGACGCCGGCGCGCGAGCACGACCCGGCGCTCGGCCGCGGTCATGCCGCCCCACACCCCGTAGGGCTCCGGCTGCAGCAAGGCGTGCTCGCGGCACTCCAGCATGACCGGGCAGCGGGCGCAGACCCGCTTCGCGGCCTCCTCGCGCGACAGCCGTGCCGCGGTCGGCTCCTTGGAGGGGGCGAAGAACAGACCTGCCTCATCGCTGTGGCACGCCGCGTCCGAATGCCATGGGCCGCCCAGGTCCCGGGGGTGACTCAGGGAGGAACTGGATGCTGCCGCGGGCTCGATCGGTTGAAGCACGGGATACTCCTGACGACGGCTCGGCTTGGTGTCACCCTTGCCCGTCGCTGCCCTTCCCGCTGCGTCGGCACGGGGTTGTCGACGTGGGGGTCCGGCGGCGAGCGACGTGTCCCCATGCCCTACCCGCTGTGCGCGCGTTCATGCGCACGGTGGCCGCGGGCTCGCGCGCCCGCGCGTGCGCTGCCCGTGCCGGAGGGTGCGCCGCCCGAGCCGCCTGAGCCGCCCAGTGGCCGACGGCCCCGGCAACCGCCTTCTTTCCGGGACGCCTTGGGGCCCGATCACACGCCGGCGGTGCGCGGTGCGGACCGCACCGCGCACCGCCGGAGGAGGAGCCGCGGACTGATGAACCGTCAGTGGTCGAGCTCGGGACGGCTGTCCTTCTTCTTGACCCGCTTGCCGCGTCGCGGCTTGGCCTCCACGCCGCCCCAGAAGGCCAGGCCCTGCACCTTGATGACCGGGGCTCCCGGGTCGGGGGCCTCGTACGCCTCGACGTCGGAGCCGCCCATGATGCCGACGACGCCACCGCCGCGCAGGGTCACGTTCTCCGGCACCTTGATCTCGACGCCGCCCATGATGGCGGTGCAGTTGATGACGACCTCCGGCGCGGTGAACGTCGCCTCCGTCAGGTCGATCACCACCCCGCCCAGGATCGCGACCGCGTTGATCTTCGAACCCACGCGCCAGCGGCCCTTGCGCTCGGCGCCGCCGAGGATGCCGACGAGGTTGGGGTTCTCCCCGGAGTGGTCCGGGACCCAGTGCCGGGCCCGGTCGGGGGCGGCCGCCGGGGCGGGGACCGGAAGGTCGCGCACGAAGGGCTCCAGCTCGCCGACGGTCTTCGCCGCGTACACGCCGTCCAGCCGCTCCGAGTGCTCCTCGGTGGTCAGACGTCCCTCGGCCAGGGCATCGCGGAGAATGTCGGCCACCCGGTCGCGGTCCGCGTCGGACGCGCGGATGTCGACTTCGGCGACAGGGGGACTCAGGGGCTGCTGCTCACGCTTCTGGAGCGAGGACTCATCCACGGGCCTACGGTACACAAACGCGATAGATCGCGACTAGGCCCCTACCTCCGGCAGTGAGGGTCACCTCACACGCCCGGTGACCCGCGCTCGTTCTACGCTTGTTGGGCTTCTACGACGCAGCGCAGTGAGGATGTCCATAAATGCCCGAGTTCGCCTATACCGACTTGCTCCCCCTCGGTGAGGACACCACTCCGTACCGCCTGGTCACCTCCGAGGGCGTCAGCACCTTCGAGGCCGACGGCCGGACCTTCCTCAAGGTGGAGCCGGAGGCGCTGCGCACGCTCGCCGCCGAGGCCATGCACGACATCTCGCACTACCTGCGCCCCGCGCACCTCGCGCAGCTGCGCCGCATCCTGGACGACCCCGAGGCGTCCTCCAACGACCGCTTCGTCGCCCTGGACCTGCTGAAGAACGCCAACATCGCCGCGGCCGGCGTGCTGCCGATGTGCCAGGACACCGGCACCGCGATCGTCATGGGCAAGCGCGGCCAGAACGTGCTGACCTCCGGCGGTGACGAGGCGGCCCTGTCGCACGGCATCTTCGACGCGTACACCAAGCTCAACCTGCGCTACTCCCAGATGGCCCCGGTGACCATGTGGGAGGAGAAGAACACCGGCTCCAACCTGCCGGCCCAGATCGAGCTGTACGCGACCGACGGCGGCGCGTACAAGTTCCTCTTCATGGCCAAGGGCGGCGGCTCGGCCAACAAGTCCTTCCTCTACCAGGAGACCAAGGCGGTCCTGAACGAGGCCTCCATGATGAAGTTCCTGGAGGAGAAGATCCGTTCGCTCGGCACGGCCGCCTGCCCGCCGTACCACCTGGCGATCGTCGTCGGCGGCACCTCCGCCGAGTTCGCGCTGAAGACCGCCAAGTACGCCTCCGCGCACTACCTGGACGAGCTGCCGGCCGAGGGCTCGCCGGCCGGCCACGGCTTCCGGGACAAGGAGCTGGAGGAGAAGGTCTTCGAGCTCACCCAGAAGATCGGCATCGGAGCGCAGTTCGGCGGCAAGTACTTCTGCCACGACGTCCGCGTGGTGCGGCTGCCCCGGCACGGCGCCTCCCTGCCGGTCGCCATCGCCGTCTCCTGCTCCGCCGACCGCCAGGCGGTCGCGAAGATCACCGCCGAGGGCGTCTTCCTGGAGCAGCTGGAGACCGACCCGGCGAAGTACCTGCCGGAGACCACCGACGACCACCTGTCGGACGAGGACGTCGTGCGCGTCGACCTCAACCGCCCGATGGACGAGGTCCTCGCGGAGCTGTCGAAGTACCCGGTCAAGACCCGGCTGTCGCTGACCGGCCCGCTGGTCGTCGCCCGCGACATCGCGCACGCGAAGATCAAGGAGCGACTGGACGCGGGCGAGGAGATGCCGCAGTACCTGCGCGACCACCCGGTCTACTACGCGGGCCCGGCCAAGACCCCCGAGGGCTACGCCTCCGGCTCCTTCGGCCCGACCACGGCCGGCCGCATGGACTCCTACGTCGAGCAGTTCCAGGCCGCGGGCGGCTCCAAGGTCATGCTCGCCAAGGGCAACCGCTCCCAGCAGGTGACCGACGCGTGCGCCGCGCACGGCGGCTTCTACCTCGGCTCCATCGGTGGCCCGGCGGCGCGCCTGGCCCAGGACTGCATCAAGAAGGTCGACGTCCTGGAGTACGCCGAGCTCGGTATGGAAGCGGTCTGGAAGATCGAGGTCGAGGACTTCCCGGCCTTCATCGTCGTCGACGACAAGGGCAACGACTTCTTCACCGATCCCGCGCCGCAGCCGACCTTCACGACGATCCCGGTGCGCGGCCCCGGGCTCGCGTAGTGCCGTTCGGGGCGGACCGGCGACACAGTCCGCCCCCTCGGCCCCTCTCCGCCCCCGGTGCCCGCGCGCCGGGGGCGGAGGTGTTCCCGCGCCGGTGCGGGTAGGCCTCCCAGGGGGCGGCGCGTGGAATGAAAACCGCCGCGCCGCTGTCCTACTGACCAGTACTTTCCCGGCACCGGTGGGACGCTGGGAACCGTCCCGAGGGAAGGAACCCCAGCGATGTCCGAGCAGGGCGCGGCCGACTACCGGATCGAGCACGACTCCATGGGCGAGGTGCGCGTTCCCGCGCACGCCAAGTGGCGGGCCCAGACCCAGCGGGCCGTGGAGAACTTCCCGATCAGCGGGCAGCGGCTGGAGCGCGCCCACATCGCGGCGCTCGCCCGGATCAAGGCGGCCGCGGCGAAGGTCAACGCGGAGCTCGGCGTGCTGGACAAGGACGTCGCCGAGGCGGTCCAGGAGGCGGCCGCGGAGGTCGCCGGGGGGCGCTGGGACGACCACTTCCCGATCGACGTGTTCCAGACCGGCTCGGGCACCTCGTCCAACATGAACGCCAACGAGGTGATCGCGACCCTGGCGAGCGAGCGCCTCGGCCGCGACGTGCACCCCAACGACCACGTCAACGCCAGCCAGTCCTCCAACGACGTCTTCCCCTCCTCCATCCACATCGCCGCGACCGCCGCCGTCACCGGCGACCTGATCCCGGCACTGCAGCACCTGGCGGCGGCGCTGGAGCGCAAGTCCGCCGAGTTCGCGGACGTGGTCAAGTCCGGCCGTACGCACCTGATGGACGCGACGCCGGTCACCCTCGGCCAGGAGTTCGGCGGCTACGCCGCCCAGGTGCGCTACGGCGTCGAGCGGCTGCGCGCCTCGCTGCCGCGGCTGGCGGAGCTGCCGCTCGGCGGGACGGCCGTCGGCACCGGGATCAACACCCCGGCGGGCTTCTCGGCGGCGGTGATCGCCGAGGTGGCGCGGGCCACCGGCCTGCCGCTCACCGAGGCCCGCGACCACTTCGAGGCGCAGGGCGCGCGCGACGGCATCGTGGAGACCTCAGGCCAGCTGCGCACGATCGCGGTCGGGCTGACCAAGATCTCCAACGACCTGCGCTGGATGGCGTCCGGGCCGCGCACCGGCCTCGCCGAGATCGCCCTGCCCGACCTCCAGCCCGGCTCGTCGATCATGCCGGGCAAGGTCAACCCGGTCGTCCCGGAGGCGGTGCTGATGGTGGCCGCCCAGGTCACCGGCAACGACGCGACCATCGCGACGGCCGGCGCGGCGGGGAACTTCGAGCTCAACGTGATGCTCCCGGTGATCGCCAAGAACGTCCTGGAGTCGGTGCGGCTGCTCGCCAACGTCTCCCGGCTGCTGGCCGACCGGACCGTGGACGGCATCACCGCCGACGTCGAGCGCGCCCGCGAGTACGCCGAGTCCTCGCCCTCCGTCGTCACGCCGCTCAACCGGTACATCGGCTACGAGGAGGCCGCCAAGGTCGCCAAGCGCGCGCTGGCCGAGCGCCGCACGATCCGTCAGGTGGTCCTGGACTCCGGGTACGTCGAGCGGGGCCTGCTCACCCTGGAGCAGCTGGACGAGGCACTGGACGTGCTGCGCATGACCCGTCCGTGACGGCGGCCGCCCCGCGGTGGCATGGTGCGAGGGCCCGTGACGAAGGCTCGGCGCAAGGGTGACGCCGCCGTGACCCGTCGTCCGTAAGATCTCTTCATGACGGCGGACATCCTTCTTCATCCGGGTACCGGGCGGAACGGCGGCGAAGACCACTGGTCGCCCGGCGACCAGGTGCTGTGGCGCTACCGCGGCAACGCGACGGACCGGGTGCACATCTGCCGTCCGGTGACGGTGGTGCGCGACGACGCGGAGCTGCTGGCCGTCTGGATGGCGCCGGGCACCGAGTGCGTCCGCCCGGTGCTCGCCGACGGCACGCCGATCCACGAGGAGCCGCTGGAGACGCGCTACCTCAAGCCGCGCACGACGAGTGTCGACCGCTGGTGGGGCACCGGTGTGCTGAAGCTGGCCCGCCCCGGGGAGCCGTGGTCGGTGTGGCTGTTCTGGGAGCGGGGCTGGCTCTTCAAGAACTGGTACGTGAACCTGGAGGAGCCGCGCCGCCGCTGGTCGGGCGGCGTGGACTCCGAGGACCACTTCCTGGACATCCATGTCGGCCCGGACCGCAGCTGGCACTGGCGGGACGAGGACGAGTTCGAGCAGGCGCAGGCCGCGGGGCTGATGTCCGCCGCGACGGCGGAGCGGGTACGCGAGGCCGGACGGCGCGCGGTGGGTGTCATCGGGGAGTGGGGCCACCCCTTCGACGAGGGCTGGCAGCACTGGCGTCCGAATCCGGCGTGGCCGGTACCGGCTCTTCCGGTTGACTGGGACCGTCCGGCAAGGTGACCGCGTGAGTCTTGCCGGGCCCCCCAGCCCCAACCGTAAGATCGTGCCTCATAGTGCTGCACAAATCACAGGCTCACACTAGAGTTTGACGCTACGTCACGCAGGTCATCACGGGAGGCCCAGGCTGTGGGAGTCGGCGGCTACGAGGACATACAGCTGGACCGCACCGGCCAGGCGGAGGCCTTCGACGCCATAGGCGACCGTTACGACGAGGCGTTCCCGCACAAGGAGGGGCAGCTCGCGGCCGGCGAGTGGATCCTGACGCAGCTGCCGGACGCCTCCCGCGTGCTGGATCTGGGATGCGGCACCGGACTGCCGACCTGCCGTCAGCTCTCCGACGCCGGGCACCAGGTGACCGGAATCGACCTCTCCCCGGTCATGCTGTCGCTGGCCCGCCAGTACGTGCCCCAGGCCACCTTCCACCGGGCCGACATCGCCGATCTGCGACCGGGCGGCCCCTACGCCCGGCACGGCAGGCACGACCTCGGGCAGTTCGAGGCCGTCACCGCCTTCTTCTCGCTGCTGATGCTCTCCCGCGCCGAGATTCCGCTGGCCCTGCGGGCCGTGCGCGATCTACTCGTCCCCGGCGGGCTGTTCACTCTTTCGATGGTAGAAGCCGATGTGGATGACTTTCCGATTCCGTTCCTTGGTAACACCATCCGGGTATCGGGTTATCTACGGGACGATTTGCGCCAGGTGGTGGCCGACGCAGGATTCGAGGTCCTGAGGGAGGAGTCGTACGCCTACGCGCCGCACAGCACAGAAGTGCCGCCGGAGGAGCAACTCTTCCTGCACTGCCGCCGACCCGCCTGACGCGGCCGCCCCGCCACGTGCCCCGCACGTGACGCACCCGACCGGATGGAACGACCAGCGTGAGCACGGAGCGCATTTCTGAGCAGGCCGCCGTCCAGGCGACAGCGGCCGGCCCGGCACGTCCGGGCGACCCCGAGCCGGTCCCCGATCCGCGGACCGGATTCCGGCTGACCCCGGAGGCCGCGACGGCGGCCGGCGAGGCCGGCGCGGCGCAGCCCGTACAGAACCAGGCCCCCGCCCCTTCCTCCGCCCCGGCCGGGTCGTCCTCCGGCCGCCCCCGGCGGCCCCGGCGCGGCGGTGGCGCAGGCGCGGCCAAGCGCGCCGCCGGCGCGGCCGGGAGCGATCCCGGCACACCGTCCCTGCAGCCCGTTCCGCCCACCCAGCGGCAGTCGGGCGGCGAGACCGGCGCTCCCGCCAAGGCCGGCCGGGCCGGCCGCCGCGGCACCCGCGGCACCCGGCCCGACCGCAGATCCGCCGAGGTGAGAGACCGTCAGGCCGCCGGCGTGGTGGCCGCCGAGAGCGCCACCGGGGTCCAGCACGCGATCGCGGGCACCACCGCCGACGCCGCCCGGGGCCGGCAGTCCGCACATCTGCGCTCCCCCGGTTCGCCCGGCGCCCCCGGCGACGAGTCCACCAGCCGGCCGTGGGACCACCCCTCCCCGCACGACCTGCGGGCGGCCACGGCCATGGCCGCCCCGGTCGAGCCCGGTCGCCGCGCCTCCGCCACCGGCGGCACCCCGGGCACGCCCGGCGCCCCCGGCCCTGCTCAGCCGGAGGGCGGCGAACCGCGCACCCGTGCCCGGATGCCGGACACCGGGGTTCCCGCCGCGCGCTCGGGCGGCCGGCACGGCGGCCCCGGCGGCCACCCGGTCGACGACGACTCCACCGCGGGCCGCCCGCTGAAGAAGATCGGCTCGCAGAACCGCGGCCGGGCCGGGCAGGCCGAGGCCGAGCGGCTGCGCTACGTCGGCGCGGCCACCCGCCGCATCGCCCGCGGCCTGGACCTGGACGAGATCGTGCTGGGCCTGTGCCGCTCGACGGTGCCGGCCTTCGCCGACGCGATCCTGGTCTATCTGCGCGACCCGCTGCCGGTCGGCGACGAGCGTCCCTCGGGCCCGCTCGTCCTGCGGCTGCGCCGTACCGACCGCGTGCCGGACGACACCGAGCAGCCCGTCGAGGGCCTGCTGATGCCGGTGGTGCCGTCCACCGAGGGCCAGTACGGCGCGGCCGCGGAGGCCGTGGACGTGACGCTGGACGGGGCGCTGGCGGAGGTGCTGCGCGGTGTGCGCCCGGTCTTCTCCGACAACCCGCAGGCCACGGCCGCGCTCCACGAGCTGGTGGGCGGCTGCCCGGAGGCGGAGTCCGGCGACACGTTAGAGCTTCCGACGGGGCGCCGCGCCATCCTGGCCCCGCTGCGCGGCCGCCGCCGGGTGATCGGCGCGACCGTGCTGCTGCGTCGTCCCGACCGGCCCGCCTTCGACCCCGACGACCTGCTGGTGGCCGCGCAGCTGGCCACCCACACCGCGCTGGGCGTCGACAAGGCGGTGCTCTACGACCGCGAGGCGTCGATCGCCGACTCCCTGCAGCGCGAGATGCTGCCGGACTCCCTGCCCGAGCCCACGGGCGTCCGGCTCGCCAGCCGCTACCTGCCGGCCGCCGAGTCCGCCCGGGTGGGCGGTGACTGGTACGACGCGATCCCGCTGCCCGGCAGCCGGGTGGCGCTGGTCGTCGGCGACGTCATGGGCCACTCCATGACCTCGGCAGCGATCATGGGCCAGCTGAGGACCACCGTGCAGACCCTGGCGGGCCTGGACCTGTCGCCGCAGGAGGTCCTCTACCACCTGGACGAGCAGGCCCAGCGGCTCGGCCAGGACCGCATGGCCACCTGTATCTACGCCGTCTACGACCCGATCGCGCACCGGGTGACCATCGCCAACGCCGGTCATCCGCCGCCGGTACTGCTGCACGCCGACGGGCTGGCCGAGGTGCTGCGTGTGCCGCCGGGCGCGCCGATCGGCGTGGGCGGCGTGCCGTTCGAGGCGGTCGAGCTGCCGGCTCCGGCCGGGGCGACGCTGCTGCTGTACACCGACGGCCTGGTGGAGTCCCGCGCACGGGACGTGTGGGGCGGCATCGAGATGCTGCGCGAGCGGCTGCACACGGCCTCGGCGGTGATGTGCCCGCCGCCGCTTGAGCCGCTGTGCGACGAGGTGCTGGAGATCGTCGGCCCCGGCGACCGGGACGACGACATCGCGCTGCTCGCCGCCCGCTTCGACGGCATCGCGCCGCGCGACGTGGCGTACTGGTTCCTCGAGCCGCGCGCCCAGACCGCGGGCCGGGCCCGGCGCCTGGTGCGCCAGGCGCTCAGCCGCTGGGACCTGGACTCGCTGGCGGAGGCGACCGAGCTGCTGGTCAGCGAGGTGGTCACCAATGCGGTGCGGTACGCCGAACGGCCCATCACGCTGCGGCTGCTCCGCACCGACGTGCTGCGCTGCGAAGTGGGCGACGACGCCCCGACGCTGCCACGGATGCGCCATGCCCAGCCGCAGGACGAGGGCGGCCGCGGGCTGTACCTGGTCAACCGGATGGCCCAGCGGTGGGGAGCGACCCGGCTGAGCGCCGGAAAGGTGGTCTGGTTCGAAATGGGCATTCCGGGCGGTGTGCAGCGCTAGACGCTGCGTGTCCGTATCGGATTTATTTTTGGACTTTGTCCAGAACGGTGGCCGGAAGGCATTGCCCGGCGTGCCGAGCCGGTGATTCAGTGTTTGTGTGGTCGTTAGCGACCAGGAGCCCCCGACGGACTCTTCCGAAGATCGACGGGAGGACACATTCACATGAGCACCCCCTACACCACCAACAACGCCGGGATTCCGGTGGAGAGCGATGCGCATTCGCTCACGGTGGGCTCGGACGGCCCCATCCTCCTCCAGGACCACTACCTGATCGAGAAGATGGCGCAGTTCAACCGCGAACGGGTTCCCGAGCGCGTGGTGCATGCCAAGGGTTCGGGCGCGTACGGCGTCTTCGAGGTGACGAACGACGTCAGCCAGTTCACCAAGGCCGACCTGTTCCAGCCGGGACGGCGGACGGAGATGCTGGCCCGCTTCTCGACGGTGGCCGGTGAGATGGGCAGCCCCGACACCTGGCGCGACCCGCGCGGCTTCGCGCTGAAGTTCTACACCGAGTACGGCAACTACGACATGGTCGGCAACAACACGCCGGTCTTCTTCGTGCGCGACTCGATGAAGTTCCAGGACTTCATCCGCAGCCAGAAGCGCCGTCGTGACAGCTCACTGCGCGACAACAACATGCAATGGGACTTCTGGACGCTGTCCCCCGAGTCGGCGCACCAGGTCACGTGGCTGATGGGCGACCGCGGCGTGCCCAAGTCGTACCGCCACATGAACGGCTACAGCTCCCACACCTACATGTGGGTCAACGCCGGCGGAGAGCGGTTCTGGGTCAAGTACCACTTCAAGACCGACCAGGGGATCGACTTCCTCACCCAGGAGGAGGCCGACCACTACGCGGGCGCCGACGGCGATCTGCACCGCCGTGACCTGTACCAGGCCATCGAGCGCGGCGACCACCCCTCGTGGACGCTGTACATGCAGATCATGCCGTTCGACGACGCGGCGGACTACCGGTTCAACCCCTTCGACCTCACCAAGGTGTGGCCGCACGGCGACTACCCGCTGATCGAGGTCGGCCGGATGACCCTCAACAAGAACCCCGAGGACTACTTCATCCACATCGAGCAGGCCGCCTTCGAGCCCAGCAACATGGTGCCCGGCATCGGCCCCTCGCCGGACAAGATGCTCCTCGGCCGGCTGTTCTCGTACGCGGACACCCACCGCTACCGGATCGGCCCGAACTACGCGCAGCTGCCGCCGAACCGCCCGCACACCGAGGTGCGCTCGTACGCCAAGGACGGGCCGATGCGCTACGAGCCGTCGCGCACCGCCGCGCCGTACGCACCGAACTCCTTCGGCGGGCCCGAGGCCGACATCCAGCGGTTCGGCGAGCCGGCCGGCTGGGAGGTGGCGGGCAACATGGTGCACGAGCCCTACAAGCTGCACCGCGAGGACGACGACTTCGGGCAGGCCGGGACGATGGTCCGGCAGGTCCTGGACGACGCCGCCCGCGACCGGCTGGTCTCCAATGTGTCCGGGCACCTGAAGAACGGGGTCAGCGCCCCGGTCCTGGAGCGCGCCATGCAGTACTGGCGCAACATCGACAAGGAGGTCGGCGACCGCATCGCCGCCAACGTCAACGGCTTGTGACCTCCTCCTGATCGCAGCCCCGGCGCACGTGATGTCCGTCCGTGCCCCGGGGCTGCATCGTGTCCGCAGCCGCCCCGGGACGAGAAAAACCCAGGTCGGAAGGGGTTCTGTCACACCCTCGTCACTGTACTCGCGCTCTATACACTGCGGGTATACGCCTCATGTAGAGTCCTCCGCATGAGCATCGGCCACACCCTGCTCGGGCTCCTGGAGTCCGGCCCCCGCCACGGCTACGACCTGAAACGGGAATTCGACCACAAGTTCGGCCACGACCGCCCGCTGCACTACGGTCAGGTCTACTCGACCATGGCGCGGCTGCTGAAGAACGGGCTCGTCGAGGTCGACGGCATCGAGGCCGGCGGCGGCCCGGAGCGCAAGCGGTACGCGATCACGGACGCCGGGATCACCGACGTCGGCAAGTGGCTCGCGGAACCGGAGAAGCCCGAGCCCTACCTGCAGAGCACCCTCTACACCAAGGTCGTCCTCGCACTGCTGACCGGTCGCAGCGCCGCCGACCTGCTCGACACCCAGCGCTCGGAGCACCTGCGCCTGATGCGGGAACTGACCGCGCGCAAGCGCGACGGCGACCTCGCGGACCAGTTGGTCTGCGACCACGCCCTGTTCCACCTCGAGGCGGACCTGCGGTGGCTGGAACTCACCACTTCACGACTGGACCGACTCGCGGCGGAGGTAACCGCATGACCACCACGGACCGTTTGCTGGAAGCCGTCGGCCTGCACAAGGCCTACGGACCCACCCCGGCCCTGGACGGCGCCGACTTCGCGATACGCGCCGGTGAGGTCGTCGCCGTGATGGGGCCCTCCGGCTCCGGCAAGTCGACGCTGCTGCACTGCCTGGCCGGCATCGTGCGGCCGGACTCCGGCCAGGTGCTGTACCAGGGACGGGAGCTGACCGCGATGAGCGACGCCGAGCGCAGCGCCCTGCGCCGCGGCGAGTTCGGCTTCGTCTTCCAGTTCGGCCAGCTCGTGCCCGAGCTGACCTGCGTGGAGAACGTGGCGCTGCCGCTGCGGCTCAACGGCGTCAAGCGCAAGGAGGCGGAGACCCGCGCCACGGAGTGGATGGCCCGGCTGGAGGTCGACGACCTCACCGGCAAGCGGCCCGGCGAGGTCTCCGGCGGCCAGGGCCAGCGCGTCGCGGTGGCCCGCGCACTGGTCACCGGCCCGCGGGTGGTCTTCGCCGACGAGCCGACCGGCGCCCTGGACTCGCTCAACGGCGAGCGTGTGATGCGCCTGCTCACCGACGCCGCCCGCGACACCAACGCAGCCGTCGTCCTGGTCACCCACGAGGCGCGCGTCGCCGCCTACTCCGACCGCGAGGTCGTGGTGCGGGACGGCAAGTCGCGGGACATGGAGCGGGTGGCATGAGCTCCCAGTCGACCGCGCGGGGCGGCACCCTGTCCGGCTGGGTCCGCGACGTGGGCCTGGGATTCCGCTTCGCCACCACCGGCGGCCGCGAGGGCTGGACCCGTACCGTGCTGACCGCGGTCGGCGTCGGCCTCGGCGTGGCGCTGCTGCTGGTGGCCGCATCGGTCCCGGCCATGCTGGGAGCCCGCAACGACCGCGGCTACGAACGGGACTACTCCTGGTTCAAGGCGTCGCCCAAGGCCAGCGCGAGCACGGTGCTGTTCGCCGTGGCGAACACCACCTTCCGCAACGACGACGTCCGAGGCGTGCTCCTGAAGGCCGACGGTGACCGCCCCGTCCTGCCGCCCGGCGTCAAGGCGATGCCCGCCCCCGGCGAGATGGTGGTCTCCCCCGCCCTGAAGCGGCTGCTCGACAAGCCCGGCAGCAAGCTGCTGCGTGACCGCCTGGACTACCGGATCACCGGTGTCATCGGCGACAACGGCCTGGTGGGGCCGGCCGAACTGACCTATTACGCGGGCAGCGACAAACTCGTCGCCTGGGACGACGGCGAGAACGCCGGCACCGGGAACGCCACCCGCATCCCGTACTTCGGACGCGGCGCGGTCCACTCCGACCCGCTGGGCGGGGTCCTCTCGCTGCTGGTGATCATCATCTTCGTGGTACTGCTGCTGCCGGTGGCGGTCTTCATCGGCAGCGCCGTCCGCTTCGGCGGCGAGCGCCGCGACCGCAGACTGGCCGCACTGCGCCTGGTCGGCGCGGACAGCCGGATGACCCGGCGGATCGCGGCCGGCGAGGCACTGTTCGGCTCACTGCTCGGACTGGCCGTCGGCGCAGCGCTGTTCCTGGTCACCCGGCAGTTCGCGTCCGACGTGACGCTGTACGACATCAGCGTCTTCCCCTCCGACGTCACACCCGGCGCCGGGCTCGCCCTGCTCGTGGCCCTGGCGGTGCCGGCCGCCGCGGTGGCGGTGACCCTGCTGGCCATGCGCGGCATCGCGATCGAGCCGCTCGGCGTGGTGCGCAACGCCACCGCGCGCCGCCGCCGGTTGTGGTGGCGGCTGCTGATCCCGCTGGCCGGCGTCGGGCTGCTGGCTCCGCTCTTCGGTTCGATCAGCCAGGAGAGCGAGGTCAACTCCTATCAGGTGGCCGCCGGCACGGTCCTGCTCCTCGTGGGGCTCACCGCCCTGCTGCCCTGGGTCGTCGAGGCGGTCGTCGGCCGCTTCCGCGGCGGCCCCGTGCCCTGGCAGCTGGCCACCCGCCGGATCCAGCTCAACAGCAGTGCCTCGGCGCGCATGGTCAGCGGCGTGACGGCGGCGGTGGCCGGGGCGATCGCCCTGCAGACCCTCTTCACCGGGGTGCAGAGCGACTTCGTCAGCGACAGCGGCAAGGACCCGGACCGGGCCCAGATGGTCGCCACCACCCAGGTCAGCACCGGCGCCGAGGCCCACCGGGCCGAGCAGGCCTTCGCCAGGACCCCGGGGGTGCGCGAGGCGCTCGGCGTGGTCTCCTCGTTCGCCGTTCCTGCGGACACCTCCACCAAGAAGCCCATGACCGACGTGCAGTCCGCGCTGGTCATGGTGGCCGACTGCGCCACGCTGGGCGAACTGGTGAACGTCGGCCGCGACTGCAAGGACGGCGACGTGTTCCTCGCCGACGACCCGAACGGCTACGGCGACATCGACGCCGTCGTGCGGCCGGGCCGCGCGATCGACCTCAACATGCCGCTTGAGGACCACTACACCGGCACGCCGCGGCTGTGGACGGTGCCGGCCGGCGCCCACCGGGTGACCTCGCGCACCTCCCCGGACGGCAACCAGGAGTGGGGCGTTTTCGCCACCCCCCGGGCGCTGGACGTCGCACTGCTGCACCGCCCGGACGTCAAGGTCCTGCTGCGGCTCGACCGGCACGTGCCGGACGCGTTCGACCAGGCCCGCAACACCGCGGTGCGTCTCGATCCGCTCGGCGGCAACATCTACACGCTCGAGAGCACGACCGAGGACGGCAAGTTCGTCACCATCCGGCGCGGCCTGCTCGTCGGCGCCGCCGCCACTCTGGCCCTGATCGGCGCGAGCCTGCTGGTCTCGATGCTGGAGCAGCTGCGCGAGCGCAGGAAGCTGCTGGCGGTCCTGGTCGCCTTCGGCACCCGGCGCTCGGTGCTCGGGCTGTCCGTGCTGTGGCAGACCGCGCTCCCGGTCGCGCTCGGGCTCGTCCTGGCCGTGATCGGCGGTGCCGGGCTCGGCGCGGCCCTGCTGAAGATGGTCAACGCGCCGCTGCACTTCGCCTGGGGCAGCGTCGCCACCATGAGCGGCATCGCCGCGGGCGTCGTCCTGCTGGTCACCCTGCTCAGCCTGCCGCCGCTGTGGCGCATGATGCGCCCGGACGGACTGCGCACGGAGTGACCGCCCGGCCGGTGCGGTTCAGCAGGCGAACCGCACCGGCAACGGTGCCAGGGCACCGCGCAGCGCGGAGGCGAACGCCTCGAACTCCTCCGCGCGCGCGGTGCCCGCGCGCATCGCCAGGGCGATCCGCCGCGACGGCGCCGGGTGCGCGAAGTAGCCCGTCGCGAGGGCCGCGCTGCGTCCCGTCTCCACCGTGACCGCCGTGCGCGGCAGCAGCGTCACTCCGAGCCCGCCGGCCACCAGCTGGACCAGCGTGGACAGTCCGGCCGCGCTGGTCGTCGCGACCGCGCCCCGTGTGCGGCCGGCCTCGCGGCACACGTCGAGCGCCTGGTCGCGCAGGCAGTGGCCCTCGCCCAGAAGCAGCAGATCCAGCTCGCGCAGCGTCTCGCGAGGCAGGTCCACGCGTCCGGCCAGCCAGTGGTCGCCGGGCGTCACCAGGACGAAGTCCTCGTCGAAGAGCGGCAGTTCGACCACGCCCGGCGCGGCCAGCGGCACCGCGAGCAGCAGCAGGTCCAGCCGTCCGGCCGACAGGCCCTCCAGCAGGGACGCGGTCTGCTCCTCGTGCACCTGCAGCTCCAGGTCCGGGTACGTGCCGTGCACCAGCCGCAGCACGCTCGGCAGGAGATAGGGGGCGACCGTCGGGATCACCCCGAGCCGCAGTACGCCCGTGAACGGCGCCCGCGCCGCCTCCGCCTCGTCCTGCAGTTCGCCCACCGCCTCCAGCACCGCCCGCGCCCGCACCGCGACCCGCTCCCCCGCCGGCGTCAGCAGCACCTTGCGGGTGGTGCGCTCGACCAGCACCACGCCGAGCACGTCCTCCAGGGCCGCCAGCGCGCCCGACAGGGCCGGCTGGCTGGTGCCGATCGCGGCGGCCGCGTCCCGGAAGTGCAGGTGCTCGGCGACGGCCGCGAAGGCCCGCAGCTGGGACAGACTGGGCTGGCGCCGGGTCGCGCGCTGACTACTGATAACCGCCTCCGATCAACGGCCGCACAGTTTAGCCGCGCAACCGGAGGCGGACCGTCCGCCCTGTCCCACCGCCTCGGTCGATCGGGCAGGGAGTGACCGGTACGGGCGTCGGCGCAGCGGTGGCGGCGGGCGCAGCCGAGGACGACCGGACGCGGGCCGCGTCCAGGCCGGCCCCGGCCGCCCGCAGCGTCAGCACCGGGTCGGTCCCGTCGGCGCCCGGACACCGGGTCGCGTGCAAGGAGATCGCCTCGATCCCTGCCACCGCCGGTACGGCAGGCCGCCGCGCGCGGCCCTGTCACCACCGCCGGCGAAGCCGTCAGCGGCGGCTCGTCCCGTCCCGTCACCCGCGCCGCTCCCGAACACCGGCCACTCCCGGGGCCACGGGAGGACGAACTCCGGGCGTCGGGCGCCCCTCGCTCGGCGGTCACTCTGCGCAGCCACGCCCTTGGCCCATCTGTCGATAAGCAGGGCCGATCAATGCGGCCCGCGGGGACGATTTCACTGATCAGTGGGCTCATGACAGGCTGACGGCGACCCACCCATGGGACCGGTTCGGCCACCCCGCCGCCGGTCTCAACCCTCACAAGGAGTGCGCGTGCTCACCGTCGGTGACAAGTTTCCCGCGTTCGAACTGACCGCCTGTGTCGACCTCGACCCCGAGAAGGCCTTCGCCCAGATCGACCACAAGTCGTACGAGGGCAAGTGGAAGGTCTACTTCGCGTGGCCGAAGGACTTCACCTTCGTCTGCCCGACGGAGATCGCGGCGTTCGGCAAGCTGAACGACGAGTTCGCCGACCGCGACGCGCAGATCCTCGGCTTCTCCGTGGACTCCGAGTTCGTGCACCACGCCTGGCGCAAGGACCACGACGACCTGCGCGACCTGCCGTTCCCGATGATGTCGGACATCAAGCGCGAGCTCTGCGCCGACCTCGGCATCCTGGGCGAGGACGGTGTCGCCCAGCGCGCGACCTTCGTCGTCGACCCGGACAACGAGATCCAGTTCGTCATGGTGACCGCCGGCTCCGTCGGCCGGAACCCCAAGGAGGTCCTGCGGGTCCTCGACGCGCTGCAGACGGACGAGCTGTGCCCCTGCAACTGGAAGAAGGGCGACGAGACCCTCGACGTCGTCAAGCTCCTGGCCGGTGAGTGAGCATGGCGCTCGCTGAGCTGAAGTCCGCGCTGCCGGACTACGCCAAGGACCTCAAGCTCAACCTCGGCTCCGTGATCGGCAACGCCGAGGACACGGGGCTGCTGACGCGGCAGCAGGTGTGGGGCACGGTGCTGGCCACCGCCATCGCCTCCCGCTCGGCGATCGTGCTGCGCGCGCTGGAGCCCGAGGCCCGCGAGAACCTCGCGCCCGAGGCGTACCAGGCCGCGAAGGCCGCCGCCGCCGTCATGGCGATGAACAACGTCTACTACCGGACCCGGCACCTGCTGTCGGACCCGGAGTACGGCAACCTGCGGGCCGGTCTGCGGATGAACGTCATCGGCAACCCCGGCGTCGAGAAGACCGACTTCGAGCTGTGGTCGCTGGCGGTCTCGGCGATCAACGGCTGCGGGATGTGCCTGGACTCCCACGAGCAGGTCCTCCGCTCGGCGGGCGTCGAGCGCGAGACGGTCCAGGAGGCGTTCAAGATCGCCGCCGTCGTGCAGGCGGTCGCCACGACGCTGGACGCGGAAGCGGTTCTCGCCGACGCGTGATCCGTGCCGCGCACCGCGACGGGCCCGGTCTCCCCGTGGGGGAGGCCGGGCCCGTCCGCTGTCCGCCGCGGCGGCTCAGGCGCTCTGTTCCGGGGCGGGTTCGGGGAGTCCGGATGCGGCCACCGGGGCGGTCCCGGCGGCGCCCTGCGGGTCGGCCTCGGTCTCGGCGGACCGCAGCGCCGCCTCCCGGGAGTTGGCCCGCAGATAGACCACGACGGTATTGGTGACCGCGACCAGGGGCACGGCCACGACCGCGCCGCCGATCCCCGCGATGAGCGATCCGGCGGCGACGGAGAGGATCACGCCCAGCGGGTGCACCCGCACGGCCCGGCCGAGGATGAACGGCTGCAGGATGTGGCCCTCGATCTGCTGCACCGCCAGGACGACGACCAGCACCATCAGCGCGGTGAACGGCCCCTGCGTCACCAGCGCGACGACCATCGCGATGGCGCCCGAGGCCACCGCGCCCACCAGCGGCACGAACGCGGCCAGGAAGATGATGACGGCGAGCGGCACCGCCATCGGCACCCCGAGGAAGAAGATGCCGATGCCGATGAATATGGCGTCGATCAGCGCCACGATCACCGTGCCGCGCACGTAGAGGGTGAGGGTGCGCCAGGCGCGCGGGCCGGCCCCGCCCAGTCCGTCGCGGGCGGCGACGGGGAAGAGCTTGAGGCACCAGTTCCAGATGTTGCGGCCGTCGTAGAGCAGGAAGAGCGTGCTGAACATCGCCAGCAGGATGCCGGTGAGCAGTTCCACGACGACGGTGACGCCCTGCAGTCCGGCGTCGGTGAGCGCCTTGGAGTTGGTGCCGATCGCGTCCTGGAGGTTCGCGGCGATCTGGTTGATCTGGTCCTCGGTCACATGGAACGGGCTGTTGAGCAGCCAGCGCTTCAGCTCGTTGATGCCGTCCTGCAGGCTGCTGGAGAGGTTGTCGACGTTCTCCATGACCTGCCAGACCACGAACCAGCCGACCAGGCCCATCACCACGAAGCCGCCGATGAAGACGATCGCGGTGGCCACTCCGCGCGGCACCCCCAGCCGCTTCAGCCGGCCCACGAAGGGCTGCAGCAGCGCGGTGATCAGCAGTGCGGCCACAAAGGCCAGCACCACCAGCTGGATGGTGCCGATCACCCGCATCAGCACCCACACGGTGCCGGCCAGCACCAGCAGCCGCCAGCCGACCTCGGCCGCGACCCGCATGCTCCACGGCACTTGGGACACCGGGTCCCCGGGACCCGCGCCGCGGGGCGCGTACCGGCGCGCGGCGGCGGCCTGTTCCTCCTGAAGGCGGGTCTCGGCGCGCGCCTCCGCGCGCGCCTTCTCGGCCGCGGCCCGGCGCTGTTCCTCAAGGCGACCGGCCAGCCTGGCCAGTTCGGCGGCCAGACCGGCGCCCCACTGGCGCTTCTCCGACATCGATGTACCCCTGTCCCCCGCCCCCGCGGCCTATCCGACCCGCACTACCGTACGCGCAGAAAGCCCCTGACCCCGCACAGGGGTCAGGGGCTCGGTGTCGCTTTGCGACGGTACGAAGTGGTACCAGGCGGATTGTCTAGTACCAGTGGTTCGTCTGCCAGAAGGACCATGCGCCGCACGGGCTGCCGTAGCGGCTGTTCATGTAGTTGAGGCCCCACTTGATCTGGGTGCCCGGGTTGGTCTGCCAGTCGGCGCCCGCGGAGGCCATCTTGGAGCCGGGCAGGGCCTGGACGAGCCCGTACGCACCGGAAGAGGAGTTCGTCGCGGTGTAGTTCCAGCCGCTCTCGCGCGTGACGATGTTGGAGAAGCACTGGTACTGGGTGGAGTCGCCTATGATCCCCTGCGCCATCGCCTGGACCTCGGCGGTGGTGTACGAGGCCTTCACCACGAGGGCGGCGCGCTCCGCGGCACGGGACGCGGCTTCCTGCTTCTTCCGCTCCTCGGCCTTCTTCTCGGCCTCCTTGCGGGCGGCGGCGTCCTTGGCCGCCTGCTTGCGGGCGGTCTCCTCGGCGGCCTTCCTCGCGCTCGCGTCGGCGGCGTCCGTCTGCGCCTGCACCTGCTCCGTCAGCGAGGCCTGCTGAACCTGCTGTCCCGCGGGTATGTCCGCGAGAACGGTGGTCGCGTCGGTGGCGGCGACGGGCTGCAGGCCCGGCTGCTCGCTACCAGAGGCGACACCGACGACAGCGCCCACGGTGGTGACCGCAGTGGCCGAAGCCACCGCGAATCCCCGGACCGAGATCCGGCTCACACGGTTTCCTTCCAGCGTCGCCCGCTTGGTGACCTCACGGACGCGATCGTGCCCTTCGCACTGGCTTCTTCATGCACCGGTCACAGAAGCTACTGGCCCGGTGGGTCTCCCACATGGAGGCGGGAGTCCGCTGATTCAGCTCGGGCGGCCCACGGCGAACGCTGTTCAATTCTGGGGTTCCGCACGCTAGTAGGTACGGGTGTGCCATGGGCAGGGCCTGACAGAACCGACAGCCTGCCCTAGCCGCACCGTCAACGCAATTCCCTGTCGGGTGTCAAACCTCACACGGCACGTGGGCCACGGAATTTTCTCGTACCACCCGGTAGCGGCCACAGACGCCGCTAGGCTGCTGCGCCCTTGCGGCGCAGCAGCCTAGCGGCGGTGCTCAACTGCCCTGACGGCAGGGTCGGGTCAGGTGCGTCCGTCCTCCAGCATCTCCGTGACGAGCGCGGCGATGGGCGAGCGCTCGGAACGGGTCAGGGTGATGTGCGCGAAGAGCGGATGCCCCTTGAGCTTCTCCACGACGGCCACCACGCCGTCGTACCGACCCACCCTCAAGTTGTCGCGCTGGGCGACGTCATGGGTGAGGACAACCCGGGAATTCTGCCCGATACGCGACAGAACGGTCAGAAGGACGTTGCGTTCGAGGGACTGCGCCTCGTCCACGATCACGAAGGCGTCGTGCAGCGACCGTCCGCGGATGTGGGTGAGGGGCAGGACCTCCAGCATGCCGCGGGCCACGACCTCCTCGATGACGTCCTTGGACGTCACCGCGCCCAGGGTGTCGAAGACCGCCTGGGCCCAGGGGCTCATCTTCTCGGCCTCGCTGCCCGGCAGGTAGCCGAGCTCCTGCCCGCCCACGGCGTACAGCGGCCGGAAGACCATGACCTTCTGGTGCTGCTGACGCTCCAGAACCGCCTCGAGCCCCGCGCACAGCGCGAGCGCCGACTTGCCGGTGCCGGCCCGGCCGCCCATCGACACGATGCCGACGTCCGGGTCGAGCAGCAGGTCGAGCGCGATCCGCTGCTCGGCGCTGCGGCCGTGGATGCCGAACGCCTCCCGGTCGCCGCGCACCAGCCGTACGCGTCCGTCCGCCGTGACCCGCCCGAGCGCCTTGCCGCGCTCGGACTGCAGGACCAGGCCCGTGTGCACCGGCAGCCCGTCCGCCTCGGGCAGGTCGACGACCTCGCTCTGGAAGAGCTCGTCCACCTGCTCGGCAGGGACCACCACCTCCTCCATACCGGTCCAGCCCGAGGTGATCGCCAGCTCGGCCCGGTACTCCTCGGCCAGCAGGCCGACGGAGGACGCCTTGACCCGCAGCGGCAGGTCCTTGGACACGACGGTCACGTCGTAGCCCTCGGCCTGCAGGTTGCGGGCCACCGCCAGGATGCGCGAGTCGTTGTCGCCGAGCCGGAATCCGGCCGGCAGCACCCCCGGGTCCGAATGGTTCAGCTCGACGCGCAGGGTGCCGCCCAGCTCGCCGATCGGGATGGGCGCGTCCAGCCGCCCGTACCGGACCCGGTACTCGTCGAGCAGCCGCAACGCCTGGCGGGCGAAGTAGCCGAGCTCCGGGTGGTGGCGCTTGGCCTCCAGCTCGGTCACCACCACGACCGGGAGTACCACCTCGTGCTCGTCGAAGCGGAGGAGGGCATGCGGGTCGGCAAGCAGCACGCTGGTGTCGAGTACATATGTGCGCCGGTCGTGCTCACGGCGATTCTTGCTGGTCACCACGTGTGGACGAACCCCCTCGGAAGAGGTCGGGGTGCGACGGCGTCGCGCGGGACAGGGCCGGGAGCGACCACCAGGGCCGAACCACGGCCCTTCGAGTCGACGCGGTCAGTGCCGTCTGAGTCAAGTGTTGACAGCGGCACGTCCGTGAGCAAAGGGCCTCCCGGGCGGACAGCCAGGTGCCGTCCGCTGCTGTCCGACATCCATGGGCCGGATGTCGGTCTGACGGATCTATTCCCTCGAAAGTGGAGGCCTATGCGACTGCATATGACAGCCGTTGGCCCAAGCCCGCACGTCTCCGCTGCTTCTCCGGCCGTTCTCCCACCCGCCCCCGCAGCGCGATCCGGCCACGTCCGTCACGGCGTGCGGCCGTGCCGGGGTGTGGCGCATCTCTCACCCCGGGCGCCTCTCCGGGCCTCCGACCTGCGGTCCCGGCGCCGCGGGGAGGCTTCCGGCGGTCGCGCGAGGGGCACCACGCAGCGGTGACGGGCCCTCCCGCCGGGCGGCGCGGGTGGGACGGTCCGGCCTGCGGAACACGGACCGGCGGCACCCGCGGAGGCCCTGCGGGGCGGATACGGCAATACTCCGAACGGGTGCTCCACCGCGGCGTGTCGTTTCACCGCTGGGAACCGGCCCCGCGGGGCCAGCCGCCGTCACGTGCCGTAGCGGCGGTGACGTGCCGTGTAGTCGCGCAGCGCCCGCAGGAAGTCGACCTTGCGGAACGCGGGCCAGAAGACCTCGCAGAAGTAGTACTCCGAGTGGGCGCTCTGCCACAGCATGAAGCCCGACAGCCGCTGCTCGCCGGAGGTCCGGATGACGAGGTCGGGGTCGGGCTGGCCGCGGGTGTACAGGTGCTCCGCGATGTGGTCGATGTCGAGGATCTCCGCGAGGTCCTCGATGGAGGTGCCGCGTCCGGCGTGCTCGTGGAGCAGGGAGCGGACGGCGTCGGCGATCTCCTGGCGGCCGCCGTAGCCCACGGCGACGTTCACGAGTATGCCCTCGACACCCTCGGTGGCCTCTTCGGCCTCCTTGAGGACGGACTGGGTGCGCGCGGGCAGGAGGTCCTTCGCCCCGACGTGGTGGACGCGCCAGCGGCCGGTCGCCGCGAGCCCGCGGACCGCGTCCTCGATGATGCCGAGCAGCGGGACGAGTTCCTCCGCCGGGCGGTCGAGGTTGTCGGTGGACAGCATCCAGAGCGTCACAACCTGGACGCCGGTCTCCTCGGACCAGCCGAGCACCTCGGTGATCTTGTCCGCGCCGGCCCGGTGGCCCTGCTCGGTCGTGCGCGCGGCCGCCTTGGCCCAGCGCCGGTTGCCGTCCAGGATGACGCCGATGTGCTTGGGGCTCTGAGCCGGGTCCAGACGCCGCTCCACCCGGTGGGCGTACAGGTCGGTCAACCTGAGGCGTACCAGGTCGCGCAGATTCATTGCCGGGCCCCTCCTGCGGTCGTCCCCCCGCGGCCACCCTAACGCCCCGTCCCGCGGGGCGCCGAACCGGGTGCGGGGGCTGCAGGGGGCCCTCGTGATAGGACGACTCCCGTGGACATTCGCACTCTCTACCGCGCCGCCGACGAGCGCTACGACGCCATGGAGTACCGCCGGTCCGGCCGCAGCGGCCTGAAGCTCCCGGCGATCTCGCTCGGCCTCTGGCACAACTTCGGCGACGACCGCACCCTCGACTCGCAGCGCGCCATCCTGCGCCGCGCGTTCGACCTCGGCGTCACGCACTTCGACCTGGCCAACAACTACGGCCCGCCCTACGGCTCCGCCGAGTCCAACTTCGGCACGGTCTTCGCCCAGGACTTCCGTCCCTACCGCGACGAGCTGGTGATCTCGACCAAGGCCGGGTACGACATGTGGCCCGGCCCGTACGGCGAGTGGGGCAGCCGCAAGTACCTGCTGGCCTCCCTCGACCAGTCGCTCGGCCGCATGGGCCTGGACTACGTCGACATCTTCTACTCGCACCGCTACGACCCCGAGACCCCGCTGGAGGAGACGATGGGCGCCCTCGCGTCCGCCGTCCGGCAGGGCAAGGCGCTGTACGTGGGCATCTCCTCGTACGGCCCGCAGCGCACCCGCGAGGCGGCCCGGCTGCTGCGCGAGATGGGCGTGCCGGCACTGATCCACCAGCCCTCCTACTCCATGATCAACCGCTGGGTCGAGGACGAGGGCCTGCTGGACGTCCTGGACGACGAGGGCATGGGCTGCATCCCCTTCGTCCCGCTGGCCCAGGGCCTGCTGACGGACAAGTACCTGAACGGCATCCCGGAGGGCTCGCGCGCCGCCCAGGGCAAGTCGCTGGACCCGACGCTGATCACCGACGAGGTCGTGCGCCGGCTGCGCGGTCTGAACGAGATCGCCGCCGGCCGCGGCCAGTCGCTGGCGCAGCTGGCGCTCAGCTGGGTGCTGCGCGACCCGCGGATCACCTCGGCGCTGATCGGCGCGAGCAGCGTCGCCCAGCTGGAGGCCAACGTGGGTGCGGTGGGCGCCCCGGCCCTCACCGACCAGGAGCTCGCGCAGATCGACACCTTCGCCCTGGAGTCGGGCGTCAACCTCTGGTCGCGCAGCAGCGAGGCGTAACCCGCGACCGTCACCGCCCGGCGTCCTGGTCAGGGGAGCAGCAGCACCCCGGCCAGGGCGCCGGCCAGCATGAACGGCCCGAAGGGCAGCGGCGTCCCGCGGTCCGCGCGACGGGCCGCCAGCAGCGCCAGCCCGGTCACGGCGCCCAGCAGGAAGGCCGTGAAGGTCCCGGCCAGCAGCGTGTCCCAGCCGTACCAGCCCAGCACCAGCCCCGCGGTGGGGGCGAGTTTGACGTCCCCGAAGCCCATGCCGCCCGGATTGACCAGGTGCAGGACGAGATGGAACAGCCCCAGCGCCAGCCCTCCGAGCAGGGCGCGCGGCCACGACCCGGCGTGGCCGGGAGCCGTCGCGGCGACCCCGAGCAGCGCCGCCGTCCCCGCCGCGGCGGGCAGTGTCAGCACGTCCGGCAGCCGCAGCACCGCCAGGTCGATCCGGGCGAGCAATACCGCGAGCGGTACCAGCAGCAGCCAGACGGCGAGCTCGGGCCGCGCCCCCAGCCGGCCCGCCAGCGCCGCGCACAACACCGCCGTGAGCAGGGCGTACCAGCGCCCGGCCGACCACTGCGTCCCGCGCACCGGCCCCAGCCAGCCCGGCACTCCCGCCGGGTACACCTGCCCCTCGGGGCCCTCGATCCGCCAGGGCTGCTCGGCGCCGACCGCCAGGCGGTGGGCCGCACGCGGCAGGACGAGGCCCGCGCCCGTTCCCCAGACGGCCGCCACGGCGATCGGATAGACATGCACCGGGCGACCGTACACGGGCCCGTGTCCCGGAGGGAGATGACCGCATTGCGCATCCGGCTGCGCGACGGCGCCGCGCAACTGAGCCTGCCCGGTGGCGCGGTGCCGCTGGAGGTCGCCGCGTCCTACCGGGCCCGCACCCGCGGTCTGCTGGGACGCGACGGCGTCGCCGGCGCCCTGCTGCTGACGCCCGCCGCGAGCGTCCACACCCTCGGCATGCGGTTCGCCATCGACGTCGCCTACCTCGACCGGCGGCTGCGCGTGCTGGCCGTGCGCACCATGGCCCCGGGCCGGATCGGCCGGCCGCGGCTGCGGGCCCGGCACGTGCTGGAGGCGGAGGCGGGCGCCATGGCCGGCTGGGGACTGGTGCGCGGGATGACGGTGTCCGTGGAACCCGGAGAGGCCGTGGAACCCGGGGAGCGCTGAGCGTGAAACGGGGCACCCGGGGCGGCGAGCCCGCCCGTTCCGCTGAGGCACCTGGTGATCACGGTGCGTGTTCGGGATCCCCTGCCCGATCGGGAAAAGGAGACGGGCCGGTCCGCAGGGGGGGAGAGCGGACCGGCCCGAGGGGGGGGTTTCCAAGGTACCGCGTATCCGCCGCTGTGCAGGACCAAGGTCATGAGGGAGATGTGAAGGTTCCCTTCAGAAAGGACCGCAGCCGGAATCCGATTCACCCCTTTGGCCCTATAAGCGGTGTCCTTCTCCCCAAAACATACCGATGGCGTGCCCATTTCGTCACTCCGCGTCACAGGGCGGGCGGCCGAGGAATTTAACAGCTCATGGGTCCCGGGTACCCCACGCGGGTGAGTCGCGCCGTTGACCGGGCGCCGCGCCCACGCCTCATGTCCTGGCTAGGAGGGGCGGAACGTGATCTCCACACGGCGGTTCTGCTTGCGGCCCGCCTCGGTGGAGTTGTCGGCGATCGGGTAGTCCTCGCTGTAGCCGCGGACCTGAAAGGCATGGCTGTCGTTGCCGAGCGAGGCCAACTGACCGGAGAGGATCTTGTAGACCGCGTCGGCGCGCTTCTTGGAGAGCACCTGACCGTGTGCGTAGGAGCCGAGGTTGTCCGTGAAGCCGAAGACGCGGATCGGCTGCGTCACGTTCTTGGCGTCGATGTCGGATGCGATCGCCCTGATCCGCGCCGCCGCGGCCGGGTTGAGTTTCGCGCTGTCCCTCGGGAACAGCACATCGGCCTGGAGGGCGTACGTCACCGAGGAGTTGGACTCCTCGTGCCGTTCCTCCCCGTCGTCGGCGGAGGCGTCCTCGGACGAGGACCCGTCCGTCACCGACACGATGTCCAGCACCTTCGGCGGCGCCAGCTTCGCGCCCTCCGGGAGTTCCAGGTCGGGGTCGTTCGCGTCGATCGCGGTCGGCGCGGACGGGGTCGGCTGCGCCGTCGGGGCGTCGTCCGCGTGCGCCGCCGGCGTCACGAGCGTCAGCGCGAGACCCAACGCGGCCGCGGCCACGGATCGGGGACGGGGCATGGCTCACCCCTCCGAGAGCGTGATCTTGGCCGGGGGCATCGTCGGCAACTGGAACTCCACCTCGGTGGTGGCGGCCGGCGGGGCCGGGAACTGGGCGAAGATCGGCCGGGTCTCGCCCGGCTTGATCAGGGTCAGGCCCATGGTGCAGAGGCACTTGCCCTCGGTGTCACGCAGCACGTAGTAGCGCTTCTTGCCCGCCTCGTCGACCAGCACTGCTCCCGCGACGGACGGCCCGGACCGCTGGACTGCGGTCTCCTGCCCCATCCAGTACGTCGCACTGAAGGCCGAGGTGCCGTTGTTGGTGAGCGACCCCTTGACAGTGACGAATCCCCCGGAATCCCGTACGGCCTCGTTCAAGGTGACGGTGACGTCCTTCTCACCCTTCATCTGGGCCAGGACCTGAGTGGGCTCCACGGACGGGGACGCACCGTTCATGCCCGGACTGCTGGGTGCGGCACCTGGCTTCGAGGACGCCTTGCCGTCGGGCTTCTCGTCGCCGCCACCGCCTCCGCAACTCGTCAGGGCAAGTGCCAGGCCCATGACCGCCAGTACAGTCAGGCCCCTGCGGCCCGTAACCCGCTGCCGGAATCGCATCGGTCCCCCGTTCCTCACTCGCTGAGATGGACGGAGTAGAACTCCGCCAGGTTCAGATCGAAGTCGTCGGCTGAGGGGTCCACGCTCAAGGTCCCCTCGTCGCAGGTGAACTTCACCGTGTCGCCGTCTTTTTCGTCCACCGCGCACCGGGCCTCGACCACGCCGGTGGCGGTGGCACGCGCGTGCATGTTCTCGGTGCCATGCACGACCGACTTGCCCACAGTGCCCTCGGTATGGAGGGAGACCTTCGCGCCGCTGGGGCTGCTGACGAGGTCGCAGGTGTCGATGACCGCGCGGTTCTCGGCAGCGAAGGTGCCCGCCGCGCCGCACGCTCCTGCGCCGTCCATGCCGTTTCCGGCGAGGAGGTCCGCCAGTTTGTCGAGGTCGCCTGCGTTGAGTGCGTCCAGGAAGTCGTCGCGAATGCCGTCGCGTGTCTCGCGCGCGGCAGCCAGCGCCGCCGCATCAGCCGCCGTCTGCGCGCTGTTGCGCACGGACGAGGCCTGCCCGACGGCGAAGAAGGCGAAAGCGAGGAAGAAGAGGGCCGCGACCGCCACGATGTAGAGCCCGACTGTCTGCCCCTGGTCGCCGCCGGCTCGTCCGCTCAGCCCGCGCCGACGATGTCCCCGATCTTCGCGAGAATGCCATCGAGCACGGCTTGGCCGATGCTCGTCGTTCCCGCGAGCACCCCGATGATCACCGCGATCACGACCGCGATCCCCAGGTACTCGAAGGACGTCTGCCCCGCGTCGCCACCAGCGCGCATGCGCATACGCACGCGCAGCGCCGTCAGTCGTGTCACAACCCACCTGCTCATGTTCCGTGCCCCAAACCGTAGTCACGTGACGTACGCCGGCCGCGCCCCTTGCGTCGGCCGGGCTCTGGCTGTCGCGGCGGGACAGGACGGCGGCGAGGTTCACGGTGCGCCGCCTCCCCTCGGGCCAACCCGCTGCGATCCGTGCTCGATTGCAGGTGCAAATGTGGTTGCGACTGCAAAGGTACACCGCAACCGTGGACTTCCGCACCCGACAAGGCGGGCTTCGGTCCATACCCACCACGGCCCCCGGCCATTCGCCCATGTCCCCCTCACCCCAGCAGATCGCCGAAGTTGATCCGGGAGCCGAGGATCGTCCCGGTCATGAGGAGGATCATCGTCGCGGGGACGAGCAGCGTCGTGATGACGCCCGTCGCGCGCGGCACTGTGCGGGCCGCTCGGCGGCGGGCGTTCTGGGCCTCGGTGCGCCGCATGTCCGTGGCGATCTGGAGCAGCGTGCGGGCGATGGGCGCGCCCAGTTCCTCGCCCTGCTGCAGGGCGGAGACGAACTGCCCGACCTGCTCGCTGCTGTTGCGCCTGCGCAACTGGTCGAAGGCGTCGCGGCGGCTGACGCCGACGTCCATCTGGCGCAGGGCGATGCGGATCTCGTCGCTCCAGGGCCCCTTGTAGACGGAGGCGACGCGTTCGAGCGCCTGGCGGAAGCCGAGTCCGGCGCTGACCACGACCGCGAGGACGTCGAGGAAGTCCGGGAGGGTGCGCTCGATCTCGTCGCGGCGTCTGCGCACGGCGAGCCAGATGCCGAGGTCGGTCCAGCCGAGGCCGTACGCGACCATCAGCAGTGCGGCGAACCAGTGGCCCGCCCGCAGGAGGACGAGAGCGGCCAGCGCCCCCAGAGCGCCGTAGACCGCACGGCGGGCGGCGTAGCGGTCGACGGTCAGGCCGTAGGGGTGGCCCGCGTGGTCGATGCGGGCGCGGACGCGGCTGACGCGGGCGGGCCCCATCAGGCGCAGCACGAGCGGTGCCCAGCGGATGCCGAGGCGGTCGACGGCGTTGCCGACCCGGGTGGTGCGGGTCCGACCGACCTCCAGGGCGAGTTGGAGGTCGCTGGGCAGCTTGACCTCGGAGCGGTAGAGGCCGATGCCGTAGCACAGGCCGAGGACGGCCAGCGCGGCAACCGCGGCCAGGGCGAGGGAGATCACCGGTGTCCCACCCTCCTCAGACGTCGATCCGCGACATGCGGCGGATGAGGGCGAATCCGACGACGTACAGGCCGAGGGCGACGACGACGGCGATCCGCCCGGCCCCCGAGCCGGTCATCGCGCCGAGCGAGCCCGGCATGATCCGGTCCAGGAGCAGCAGGGACCCGATGCCGATGAACGGCACCGCGTACGCGGTGACCGTGACCTGCGACATCTGGGTGCGGATCTCGCGCCGGGTCTCCTTGCGCTCCTCCAGGGTCACCGTGAGGTTCCGCAGCGACTCCACGACCGAGCCGCCGGCCCGCGAGGACAGGACGAGGGTCGACACCAAAACCACCAGTTCCCGGCTCGGCAGGCGTTCGCGCAGTTCCTCCAGGGCGTCCTCGATGGAGTGGCCGAGCGCCATGGCGTCGGCGACCTTGCGCAGTTCCTCGCCGGCCGGCGCGTCCAGTTCGTCGGCGGCCATGGAGACGGCCGTGCGCAGGGCCAGCCCGGCCTGGGTGGCGTTGGCCAGTACGCGGGCCAGGTCGGGCAGCTGGGCGATGAAGCGCTCGGTGCGCACCCGCCGCCGCCAGCCGAGGAAGGAGCTGACCGCCCAGGCCGCGAGCAGCGCGGCGATCGGGCCGAAGAAGGGGGCCAGCACCACGTCGGCCACCAGCCACGCCCCGCCGACCACGCCGACCGCGGCGGCGGTGAACTGGCCGGGGGTCAGGTTGGTGCCCGTCGCGGCGAGCCGGGCCGCGAGCCGCCGGCCCCACCCGGTGGTGCGCACCCGGCGGTCCAGTCCGGAGAAGGCGACCGCGCTGCGCCGGCCGGCCGGGACCTCGGCCAGCCGGTCGACCAGGGCGGCCCGGTCGGCGCGGCCGCCGGCCCAGGCGTGCAGTCCCCACACGCCGATCACGAGGGCGAGCCCGGTCACCCCCAGCACCGACAGTGCCAACGTCGCGGAACTCACTTGGCCTCCCTGGTCGACAGCTCCAGCTCGCTCTCCCCGACCCCGAACGCCGCGGGGACCGACTCCCCCGCCAGGTAGAGGCGTTCCGCCATCTCCCGGGGCACCGGCTGGTGCTGGAACCAGCCCCGTACGATCCGGTCGGCGCCCATCGGCTCGGCGCGGAAGCGGGTGGCGCTGGTGAGCCGGAAGACGTCCCGGCCGCGGGAGGAGAGCATCGCGATCTCGGCGATCCGGCGGGTGCCGTCGACGTCGCGGCGGAGCTGGACGATCACGTCCACCGCGCTGTTGATCTGGTCCCGCAGGGCCTCGAAGGGGATCTTCACCTCGGACATCGACGCCAGCGTCTGCAGCCGCAGCACCGCGTCCTCGGCCGAGTTGGCGTGCACGGTGGCCAGCGAGCCGTCGTGGCCGGTCGACATCGCCTGGAGCATGTCCAGGGTCTCGCCGCCGCGCACCTCACCGACGATGACCCGGTCGGGCCGCATGCGCAGCGAGTTGCGGACCAGGTCGCGGATGGTGATCCGGCCGTGGCCCTCGACGTTGGGCGGCCGGCTCTCCAGGCGGACGACGTGCTCCTGCTGGAGCTGGAGTTCCGCCGCGTCCTCGACGGTGATGATGCGCTCGCCGTCGGGGATCAGCCCCGACAGGGAGTTGAGCAGGGTGGTCTTGCCGGAGCCGGTGCCGCCGCTGACGATGATGTTGAACTTCGCCCGGACCAGCGCGGACAGCAGCATCAGCATGTGCTCGTCGAGCGTGCCGAGGCCGATCAGCTCGTGCAGGGTGTAGGCGCGCGGGAAGCGGCGGATGGTCAGGATCGGGCCGGTCAGGGACAGCGGCGGGATGATGACGTTGACGCGCTCGCCGGACGGCAGGCGCGCATCGACCATCGGGTTCGACTCGTCCACACGGCGGTTGACGGTGGAGACGATCCGCTCGATGGTCTGCAGCAGCTGCTCGGCGCTGCTGAACCGGGCGGCGACGGGCTCGACCCGGCCGCCGCGCTCGATGTAGATCCGGTCCGGGCCGTTGACCATGATCTCGGTGATCGACGCGTCCTCCAGCAGCGGTTCGAGGATGCCGAGGCCGAGGGCCTCGTCGACGACCCGGCGGATGATGCCCGTGCGCTCCTTCGTGGACAGCACGGGGCCCTCGCGGCTGATGATGTGGCCCAGTACGCGCTCCAGGCGTACGCGGCGCTCGGCGGCGGCGAGCGCCGACATCTCTGCGAGGTCGATCTCCTGGAGCAGCTTGGCGCGGTAGACGGCCACGAGGTGGCCCTCCTGCGTCTGCGGGGCGGTGTCGTCGTTGGCCGCGATGCGGTCGCGCAGGCTCATCCGTCCGCTCCTTCCCCGAGTTCCCCGTCGTCGTCCTCCCTGGGCATGGTGGCGCTGCGGGTGACGGAGCCGGGGCTCAGGCCCGGGATCACCGAGGGGATCTCGATCGTGGCCGTGGCGTGCGTGGCGTCGCCGCCGTCGTCGGTGGTCACGTCCGTGCCGTCCCGCAGCCAGGAGCTGACGGCCTGGGTGCCGGCCGCCGAGCCGCTCAGGGGGTGGTCGTGGCGGGCCTCCATGCGGGCGGCGGCGCGGGCGGCGGTGCCGGCCTGGGCGGCGGTGTAGGCCGCCAGGCCCAACTGGACGCCGGCCAGGGCGATGAGCAGCAGGATCGGCAGCATCCCCAGGAACTCCAGCGAGGCGCTGCCCCGGTCCCGCCGCCGGGTGCGGCCGGTCACGGGGCGTCCACCTCCTCGTCGACCGCCGAGGCGTGGCCGTGCACCCACAGCGGGAAGTCGACGGCGCCGGGGAAGAGCACGGGCACCTTCAGCCCGACGGTCACGTCCACCATGCCGTCGGTCCTGCCGGAGTCCACCGTGACCTGGTCCCAGGCGCCCGGCAGGTCGTCGACCGCCGCCGCGCGCGCGTCCTCGCCGACCGCGGCGGCGCGGGCGGCCTGGTCGGCGGCGTGCCCGGCGAGCGTGAAGGTGTAGCCGGCGAGCACGGCCTGCCAGACCAGGATCAGCACCAGCAGGATCAGCGGTGTCATGCCGAGCGTCTCCAGCACGACCTGGCCCTGGTCGCCGCGCGTGCGCCGGCCCCGCCGGGGGACGAGGGCGGTCCCGGCGCCGGACAGGCCCACCTCGGCGGCGAGGGCCCACACGCCCTGCTTGACGGTGGAGCGGTTGTCGAGGTCCTGCAGCCGTCCGGCGTCGACGACGGCCTGCAGCTCCCTGAACGCCGCGGGGACGACGGCGGTGGAGACCCTGGTCCCGGTGATGCGGGCGACCAGCGAGGGCTGGATCTCGCTGCCGCGGGTGTGCCGGTTGACGGTGACGAGGACGTCCTGCGGTTTGCGGATCTGCAGCCGGTCCCACATGCGCACCATCCGCTTGGCGGCGCGCACGGCGACGACGTCCGGGGTGGTGACGAGCAGAGCGGTGTCGGCCGTCTCGACGGCGACCGCGTTGGCACCGGTCATCTGGGTGCCGCAGTCCACGACGACGACCTCGTAGCGCTGCCGCAGGGCGTGCAGGACGTGCCGCGCCGAGCGGTCGGTGACCTCCTCGCCGCGCTCTCCGTCGCCGGGGGCGAGCAGCAGCGCGGGCCCGGACTCGTGGACGTACATGGCGTCCTGGAGCACCCGGCTGGTCACGTCGGGGATGTCCGCCAGGTCGGCGACCGAGCGGCGGAACTGGACGTCGAGGTACGAGGCGATGTCGCCGCCCTGGAGGTCGAGGTCGACCAGCGCGGTGGACTTTCCGGCGGCCTGCGCGGCCAGGGCGAGTTGCACGGCGATCACGGTGGTGCCGACCCCGCCCTTCGCCCCGGCGACCGCGACCATGGTGCCGCCGGGTACGGCGGGCAGCGCGGCCTGCTGCGGGCTGAGATGGCGCCGGACGCCGGCGGCCCAGCCGGCGGCCGCCTCGATGCGGGCACCCAGCTCGTCGTACGACAGGGGCAGGGCGACGACGCCGCGCGCGCCGGCGTCCATGGCGCCGGACAGGACGGCGGGGCTGGGGTCGGCGGTGAGCAGGACGACACCGACGGCCGGAAAGCGCAGCGCGATCTCCCGGATGACCTCCAGGGCGGGCATCGGGCTGATCCGGTCGTGGACGACGACGGCCTCGGGCAGTTCGTCGATCCCGGTGTCGGCGGCCCGCGCGAGGACGTCGAGGAGGGTGGTCGAGTCGGGCAGCGCGGGCCCGGGGTCGGCGCCGGGCAGCTGGTGGAGCAGCCCGGTGAGGGCGCGGGCGGTGTCGGGGTCCGGGGTGCCGGACAGGATGCGGACGCCGTTCACGAGGCGGCCCCGTCGCGGGCGAGGGTGTAGGTCCGGTCCCGCGCCGAGGGCGCGGTGTCGTCACCGGGGGCGACCAGGGCGAGGCGGACGTGCCGGGCGAAGGACTCCGCGAAGGCGACCCGCTGGGCGTCCTCGGCGCCGAGGGCGAAGGTGATGGGGACGCCCTTGCCGCCGGCCCGCTGGCTGTCGGCGCCGGTGTCGAACGCCCTGATCTCGCCGACGTCGATGACCCGGGCGTTCGCCACGATGATCTTCGAGACCTCGGGGTCGGTGTCCTTGCGGGGGGCGAAGGTCGCGAAGATGTTGACCCTGGCCCCCGGTGTGATCTTGCCGGCGACGCCGGTCTCCGCGTCGATCATGATCGCGATCTCCATCTGCCCGGCCTGCAGGGCGGGCCGTTCGGCGACCATGTCGGTCTGCAGCAGCGATCCGCGCTCCAGCGGCACGGCGGCGATCTTGCCGCTGAGCTGCCCGACGTCGCGGACGGCCGTGGCCGGCAGCCAGCGCTTGGGTATGCGGACCGCCTCCAACTGGCCGCGGCCGATGGACTCGTACGCGGGGACGTCCTTGGCCAGCCGGTACGCGGTCACCTTGGGTCCGACCTGGGAGCGCGCGTCGCCGATGACGGTGACGACTCCCGCGAACGCGGCGAGCGCGCAGAGCGCGGAGACCACGAGAAGGACGACGCCGCGACGCTGACGTGAGTTCATAGAGGTGGGGCCCTATCGCTCAAGTGCCGAGTGCTGGTGGGGAGAGCCTTCGGGAGGAGGGGACGGGAGGGAGGGGGCGGTGCGGGACGCCAGGCTGTGCGGGCGCCGCTGCGCGTGCACGACCTGACGCGGCCGCTCGGGCGGCCGGATGCGCTGGAGTCCGTCCACCGCGGCCGAGCAGAACAGGCAGCGGTCGCCGATGACCGCGAGGCCGCACCAGCCGCAGCTGTCCCGGCGCACGGAGGTGACCAGTTGGTAGAGCACGCCGACGTCGGCGATGTAGGCGGTGAACTCGACCAGCTTGCCGGTTCCCCACCAGCGCGCGGAGTCCGCGGGCAGCGGCACCTCGCGCACGGGCTGGGCGCGCCAGGCGCGGGCCAGCGGGCCGGTGACCCAGCCGGGGTCGACGCCGTGGCCCTGGGCGAGCGCGAGCTGGGTGAGGAACGCGGGGCCGGCGGGCACCGCCGCGGGGTCGGCCTCGACGAGGTGCGGCTCGGGGTGGGCGAGGACGGCGAAGTGGCGGCCCGGCACCAGTGATTTCAGGTGCGCGCCGACCGGGACCTCGACCCGGTCGAGCTTGGCGACGGAGCCCAGCAGCGCGCCGGAGTAGAGGTAGTGCGACAGCAGGCGGGCTGCGCCCGCGAGCACGCCGGGGCCGAGGTCGGTGGCGGCCAGCTGCCGCAACTGCTCGGCGAGCAGGACGGCGGCCAGCGGCGGCAGGTCGACGGGCACGATCGCCACCCGGTCCGCCTCCAGGGCGGCCCGCACGGTGTGCACCCGGCGGCGCACCGGATCGGCGGGGTCGGGCGGCACGAGGAGGACGAGGTGGCCGTGGACCTCCAGAGCGGCGACGGTGCGGCTCACGTGCTCCTCCAGGGGGAGCGCGAGGTCGTCCGTCGTGACCGCTATGACACTCGACACCCGTTGCCTCCCGGAACTCCCGCCCAGTCCCATCGCGGTGAGCCTATCGGTGCGTAGTGGGAGCAGCGCGCTAAGTCGCCGAACACTTGGTGAAGTCGGTACCCAAGTGACGGGGCGAATACGCGTACGGGCGCAGATGCTCGGCGCATATGCGCGGCCGCGGGAGCGGGACGGCCAGGGGGCCAGGGGTATTGACCGGGGGATTGGTCTGGACCAAACTTCGACCTCACAAGAGTGGCCACTCGCGTACCCGTTGCCCAACTCCTCGCCCCCAGGAGGCAGTAGTGGAACTCGCACGCCCGCGGAGCACCGCCCTCAGAGCCGCGGCGGCCGTCGGCGCCGCCGCTCTCGCGGTGGCGGGACTCGTCGCCAACTCCGGCAGCGCGAACGCCGCCGACACCAACCTCGTGGCCAACGGCGGATTCGAGAGCGGCCTGTCCGGCTGGTCGTGCACCGCCTCCAGCGGCGCGGTCGTCGGCTCCCCCGTGCACGGCGGCACCAAGGCCCTCCAGGGCACGCCGTCGTCCTCCGACAACTCCCGCTGCTCGCAGACCATCAGCGTCCGGCCCAACTCCACGTACACGCTGAGCGCCTATGTCCAGGGCAGTTACGTCTACCTCGGCGCCACCGGCACCGGCATGGCGGAGGCCTCGGTCTGGACCCCGTCCGCGACCTCGTACCAGCCGCTGTCCACGAGCTTCACCACGGGCGCGAGCACCACCTCGGTCACCGTCTACCTGCACGGCTGGTACGCGCAGCCCGCCTACCTGGCCGACGACGTGAGCCTGCTGGGGGCACCCGGTTCGGGCACGCCCACCCCGACACCCACCCCCACGGACCCGACGCCGACCCCCACCCCGACGGACCCGACGCCGACCCCGACGCCCACCGGTGGCGGCTCGCTGCCCAAGCACGTGCTCACCGGCTACTGGCAGAACTTCAACAACGGCGCCACCGTGCAGACCATTGCGCAGGTCCCGAGCCAGTACGACATCATCGCGGTGTCGTTCGCCGACGCCACCACCACGCCCGGCGCGGTCTCCTTCACCCTCGACCCGGCGCTGAACTACTCGGTCGGCCAGTTCAAGGCCGACATCGCGGCGAAGAAGGCGGCCGGCAAGAAGGTCGTCGTCTCCGTCGGCGGCCAGAACGGCACGATCAGCGTCACCGACTCCGCCTCGGCGAACAACTTCGCGAACAGCGTCTTCTCGCTGATGCAGACGTACGGGTTCGACGGCGTCGACATCGACCTGGAGAACGGGATCAACGCGACCTGGATGACGCAGGCGCTGCGTTCCCTGTCGGCCAAGGCGGGCACCGGGCTGATCATCACGATGGCCCCGCAGACCATCGACATGCAGTCGACGTCCTTCGGCTACTTCCAGACCGCGCTCAACATCAGGGACATCCTGACCGTCGTCAACACCCAGTACTACAACAGCGGTTCCATGAACGGCTGCGACGGCAAGGTGTACTCCCAGGGCACGGTCGACTTCATCACCGCCCTGGCCTGCATCCAGCTGCAGAGCGGTCTGGCACCCTCACAGGTGGGTCTCGGCCTGCCGGCGTCATCCCGGGCGGCGGGCAGCGGCTACGTCTCGCCGACCGTCGTGAACAACGCCCTGGACTGCCTGACCAAGGGCACCAACTGCGGCTCGTTCAAGCCCTCCACCACCTGGCCGGGGCTGCGCGGCGCGATGACCTGGTCCACCAACTGGGACGCGGCGAACGGCAACGGCTTCTCGGGCACGGTCGGCCCGCACGTGCACGGGCTGCCGTAACCGGCGGGACCGTCACCCAGACCCACCGCGCCCCCGGGAGAGGTCCCGCGCCCCGGGGGCGCGGTGTCACGTTCACACCGCCGGCCCCACCGCGGTGGGGGCGGGCGTCAGTCCAGGACGGCCAGGGCGTCGATCTCGACGAGCAGCCCGGCGGGCAGGCCGACGTAGACCGTCGTACGGGCGGCGGGGGCGCCCTCCAGGCCGGCGAAGTACTCGTCGAAGAGGGCGTTGAACTCGGCGAAGTGGGCGGTGTCGGTGAGGTAGACGCGGATCATGACGGCGTCCTCCCAGGAGGCGCCGCCCGCCTCCAGTACCGCCTGGACGTTGGCGAGGGTCTGCAGGGTCTGCTCCCGCAGCCCCGGCCCGACCGGGGCGGGGGCCCGGCCCGGCACCGCGGGGCCGAAGCCGACCTGGCCGGCGACCTGGAGGATGTTGCCCTTGCGGACCCCGTGGGAGAACGTGGCCGGCGGGGTGGTGTGGGTCGCCGGGGTGATCGCGGTCTTGTCGCTCATCGGGCTCCTTGGCTGGGTTGTCCGGAGTACTCGCGGCTGATCGCCTCCGCGGTGCGCTGGACCTGCGGGCGGAGCCGGAGCAGGTCCTCCGCGCTGACGACCACATTGGGGGCGGACAGGGAACAGGCGGCCGCGACGCGCCCGTCCGCGCCGCGGATCGGCGCGGCGACGCAGTTGATCGACTCCTCGTGGCCGCCGAGGTCGCTCGCCCAGCCCTGCTCGCGCACGCGGGCGAGTTCGGCCAGGTGGGCGGCGGCGTCCGGGGTCGAACGGGAGGTGTAGCGCGGGTACTCAAGCCCCCGGGCGACCGCGCGCCGCTCGGCCTCGGGCAGGTCGGCCAGCAGCAGCTTGGCGACGGCCGCCACGGTGATGGCGACAGGCTTGCCGATCCGCGAGTACATGCGGACCGGGTAGCGGCTGTCCACCTTGTCGATGTAGACGACCTCGCCCTCCTCGTACACGGCGAGGTGCACGGTGTGGCCGGTCAGCTCGCCCAGGGCGACGAGGTGGGGGTGCGCGATGCCGCGGACGTCCAGGTTCTCCATCGCCACCTGGGCGAGGGCGAACAGCCTGGTGCCCAGCCGGTAGCGCTGGTCGTCCTGGCGGTAGACCATGCCGTGCTCGTGCAGCGTGCGCAGCAGCCGCAGCGCGGTGGACTTGTGCACGTCCAGGCGGGTGGCGACCTGTTCGAGGTTGGCGGGCCCCTCCGCGAGCAGGGGCAGGATGCGCAGGGCGCGGTCCACGGTCTGGCTCATGCGCGCAGTCTCCCCCATGCCTCGTCCCCGAGTACGGCAAGGGAATCGCCGCGTACCCCGATCGCCGCGGCGGCCAGCGCGTGCCCGCGGGCGAGCCGGTCGGGCAGCGGCAGCGCGCGCAGTGTCGCGGACAGGAATCCGGCGGCGAAGGCGTCGCCCGCGCCGACCAGGTCGACCACCGGCGCGCCGGCCGCGGGGACGAAGACGCCCGCACCGGTGCCCTCGTAGGCGGTGGCCCCCAGCGCGCCCTGCTTGACGACGAGCACGGCGGGCCCGGGCAGCGCCTCGCGCACGGCGTCGGCGTCCGGCAGGCCCCAGGCGGCCTCCGCCTCGTCCTCGCCGACCAGGACCAGGTCGCAGCGGCGCGCAAGCGCGGCGAGTTGCGCCGGGTCACCGGAACGCCACAGGGCGGGGCGGTAGTTGACGTCGAAGGAGACCAGCGGGCGCCCGGGCCCCGGCGCCGTCAGCTCGCGCACGAGGTCGGCGCAGCCCGCCGAGAGCGCGGCCGTGATGCCGGACAGGTGCAGGACCCTGCCCGCCCATGCCTCCTCGCGCCCGACGGCCGCCGGGGACAGGGCGGTCGCCGCGGAGCCCGCCCGGTAGTACGCGACCTCGCCGTCCCCGGTGCGGAAGTAGACGCCGGTGGGACGGTCGGGGTCGCGGCGCACGGCGGAGACGTCGACTCCGGCCGCGGCGATCTGCGCAAGCAGAAGGTCCCCGAACGGGTCCGCGCCCACCCGGCTGATCCAGCGGGCGGTGTGGCCGAGCTGCACCAGCGCGCAGGCGACGTTGGACTCGGCGCCGCCGGTGCCGCGCGCGAACGAGGCGGCCTCGGCGAGGCGCTGCCCTGGCGCGGAGGGCACGAAGGTCACCATGGATTCGCCCACGCACACGACGTCCACGCTCACTTCGGCTCCCTCCTGGGCACCGTTGACCCGGCGCCGGCAGGGATGTTAGACACGTCGGAACACCATACGCAATGACCATTGCACATATTGCAACGCTCCTGGGAGGCCCCATGCGGATCGACGAGCTGCGCGAGGAACGCGTGGACCACCGCTTCAAGGGGCTTCCCCCCGACGCGGACGGACGCACCGTCGGCGAACTCGCCGCCGAGCGCCGCTCCCTGTTCGACGGCGGCTTCACCACCCCGCTGCTCACGCTCTCCGGGCCCGCCCTGGAGCACAACCTCGCCCAGCTCGCCGCCTACACGGACAAGCACGGGCTCGCCTTCGCACCGCACGGCAAGACCTCGATGGCCCCGCAACTGTTCGCCCGCCAGATCGCGTACGGCGCCTGGGGCATCACCGCCGCCACCCCGCACCAGGTGCGGGTCTACCGGGCGTTCGGCGTGCCGCGGGTCTTCCTCGCCAACGAACTCGTCGACGCGGCGGCACTGCGCTGGCTCGCCCGCGAGCTCGCGGAGGACCCCGGCTTCCGCTTCGTCTGCTACGTCGACTCCGTCCAGGGCGTCGAGCTCATGGACGCGGCCCTCACCGGCGTCGTCGACGTCGTGGTGGAACTCGGCGCGGCGGGCGGCCGCACGGGGGTGCGCGGTCCCGTCGAGGCGGCACGCGTCGCGGACGCGGTGACCGCGGCGCGGCACCTGCGGCTGGTCGGCGTCGCGGGCTACGAGGCGCCCACGCCGGACCCGCGCGCCTGGCTGGACGAACTCGTCGCACTGGCGGGGGACTTCGACGCGGCGGGGCGTTTCGCCGCGGCCGAGGAGATCGTGGTCAGCGCGGGCGGCAGCGAATGGTTCGACGGGGTGGCCGAGGCCTTCGGCTCCCTGGGGCCGTTGTCCCGTCCCGTACGCAAACTCCTGCGGTCCGGGGCCTACGTCACCCACGACGACGTCCACTACCGGGACGTCACGCCCTTCCGCGGCCGGATCGCCGCGGAGGGCTCACTGGAGCCTGCGTTCCGGCTGTGGGCCCAGGTGCTCTCCCGGCCCGAACCGGGGCTCGCCCTCCTCAACGCGGGCAAGCGCGACGCGCCCTACGACCTCGATCTCCCGGTGCCGCAGGTCGTGCGCCCCGCCGCCGGCGGCTCCACCGTCCCGGCGGCGGGACTGACCGTCACCAGGCTCGCCGACCAGCACGCGTTCGTGTCCGTGGCCCCGGGCGGAGTCGACCTGGCGGTCGGGGACTGGGTGGGGCTGGGGGTGTCGCATCCGTGCACGGCGTTCGACAAATGGCAGCTCATTCCTGTCGTGGGCGAGACCGGGGTCGTCACGGACTTCGTCCGTACCTTCTTCTGACCGCCCGGGTAGGTTTTTTCCCCGCCCGCCCTCCCCCAGCTGCCGCTGGGGGAGGACCCCGCCACGCCCCCACCCGGGCCGGTGGGGGTGCTGTAGGCGGTGACGGCTGCGCCCTTGGACTGCGCTGCGCCAACGGTGGCCCGAGCACGGTGCCGCCACTACCCCCCACCGGGGATCAGGCGCATGACGAAACGGAGGGGGCGGGGTCGTAGGGGTGGGCGTTCTGGACTGTGGAGCATATTTGGGTGCATGACCCGGGGTGATCAACAGATCGTGCCCGAGGCACCGAAATGTGCTGTCCAGAATGCCCAGCCCCGGAGGCCCCGCACCCGGCGCACCCCGCACGCGCGCCGGGATCACTGACTTCACAGGGCACACGGGCGGGAGGGCGGGGAAAAACCTGCGGAAAAGGAGGAGCGCCGCGCATGGATCTGGGCATCCGCAACGCGACCATCGTGGACGGCACCGGAAAACCCCCGTACGTCGCGGACGTCGGCCTGCGCAACGGCCGCGTCGCGGAGATCGGAACCGTGCGCGGCGCACGCCGGACCCTGGACGCCACCGGGCTCGCACTCGCCCCCGGGTTCATCGACATGCACGCGCACAGCGACCTCGCCCTGCTGACCGACCCCGCGCACGAGGCCAAGACGGCACAGGGGGTCACCCTGGAGGTGCTGGGGCAGGACGGGCTGTCGTACGCGCCCGTGGACGACGCCACCCTCGCCGGGCTGCGCAGCCAACTCGCGGGATGGAACGGCGATCCGGACGGGCTGGACTACGACTGGCGCAGCGTCGGCGAGTACCTGGACCGCCTGGACCGGGGCATCGCCGTGAACGCCGCGTACCTCGTCCCGCAGGGCACCGTGCGGATCCTCGCCGTGGGGTGGGAGGACCGCCCGGCGACGCATGCCGAGCTGGACCGGATGAAGGAGCTGGTCGCGGAGGGCATGGCGCAGGGGGCGGTGGGGATGTCGTCGGGGCTGACGTACACCCCGGGGATGTACGCCTCGGACGCGGAACTGACCGAGCTGTGCCGGGTCGTGGCCGCCCACGGGGGCTACTACTGCCCGCACCACCGCAGTTACGGCGCGGGCGCGCTGGAGGCCTACGCGGAGATGATCGCGCTGACCCGCGAGGCCGGCTGCGCCCTGCACCTGGCCCACGCGACGATGAACTTCGGCGTGAACGCCGGCCGTGCGCCGGATCTGCTGGCGCTGCTGGACGCGGCGTTGGCGACGGGCGCGGACATCAGCCTGGACACCTATCCGTATCTGCCGGGTTCCACCACGCTCGCCGCGACGCTGCCGAGCTGGGCGACGGAGGGCGGCCCGGAGGCGACCCTCGCCCGGCTCCGGGACGACGCGCAGGCGGAGCGCATCCGGCGGGCCATGGAGGTGGACGGTTCGGACGGCTGCCACGGGGTGCCCGTGGACTGGTCGACGATCGAGGTGTCCGGGGTGCGCGAGCCGGCGCTCAGGGCCCACGTGGGCCACCGGGTACCGGACTTCGCCACGGCGCGCCGGCTGCTGCTGGAGGACCGGCTGGGCACAACGATCCTGCAGCACGTGGGCCACGAGGAGAACGTCCGGGCGATCATGCGGCACCGGGCGCACACCGGCGGCAGCGACGGGCTGCTCGTCGGGGACAAGCCGCATCCGCGCGCGTACGGCACCTTCCCGCACTATCTGGGCCGCTACGTACGGGAGCTGGGGGTGCTCTCGCTGGAGGGCTGCGTCGCGCGTCTGACCGGCCGCCCGGCCGCCCGGCTGGGGCTGACCGACCGCGGGCTGGTCCGCGAGGGCCACCGCGCCGACCTGGTGCTGTTCGACCCCGCGACGGTGGCGGCGGGCGCGACGTTCGAGCGGCCGCGAGGGCTGCCCACCGGCATTCCCCACGTGCTGATCGACGGACGGTTCGTCATCGAGGACGGCCGGCGGACGGACGTGCTGGCGGGACGCTCGGTACGGCGCCGGGCTGCCGGAGCATCCGGTCGATGAGCCCGTACAGCGCGGCGGGTTCGGCGGCGACGCCGAGCGCGCCGGCCTGCCGGGCGCGTTCCTCGCGTTCCGGGGCGACCCAGCCGGTGTAGAAGAGCGCGGGACCGGTGTAGCGGCCCGTGCCGCGCAGGTGCTCGAGGTCGGTGAAGCCCGCCTGGGGGTCGCCGTGCCGTCCGATGTCGGAGAGCAGCAGGTCGGGGGCGGCGGCCCGCAGCCACTCCTCGGCACCGGCGCGGTCCTCGACCACCTCGACCCGGGCGCCCCTGCTCCGCAGCGCGTGGACCTCGGAGGAGACGGTGTGCGGGTTGTCGTCGATCCACAGCACGCTCAGACCGGTGTACGGGCCGGGCTCCGGGGGTTCGGGGGCTGCCTGCGGGGCCCGCTCCTCGTCCAGTTCGACCGTGGTCACCGCCGCGGCCCGCGGCGACCGCCGCAGGCGGCGGATCAGACCGGCGGCCTCGGGCATCCGGACGAGGTCGTCCACGAGCGAGGTGAACCCCCGGTCCCCGACCAGCGCCACGAAGGCGGGGGGCAGCCGGCGTTCCAGTTCGGCCAGTGCCCGCGTGCGATCCTGCGGCGCCGGGTCGGCGGCGAGCGGCACCTCGTGCTCGGTGAGCAGGCGGCGCACCAGTTCACTGCCCTGACCGGTCAGGGGCGCGGGCGCGCGCAGCAACCGGCGCACCGCACGGTAGTCCAGGAACTCCTGGATCGCGTCGCCGCCGCGGCCGCTCACCAGCACGCGGTGGAAGTCCCCGTACAGGTGCTGCAGCAGGAGCGTGCGGAGCATGACCTCGGGCCCGAAGTCCCGCCAGAGGGGATTGAGTCCGGCTTCCAGGACGAAGCCGTTGAGCAGCCGTTTGACGCGGCGCGGGTTGCGCCCGGTGCGCTCGGCCAGCAGCGCGATGTGCGGGCCGTCGAGGAGGTCGCCGATGCCGGCCCGGGCGGCGCAGCCGCGCACGTACGCCTCGATGTCGTCCGGCGGCGGGACGCGGTAGTTGGTCTGGAAGATCTTCTCCATGAAGGCGGAGCCCGCCGGGGACAGGTCGCCCAGCAGGCCGCCGGGGGACAGCGCGGAGCGGTCGCAGCCGATGACGAAGGCCAGACCGGGGACGTCGAGGTAGACCTTGACGGCCTCGCAGACGGCCAGCACGGTCTCCTCGGAGCAGCGGTCGAGGTCGTCGATGAAGACGACGAGCAGCCGGCGCGGCGCGTGCTCGGCGGTCTGCGCCCATTGCGCGGCCAGGTCCCGCAGGGCGTCCCGCATGTCGTTGCGGGCCTGGGCGTCGGCGGACAGGCTGCGCCAGAGCTCGTCCACCAGTCCCGCCGCGCCGAGCGGCCCGGCGAGCAGCGCCGTTCCGGCGCGGAGGGTCCGCAGCAGCACGCGGTGCTCGGTCGCACGGTGCAGCGCGCGCCGCAGCAGGCGACGGTCGAACTGCGCCAGGACGGATTTGATGAGGCCTTCGAGGGCGTCGGCGCCGCGCGAGGTCCAGGCGTTGTACCAGACGGTGTGCACGTCGGCGGTGCCCGAGAGTTCGGCGTCGACCAGGCGCATGAGGCTGCTCTTGCCCATCCCCCAGCCCGCGTCGACGGCGAGGGTGAGGGGGGTGGAGCCGCGGGAGTCGATCAGCAGCCGGGCCAGTTGCCGTGCGGCACCGCCCGTGCCGAGGAGGTCGTCGCCGGCGGTGGCGACGGGTTCGTCGTTGAGCAACGAGAACATGCCGCGAGGGTAGCGGTCCGTCACCGTTCGGCGCACACGTGGTCAAGAACACGGGGCGATCGGCGTTACGTGGCCGTAAGCTCACGGACATGCAGGTGATCCAGTCCACGAAGCTCTCCAACGTCTGCTACGACATCCGCGGCCCGGTGCTGGAGGAGGCCATGCGGCTGGAAGCGGCAGGTCACCGCATCCTGAAGCTGAACACCGGCAATCCGGCGGCCTTCGGTTTCGAGTGCCCCCCGGAGATCCTCGAGGACATGCTGCGCAGCCTCGGCGGCGCGCACGGCTACGGCGACTCCAAGGGCATCCTCCCGGCCCGCCGCGCGGTGATGCAGCACTACCAGACCAAGGGCATCGACCTGGACGTCGAGGACATCTACCTCGGCAACGGGGTGTCCGAGCTGATCCAGATGGCGATGCAGGCGCTGCTGGACGACGGCGACGAGGTGCTGATCCCGGCACCGGACTACCCGCTGTGGACGGCGGCGGTCTCGCTGTCCGGCGGTACGCCGGTGCACTACCGCTGCGACGAGCAGGCGGACTGGTTCCCGGACCTCGCCGACATCGAGCGGAAGATCACCGACCGCACCAAGGCACTGGTGATCATCAACCCGAACAACCCGACGGGCGCGGTGTACGACGACGAGTTGCTGCGGCAGCTGACCGACCTCGCCCGCCGGCACAACCTGATCGTCTGCTCGGACGAGATCTACGACAAGATCCTCTACGACGGCGTCACGCACACCCCCACCGCGGCCATCGCCCCCGACCTGCTGACGCTCACCTTCAACGGGCTGTCGAAGGCCTACCGGGTGGCGGGCTACCGCAGCGGCTGGCTCGCGGTCTGCGGCCCCAAGGAGCACGCGACCAGCTACCTGGAGGGCCTGACGATCCTGGCCAACATGCGGCTGTGCGCCAATGTGCCGGCGCAGCACGCGGTGGCCACCGCGCTGGGCGGCCGCCAGTCGATCAAGGACCTGGTGCTGCCGGGCGGCCGGCTGGCGGAGCAGCGGGACGCGGCGTACGAGCTGCTGACGCAGATCCCCGGGGTCAGCTGCGTGCGGCCGAAGGGCGCGCTGTACGCGTTCCCGCGGCTGGATCCCAAGGTCTACAAGGTCAAGGACGACCAGCAGATGGTGCTGGACCTGCTGCGCGCGGAACGCATCCTGGTGGTCCAGGGCACCGGCTTCAACTGGCCCGAGCCGGACCACTTCCGGCTGGTCACCCTGCCCTCGAAGGAGGACCTGACGGACGCGGTCGGCCGTATCGGGCGGTTCCTGGACGGCTACGGCCAGCCGTAGTCCGGACCAATGTCTTGAATCACTCGCATCTTGGACTGAGTCCAAGCTAGGATGTACTCCTGAACGCAGGAGGAGTGCACCCATGTACGAGCCGATCCGCACCAAATCGGTCCATACGGCGACGGCGCCCCGCCTTCCGCGACGCAGCCGTGACGAGGAGCTGGACCTCCAGCTCGCCGGCCACCTCGCCGCCCTGCTGACCGTCACCGACGAGCTGCGGGGGTCGGCACCGTGCCCCGAGCTCGACCGCGCGGCGGAGCAGCTCGCGGAGGTGGTGGCACGACTGCACCAGGGCCGGCCGCCGCTCCGGCTCCCCGCCGGCCGCGGGGCCGGGGATCCCGCCCGCACGGCCGCCCTCCACCGGCGGGCGCACGCGCTCGCCGGCCGGGCACTGGTCGTCGCCGAGTCACGGCAGGACACGGAGGCGGTGGCGCTCGCCGAGCGCCGTCTCGCGGCCCACGCCGCGACCGTCTGAGGCACCACCGCCCGGGGCCCGGACACGACGTCGCACGCGTCATGTCCGGGCCCCGGGCTCTGTGAGGGTCGGCCGGACCCGTCCGGCGGGGGTTGGTCAGGGTCAGGGACCCCCCGCCACCGGGGCCGCGCCTACCGCCGGGACCGCCCGCCCGCGCCGCACACGCGAGGAGGGCCGGGGGACCCGGATTCCGGCGGGCGGTCAGCCCAGGCGCTTCACCAGGGCGCGGTACTCGTCCCACAGCTCCGTGGGCGTGTGGTCGCCGAAGGTCTCCAGGTGGGACGGGATGAGCGAGGCCTCCTCGCGCCAGGTCTCGATGTCCACCGAGAGCAGCAGATCGAGGTCCTTCTGCTCGATGTCCAGCCCGGCGACGTCCAGGGAGCCCTCGGCCGGGAGGATGCCGATCGGGGTCTCGACGCCCTCGGCCCGGCCGTTGAGGCGCTCGACGATCCACTTCAGCACGCGGCTGTTCTCACCGAAGCCGGGCCACACGAACCGGCCGTCCGCGTCCTTGCGGAACCAGTTCACGTAGTAGATCTTCGGCAGCTTGTCGGCGTCGTGCGTCTTGCCCAGCCCGACCCAGTGGCCGAAGTAGTCGCCCATGTTGTAGCCGCAGAACGGCAGCATCGCGAACGGGTCGCGGCGCAGCTCACCGACCTTGCCCTCGGCGGCGGCGGTCTTCTCGGAGGCGACGTTGGCGCCGAGGAAGACACCGTGCTGCCAGTCGAAGGACTCGGTGACCAGCGGGACCGCCGAGGCGCGGCGGCCGCCGAAGAGGATGGCCGAGATCGGCACGCCCTTGGGGTCCTCCCACTCGGGCGCGATCGTCGGGCACTGGGCGGCGGGCACGGTGAAGCGGGCGTTGGGGTGGGCGGCGGGGGTCCCCGACTCCGGCGTCCAGGAGTTGCCCTTCCAGTCCGTGAGGTGCGCCGGGAGCTCCTCCGTCATGCCCTCCCACCAGACGTCGTTGTCGTCGGTGAGGGCGACGTTGGTGAAGACCGAGTTGCCCCACAGGGTCTTCATCGCGTTGGCGTTGGTGTGCTCGCCGGTGCCCGGCGCGACCCCGAAGAAGCCGGCCTCGGGGTTGATCGCGTAGAGACGGCCGTCCTCGCCGAAGCGCATCCAGGCGATGTCGTCGCCGATCGTCTCCACGGTCCAGCCGGGGATCGTCGGCTCCAGCATCGCGAGGTTGGTCTTGCCGCAGGCGCTCGGGAAGGCGGCGGCCACGTATTTGACGGCCTCGGCCCCGCCGCGCGGCGGGGTGAGCTTCAGGACGAGCATGTGCTCGGCCAGCCAGCCCTCGTCCCGCGCCATGACCGAGGCTATGCGCAGCGCGTAGCACTTCTTGCCGAGCAGCGCGTTGCCGCCGTAGCCGGAGCCGAAGGACCAGATCTCGCGCGTCTCGGGGAAGTGCGAGATGTACTTGGTGGAGTTGCACGGCCACGGAACGTCGTCCTGGCCGGGCTCCAGCGGGGCGCCCACGGTGTGCACGGCCCGCACGAAGAAGCCGTCCTCGCCGAGCGCGTCCAGCACGTCCTGGCCCATGCGCGTCATGGTGCGCATGGCGGTGGCGACGTACGCGGAGTCGGTGATCTCCACGCCGATCGCGGACAGCTCGGAGCCGAGCGGGCCCATGCAGAACGGGACGACGTACATGGTCCGGCCGCGCATGGCGCCGCGGAAGAGTCCCTGCGGTCCGGTGAAGATCTCCCGCATCTCGGCGGGGGCCTTCCAGTGGTTGGTCGGGCCGGCGTCCTGCTCCTTCTCCGAGCAGATGAAGGTGCGGTCCTCGACACGAGCGACGTCGGTCGGGTCGGAGGCGGCGTAGTACGAGTTGGGGCGCTTGATCGGGTCGAGCTTCGTGAAGGTGCCCTGCTTCACGAGCCCGTCGGCCAGGCGCTGGTACTCCTCCTCCGAGCCGTCGCACCACACGATCTCGTCGGGCTGGGTCAGTTCGGCGATCTCGCCGACCCAGGCGATCAGGTCCTGATGATGGGTGGGAGCCGCATTGACGCGCGCCACGATCGCTCCGTTCCGCCCGGTGTGCACTCACCTGGCGTCAGTTTTCGAGGGTGTTTTGTTGGGACCCCTTGGGGGCTGCGACCCGGATGCTGCTTCGTGGGTTGCTCATCCGGTGCCGACCGCACTCATATGAGTATCAGGACAGGAAACGGGATCTGTCCAGGGCGCGTGAGGTGAGCAGCGCCACTCCCCCCGTCCGGCGACATCGCAAGTTACCTACAGGTAACTTACGCGAGCGTAGGTAGCATTGACCTCATGAGCTCCGTGGACGAGACTCCCGTTGTGCCTCCCGCCCTTGATGAACTCGCCGCCGTCGCCGCCCCACTGAAGCCCAAACTCCGGGGGTGGTTGCACGCGGGGATGTTCCCCGCCGTCCTGGTCGCGGGCGTCACCTTGACCGCCTTCGCGGAGAGCACCCGCGGGCGGATCGCCTGCGCCGTCTTCACCGTGACCGCCTGCGCGCTGTTCGGAGTGAGCGCGCTCTACCACCGCGGGAACTGGGGTCCGCGCGGCGAGGCCGTGCTGCGCCGCCTCGACCACGCGAACATCTTCCTGATCATCGCGGGCACCTACACGCCGCTCACCCTGCTCCTGCTGCCCACCGGCAAGCAGGAGATACTGCTCTGGCTGGTGTGGGCGGGAGCCCTGGCCGGCATCGCCTTCCGGGTCTTCTGGGTCGGCGCCCCGCGCTGGCTCTACACGCCCTGCTACATCGCGCTCGGCTGGGCGGCGGTCTTCTTCCTGCCCGACTTCATGCGGCGCGGCGGTGTCGCCGTGCTGGTACTGATCGTCGTCGGCGGCCTGCTCTACAGCGTCGGCGCGATCGTCTACGGCACCAAGCGCCCCAACCCCTCGCCGCGCTTCTTCGGCTTCCACGAGGTCTTCCACTCGTTCACCCTCGCCGCCTTCATCGCCCACTACGTCGGCATCTCGCTGGTGGCCTACAACCACGCGTAGCCCACCGCAGCGGCCCCGAGAGCCCCGCGCACCGCTCCGGCGGTCCGCGGGGCTTTCGCATACCCGCATTGACAGCTACTCTTTTTTGAGAGTCACTATCATTTGATACCGGCTATCGGAAAGAGTCGCGCCATGACGACGAACGACCCCCGCCGCTGGTGGGCCCTCGGCGCGCTGGTGGCGAGCATGCTCGTCCTTGGTTTCGACATGACGATCCTGAACGTGGCGCTGCCGACCATGGCCGCCGAACTCGGCGCCGACACCGGCGACCAGCAGTGGATCGTGGACGCCTACACCGTGGTGTTCGCCGCCGCGATGCTCCCGGCGGGCCTGCTGGGCGACCGCTGGGGGCGGCGCCGGATGCTCGTCGCGGGCCTGGCGGTCTTCCTCGCCGGCTCGGTGCTCGGCGTCCTCGCCGGCAGCCCCGGGCCGGTGGTCGCCGCCCGCACGGTGATGGGCCTGGGGGCCGCGCTGGTCATGCCGCTCGCGCTGTCGGTCCTGCCCTCGCTGTTCGGGCCCGAGGAGCGCTCCAAGGCGGTCGGCGCCGTCACCGCCGCCATGGCGCTGGGCCTGCCGCTCGGGCCGATCATCGGCGGCGTCCTGCTCGACCACTTCTGGTGGGGCTCGATCTTCTGGGTCAACGTCCCGCTGGTCGCCGTCGGCATCACCGCCTGCCTCCTCCTGCTGCCCGAGACCCGCGACCCCGCCACACCCCGGATCGACCTGCCCGGCACCGCGCTGGTGATGACCGGGCTCGGCGCGCTGGTCCTCGGCATCATCGAGGCCCCGCGGCGGGGCTGGGCCGATCCGCTGGTGCTCCTCGCGCTCTTCGGCGCCGTCGCCCTGCTCGCCGGGCTGGTGCTGCGCGAACGCCGCCAGGAACGGCCGATGCTCGACGTCGGCCTGCTGCGGCAGCGCGGCTTCCTGTGGAACGCGGTCGCCGCGACGCTGGTGACCTTCATCCTCACCGGGCTGCTCTTCGTGCTGCCGCAGTACCTGCAGGCCGTGCTCGGCAACGACGCCCTGGGCACCGGCCTGCGGCTGCTGCCCATGATGGGCGGTCTGATGGTGGCGGCCCGGGGCAGCGCGCCGCTGGTCGCGCGGTTCGGGGCGCGGCCGGTGGTGACCGCCGGGCTGGTGGCGCTCGCCGGGGCCGCCGTGCTCGGCAGCCGTACCCAGGTGCACGACGGCTACGGGTTCACCGCTTTGTGGCTGTCGGTCACCGGGTTCGCCTTCGGCTTCGCGATGATCCCGGCCATGGACGCCGCGCTCGGCGCCCTGCCGAAGGAGCGCGCCGGCGCCGGTTCCGGGCTGCTGATGACCCTGCGGCAGACCGGCGGCGCGATCGGCGTGGCCATCCTGGGCAGCCTGCTCGCGGGCGCGTACACCGGCCGGCTCGACACCACCGGCCTGCCCGCCGCGGCCGCCGGCACCGCCGCGGGCTCCGTCGGCGCGGCGCACGCGGTGGCCGCCGCCCTGGGCGACCGGGCGCTGGCCGCCTCCGCGGACGCGGCCTATGTGCACGGCATGGACCTCGCCCTGCTCGTCTGCGGCGGCGCCTCGGTGGCGGCCGCCGTCCTGACCGCCCTCTTCCTGCCGGGCACGGGCGGGAAGACGCGGGCTGCGGTGTCCGCCGCCGTGGCCGCGCCGGCGACCGATGCCCGACAATGACCACGTGACCGCACCGACGAGACCGACGAGCTCGACCAGACCCGGCCTCCGCGAGCGCAAGAAGATCCAGACCCGCCGGGCCATCCGCCGCGCGGCCTACCGGCTCTTCGAGGCGCAGGGGTACGACGGCACCACCGTCGAGCAGATCGCAGACGCGGCCGAGGTCTCCGCCAGCACGGTCTTCCGGTACTTCCCGACCAAGGAGGACATCGTCCTCACCGACGAGTACGACCCCGTCATGGTGGCCGCCCTGCGCGACCGCCCGGTGACGGAGCCCATCGTCGAGTCGGTGCGGCACGCCCTGCTGGGACCGCTGCGGGAGATGTTCACCGACCCGGCCGAACTGGACGAGATGCGGCAGCGGCTGCGGCTGGTGCGCACCGTCCCGGCCATCCGCGCCCGCATGGGCGAGAACATCCAGGAGTCCAGCCGGCTGCTGGCCTCCGTCACCGCCGAGCGCCTGGGGCGCCCCGAGGACGACTTCGAGATCCGGATCGTCGTCGGGGCGCTGATCGGCGCCTGGAGCGAGGCCGTCTTCCACTGGATCGACACGGGCGGCGGCGACGACCTCGCCGCGATCCTCGACCGCGCGCTGACCCTGCTCGCGGCGAACCTGCACGGCCGCTGACGACCGCTGACGACCGCCGAGAGCGGCGCGGGTCCGGTTCGCCGGGCCCTGTCGTCCCATCGGCTCCGCCGGCCACCGCTGGAAGAGCCCCCTGCGCGGTGCGTCGCAAGGCGGCGGGTCGTCAGGAATCGCCGGAGCGGGGCCACTCGGACGCCTCGACCGCTTCCCCGGGCCGAAGGCCGGGGAAGCTCCGCGCCTGGGGGCACCTCCGAGCGGGGCGGGCGGGGATGCGGCAACCGGGCCCGGACCCCGTAACGGTGGTGGTCGGCTCGGTGATCGTGACGTGTCGACGGGGGCCCGGCCCTGCCGTGTGCCGGGGTCAGCGCGCGCCGAGCTGCTCCCCCAGTGCTTCGGGGTCGGCCGTCGGGGCCGCGCACACGAAGTGGCGGCAGACGTAAGCGGCCGGACGATCGCCGATCAGCGGGCGGTCGGCCAGCAGGGCGTACTCGCCGGTGCCCGGCGCGCCGACGGCGACCACCGCGCCCGGGGCGGTGCCCAGCAGCGCGACGCGGTGCAGCGCCGCCGTCCCGGCGTCGTCCACCGGGCCGACCACCGCGACCTCGCGGGGACCGTCGAGCGCGGCCTCGGCGACGGCCAGCCCCCAGCCGATGAACCGCGGCACCCGGCCGGCGAGCGCGCCCACGACCCCGAGCGCCTGCTCGGCGGCCTCGCGGTGCCGGTCCGAGCCGGTGTACGCGGCGTACGACAGCAAGGCCCCGGCAGCGGCCGTCCAGCCCGAGGGCGCGGCGTTGTCGGTCGGGTCCTGGGGCCTGCGGATCAGCGCCTCCGCATCGTCCGCGGTGTCGTAGAGCGCCCCCGCCTCCCCGGTGAAGTGCCGCAGCACGGAGTCGAGCAGCAGCCCCGCGAAGTCCAGCCACACACCCTCGCCGGTCACCGCGGTGAGCGCGAGGAAGCCCTCCGCGACGTCCGCGTAGTCCTCCAGCACACCGGCGTTGACGCCCACGACGCCGTCCCGCGAGGTCCGGGCCAGCCGGCCGTGCTCGTCCATGTGGACCCGCACCAGCAGGTCCGCGGCCTCCACGGCCGCCGCGACGAGGTCCGGCCGCTGGAAGTACGCGCCGGTCTCGGCCAGGGCGGCGATCGCCAGCCCGTTCCACGCGGCGACCACCTTGTCGTCCCGGCCGGGGCGCGGGCGGGTCTCGCGCGCGGCGAAGAGCCGTTCCCGCACGGAGGCGATGCGCTCCGCGTCGGCCGGGCCCGCGTCGGCCGGGAGTTGGAGCACCGAGGCGCCCTCCTCGAAGGTGCCCTCCTCCGTCACGCCGAAGTGCGCCGCTGCCAGGGCCGCGTCCGCCGGACCCAGGACGTCCTCCAGTTCCGCCGGCGTCCAGACGTAGAACGCCCCCTCACCGTGACCGCCGCCAGGTTTGTCGCTGTCGGCGTCGAGCGCGGAGGCGAAGCCGCCCTCCTGGGTGCGCAGTTCGCGGACGAGGAAGTCGGCGGTCTCCAGGGCGACCCTGCGGGCCGGGTCGGAGCCGGTGGCGCGCCACAGGTGGGCGTAGACCCGGCACAGCAGGGCGTTGTCGTACAGCATCTTCTCGAAGTGCGGCACCACCCACTCCCGGTCCACGGAGTAGCGCGCGAAGCCGCCCCCGAGCTGGTCGTAGATGCCGCCGCGGGCCATCGCCTCGCAGGTGTCCGCGGCCATCTGCAGCGCGCCCTCGGAACCGGTGCGCGCGTGGTGCCGCAGCAGGAACTCCAGGGCCATCGACGGCGGGAACTTCGGCGCGCCGCCGAAGCCGCCGTGCGCGGCGTCGTAGTCCCGGGTCAGCCCGAGCAGCGCCGCCGCGAGTTCCTCCTGTCCCGGCGGGGTCGTCCCGCCGAGGGCCATGGAGCGCGCGCCCAGGTCCTTCACGATGCTCGCCGCGACCTCCCCGACCTCGTCGCGGCGCTCGCGCCAGGCGGCCTCGACGCCCTGCAGCACCTGGCGGAACGAGGGCATGCCGTGCCGCGGGGCCGGCGGGAAGTAGGTGCCGAAGTAGAACGGTGCGCGCTGCGGGGTCAGGAACACCGTCATCGGCCAGCCACCCTGGCCGGTGGCCGCCTGCACGGCCTCCATGTAGACGGCGTCGACGTCGGGCCGCTCCTCGCGGTCGACCTTCACCGACACGAAGTGCTCGTTGAGGTACGCGGCGGTCTCCCCGTCCTCGAAGGACTCCCCCGCCATGACATGGCACCAGTGGCAGGCCGCGTACCCGACGCTCAGCAGGACGGGCACCTGCCGGCGCTCGGCCTCGGCGAAGGCCTCCTCCCCCCAGGGCCACCAGTCGACCGGGTTGTCGGCGTGCTGGAGGAGATACGGCGACGTCGCGTCGGCGAGGCGGTTCGGCATGACCCCATCCTTGCCCATCGCGGCGGCGCTGACCCACTGCATCCTCGCCGCGCCCCGCTCTTTCCGGCAGCAGGGCGATCGGGACGCCCGTCGCCCCGGGGGCCGCACCGCTGGGCCCGCCGCGAGCGCGAACACCCGTCCCCCGCGGTTCCCCTCCTGGTACAGCGGACGGGCTCCGGCAGGAATCCGGCGCCTGGAAAGTGGAGCGGCGCGGGACGCGGGGCCCGGCGGCGGACGACCGGTACCCGGTGCGCTGTGTGGTCCTCTGGGCGAGCGGCGGCGGGCAAGCGGCGCGGATCGCCCTGCGCCGGGTGCGGCGGACACGGCGCCAGGGGTCGCGTCGCGCCGCAGGTGAGGCACGCCGGCGGCTCCGGACGATCCGCCGTCCGCTGCGCCGGCTCCTACAACCCTTCGACGACGGCGGAAGTCTCCTGTGGAGCACGTGTTCACCCTTGGTTCAGCCGTCGGCAGCCGCCACTTCACCCAGAGGATTCCATGACTCCCACTTCTCACGGCCACCGTGCCCTCCGCTGGACCGCCGGTACCGTCGGCGCCCTGGCGCTGATGGCGCTGGGTGCCGCCCCCGCCGGTGCCGCGGACCCGGCACCCGGGGTGGTGCTGGGCAAGATCGCCCCGATCGACGGGGTGAAGCCCGGCAGTGCGCTCAGCGTGCCGATCTCCTTCACGAACACCGGCCCCGCGGCGCTCGACAAGGTCTGGATGGAGTTCGACGTCACCCGCGGCCTCAGCCACACCGAGGTGCCCTCCAACTGCGGACGCTGGGATGGCCAGGCTCACGATGATCTGCCGGCCTTTTCGAACCTGCTCTGCGAGTTCGACCAGCCGGTGAGACCCGGCGTCGTCTACGCGCTGGAAAAGCCAGTGGCCCTGAAGGTCCTCGACCACTCCTTGTACGACCTGTTGAGGGTGGCGATCTGGGGCACCGAACCCGTTTCGGAAGGCGGGTTCGAGCCGATACCCGGCACCGCGCCCGCGGTGAAGCTGGTCGAGCGGCCCGACGACACCCCGGCCGCCCCGGGCTCCGCCCGGCCGGACGGCGGGGACTTCGCAACCGTCGACGTGACCGCCGAGAACACGGCCGACTTCCAGGTGACGGGTGCCCGGCTGGAGGGCGGGGTCGGCGACACGGTCCCGCTGGAGGTGAAGTTCACCAACGCCGGGCCGGGCTGGGTGCTCCGGGACGGCGTCTCCCCGGCCGTCGTCCGCATCAAGATGCCGGCCGGTACGTCGGTCGCCAAGTCCGCCGGATTCTGCAGGAACCTGGGGTCGGCGACGTACGAATGCGGCATGGGCGACTCCTGGGTCGACGAGCACGGCGGGCAGACCTATGACTTCAAGCTGAGGATCGACAAGGCGGTGCCGGGGGCCAAGGGCTCGGTGGCGCTCGCGGGGAAGCTCCCCCGCCCCTTCGACACCGTCAGGTCGAACGACACCGCGGACATCCTGCTCGACGTCGCCGGTGCCGGGGCCACGGGCGGCAGCGGCTCGACAGGCACGACCGGAGGCTCCGGGACGGCCTCCGGCGGTTCCGGAACGGCCTCCACCGGAGGCTCCGGCTCGACGTCCGGCTCGACGTCCGGCTCCGGGACCGGCGCCACGGGCGGCAGCTCCACCACGGGCAGCACGGGCACCACCGGCCTCTCCTCCACCGGCGGTGCCCTGGCGTCCACCGGCTCCGGTTCGGTCCTGCCCCTCACCGCCGCCGCTGCCGGGACCCTGGCCCTCGGCGCGGGCGCCCTCCTGGTGGCACGCCGTCGCGCCGACCGGCAGCGGTAACCGCGCCGGGTCGGACGGGGCGGGCATGAGCCCGCCCCGTCGCGGCGCAGGTCAGGACTCCTGTGTCACACCGGCGGCAGTTGCGGTACCCCGCCGAGCAGCACCGGCACCCCGCGCTCCCGGGCCGCGCGAACGCCACCCCGCCCCACGGCCACCGGTGCACGGTGCACGGGTCTCGTGCCGCCACGCGGTTGCCCTCGGCAACCGACGTTGTCCCCGGGCGGATGTGCTGATGGAATCCAACGCCGGACGAAACACGTTCTCCGACGCGGACCCCGGATCGCGCCGGGCGGTGACGGGAGGGACGACATGCTGGAGACGGTGGGCCTCACGGCCGCCGAGGGCGATGTGTACCGCCTGCTGCTCGGCCACGAGTCGGCGTCCGCCGAGGAGGTCTCCGGCCGCTGCGGCCTCGACACCGCGGCGGTCCGGCGGCTGCTGCTCGCGCTGGAGGCCAAGGGGCTGGCGTACCCGGTGGAGGACAGCCCCGGCTGGTTCGCCGCCATCCCGCCGGAAGTCGCCCTCGTACCGCGGCTCCAGCGCCACTCCGAGGACCTGGACCGGACCCGCGTGGCGGTGTTCGAGATGGTGCAGGCGTACCAGCGCGGCGCGCGGGCCCGGGTCGGGGGCGAGGCGATCGAGATCATCAGCGGCGCGGCCGCCCTGCGGCAGCGGCTGCGGCAGCTCCAGGACAACAGCCGTCACGAGATGACGTGGTTCTGCAAGGCCAGTTACGTGGCCATGTCCCCGGAGAGCAACCAGGAGCAGTTCGCCGCGCACGCCCGGGGCGTGCTCTACCGGGTCCTGTACGAGCAGGCGTACTTCGACGACCCCGGCGCGGTCGACAACGTCGTCAGAGGGGTGCACGCCGGCGAGGTCGCCCGCGCCGTGCCGCGGCTGCCGCTGCGGATGGCGGTCTCCGACCGGTCGGTGGCCGTCCTGCCACTGGCCTCCTCGGGCGCCCCCGGCAACCCCAAGGAGCTCAAGGCGGCGCTGGTGCGGGAGAGCAGTCTGCTGGAGGCGCTGATCGACCTGTTCGAGCGCTACTGGGAGGTCGGCGCCCCGCTCCGGGTGACCGAGGAGGGCCGGATCGGCGGCGCGGGCCCCGAGGACGCCGCGTCGCTGGCCCCGGAGGACCGGCACCTGCTGTCCCTGATGGTGGCCGGCCTGACCGACGAGGCGATCGCCGGGCAGCTCCGCGTGAGCAAGCGCACCGTCCAGCGTCGCATCCAGGGACTGATGGGCCTCGCGGGCGTCGCCACCCGCATGCAACTGGGATGGCACGCGGCGCGCCGCAACTGGCTCTGAGCGCCGCGCAGCCGCAAGCGCGGTCCCGCGCTTGCGGCTGTGCTCGCGGTCGCGGCTACTTGAGCAGGTAGGCCCTGATCACGGTCTCCTTGAAGGAGTTGCCCGCCGCGTCCTTGACGTAGGTGCGCAGACTGACCGATCCGCCCGAGGAACGGTGCGGGCTGTCGACGGTCACGGTGCGCTGCGTGCCGGTTCCCTTGACCGCGGCCGACTGCCACGTCCGGCCCTCGTCGTAGGAGACCTCGACGGTGAGGGTGCGGATCGGCGACTCGGCGGCGCCGGGCGTCCGCTGGACCAGGACCGGGATGCGGAGCTCACGACCGGCCCTGGCACGGTTCCACTCGTCCAGTTCGGGCGACATGCGCACCGCGTACAGCGGCAGCGCCTGACGGGTCGCGGTGGTCTGCGACCGGAAGCGCCATTCGGCCGACACATGGGTGGAGACCGAGCTGGGGGCGAGGTCGCGGTCCTGCTCGACCGTCAGGCGGTAGTCGGCGGGGGTCGGGTCGGCGGGGACGTCGCTCATGCTCCAGTCCTCGGAGACGAGTTCGCCGTTGCGCCGCAGCTCCACCGCGGGCAGGCCCGCCGTCGTGTCGGCCACCAGATCGAGGTTGCCGTTCGCGGCCGACTGGAAGGGGCGGTAGACGGTGTCGCCCTCGCGGAAGGCGGCCATCTGCGACGAGAGGCCCAGGGCCTGGACGCCGCCGTTCCAGCGCTCCTCGACCCTGGCGCCGGCCTTGTAGCCGTGCAGATCGCCGAGGTAGCTCTGTCCGCGGGTGTCCGGGTCGAAGATGTTGTTCTGGTCGAAGGCCGCCTGCCAGCGCAGGCCCTCGGCCGCGGAGAACCAGTCGACCCGCCGGGTCGGGACCGGCAGCCCCGTCATCGAGGGTGCGCTGAAGCGGACGTTGTCGACGTACATCCAGACGAGGCGGGCCGCGGTGGTTCCCGGGGTGGTGGCGGCGAAGGTGGTGTCCACCCTGGCCAGTTCCGACGCGCGGGGACGGTACCCCGGGTCGGCCGGGATGGCGCCGTGCACCGGCCGGGAGAGGTAGTAGACCGACGAGGGATTGCCGTCCGGGCCGGTGGGGTCACCCCAGACGGTGCTGACGAGGTAGGTGAACTTCCCGTCCTTGTCCCGGGCCGTCGGGGTCGCGTACACGCCCTCGATGTGGTCCTCGCCGACCGCGTTGTTCATGGTGACGGAGAGCAGCTCGTCGCCCAGGCTGATGGTGCCGATCTCCGCCGAGAGGATGCGCGCCGCGCGGCTCGGCGCCGAGACGGTCACGGGCTTCGCCTTCCGTGCGTCGACGGCGACCTGCCGGTCGGCGGTCATCACGACCTTCGGCACGCCCACGATGACGCCCTCGGTGAACGACGCGTCGAAGAAGAAGCCGCTCACCGAGTAGGTGTCCTTCGGCAGCCGCACCACGGTGCTGTTCTTGCCGAGCGCCTCCACCTCGAAGGACTTGCGGTCGGCCGACTGGACGAGCAGGTACGCGGTGTCGGGGGCCGCGCCCGTGCGGCTCTTCATGTCGATGCGCAGGTCGTAGGACGGCTGCTCGAGGTCCAGGCCGAACGGGACGCGCACCGACACCTGGCGGTCCGCGGTGCTCGCGGTCACCACGCCGCTGTAGGCGGCGTAGGCCGTGGTGGCCTCCGGGGTCCCGGTGAGGGTGACGTCCGCCGTTCCGTGCGCGGGGACGGTGACGGTGTCGGCGCTCAGCCGGAACAAACCTGCGGGGGCGGGCTTGTCCAGCAGGCCGCTGCTCGCGTTCTGGGCCAGCCGGAGGGTGACGGGGGCTGCGCCCGGGTTCCGGTAGGTGATCTTCCGGCTCACCGGCGGCCGCTGGGCGTCGGTCCAGCGGACCAGCCCGAAGTCCACTGCGGCGACGTCGGCGGTGACCTCCTGGTCGACCGCCCGGGCGACGTCGACGCGCCCGGCGCCCTGGTAGTAGGCGCCGTGCTCCAGGGCACCGGTCGCCGACTGCATCAGCTGACGCTTGACCTGCTCGGCGGTCCAGTCCGGGTGCTGCTGGAACAGGATGGCGGCGGCGCCGACCACGTGCGGCGTGGCCATGGACGTGCCGTCCATCGCGATGTAGCCGTCGTCGGCGGTGGTGCCGCCCGCCCTGGCGGCGACGACACCGACGCCGGGGGCGATGATGTCCGGCTTGAGGCCGGAGTCGCCGGTCCGCGGGCCGACCGAACTGAAGACGGCGCGGTCGTCGTCGGCCTCGGCGGCGCCGACGGCCAGCGCGCGGTCCGCGGAGGCGGGCGAGGAGACCCTGCTGCCGGAGCCGTTGTTGCCGGCCGCGGCCACCACCAGGACGCCGTAGTCACGGCTGACGGTGTCGACCATGGCCTCGACGGCGTCGGTCTCCGGCGTGTCCGTGTCGCCCAGGCTGAGGTTGATCACCTTGGCGCCGTGCTGGGCGGCCCAGGCCAGACCCTCGATGATGGCGGAGTTGTCGCAGTTGCCGTCCCCGGTGCACACCTTGCCGGACAGGATCTGCACACCGGGTGCCACGCCCTTGTACCGGCCGTCGGAGAGCGTGCCGGATCCGGCGATGGTCGAGGTGACGTGGGTGCCGTGCCCCATCAGGTCGTCGGTGTTCGGCTCGCCGGTGAAGTTCGCCGACTCGGTGACGAGGCCCTTGAGGTCCGGGTGGTCGGGGTCGTAACCGGTGTCCAGCACCGCGACCTTGACGCCGGTGCCGGTCCAGCCCTTCTCCCAGGCGTGCGGGGCGCCGATGCGGGTCGCCGTGCTCTCGGCCTGGACCGTGGAACGCCCGTCGAGCCAGACCCGGCGCACCCCCGCGCCGAAGGACGTGGCGCCCGCCTGGCCGGGGGCGATGCCCTTCCAGAACGCCGCGGCGTCCTCGCGGTGTTCGGCCAGGGTCGCGAAGGGGGTTCCGGCGACGGTCCGGGCACCGTCGGCCCCGGCCGCGGTGAGCCGGCGCTCGGCGGTGCCCGCGTCACCCGCGTACTGGACGATCAGCGGCAGGCTCGACCGCTCGGCGTACTTGCCCGCGACCAGGGCCGAGACATTGAACAGCGCCGCGTCGAGGCGGTCGGTGGCCAGCAGGGGGAGGGCGTCGGCGGGTATGACGATCCAGTCCCGGCCGTCCTGACGCTTGACGAACGTGATGTGCTCGCGCCCCTTGGCGGGCTCGACCGTGACGCTCTGCCTGCCCGAGGGGTCCGTGTCCAGCGTGACCCGGTCACCGGTGATCAACGTGACCTGCTGCCGGGTGATCCCGGCCGCGCTGCCCTGCGCGCCGGAGCCGGACTGCCCGCCGCTCCGCCCGGTGTCCCGGCCGGTGTCCTGGGCCGCGCCAGGAGTCGCGGTCAGACCTGCCAGCAGCGCCGCGAGAGCGGCGGCCGCCACGTACTGCGGCCGCGGGCTCCGCACCCTCGGCCGCCACCTGCTGTTCATGTGTCTCATGGCGGGAAAGCATGTCCCCGCTGATGGCGGGGGTCAGTACCCCTTGGCTGTCCAGCAGGTGCCAAGTCACCTTTGCGCCACGGCGCGGGGGGTACGAAGCGGCCCAGACAGGGACGAAGTCACGGGCACGGCCCGGTGGCCGCCACGTGCCCCGGACGCCTTCCGGCGCCGCGCCGGTGCGCCGTGAACCCCCCACCGCCGGATTCGGGCCGCGGGCTCGGCCTGCGCGAGCCGCCACAGCCCGCGGCTCCGCGGGCACGACCAGCAGGCCCACGTCCGTCTGCGCCAGCGCCTCGGTCACGGCCTCGTCCATGCGCCGCGGCAGATCCACCACGACCACTCCGCCACGCCGCCGGGCGGCGCCCATGACCGACCGCATCGCCCGCGGCGGAACGACCACCGTGTCCCCGCGGTCCCAGCTCAGCACGCTCAGGGCGTGCGCCCGCGGCAGTGCCTCCTCCAGAGCGCCGCTGTTGACCCGGCCCCGGGACTCGGCGAGGTCCGGCCAGCGCAGACCGGCCACCCTCTCCGCACCGAGCAGCACGTCCAGACCGCCGCCGAGCGGGTCGGCGTCGACGAGCACCGCGCGCCGCCCGGGCCGGTTCGGGGCGCTCGACGCCGGTCCCCGGACCGGGCGTCGCACTGCGTGCGCGCGAACCGCACAAGCCCCGCCACACACGGCGCGCGACGGCTGCGCCTCGGTGCACGCCCGCGTCGCGGGGGCCGTGCCGGGCGCCGCGCTTCCACAGCCCCGGCCGTACCGATGGTGTCGCATGTGGCCGGTTCGGCAGGACACTTGGGTCCTGGCTCGGCGACCGAGGGGGATCGTGTTGACGAAGCGGACTGCGGAACTGCACCCGTCCGACCGGACCGAGGTGTCACGGCTGCTGGAGCGCGCCGTGGCCGGAGAGCGACGGCGCAGACGCCCCGAGGACGCCGAGGAACTGCTGCGCAGGGGACGCGCGGCACTCGACGGGATCGCCGGGGAGGCCGCGGACGAGTACGCCGCCTACGCGGCCGCACGGCACGCCGAACGCGCCGGGCGGCGCACCGCGATCGGCACCCCCGCCCTGGTGACCGCCGTGGCGGCGGTCGCGGCGTGCGTGGCCGACCTCGGCTGGGGCACCGGCGCCGGTACGGCACTGGGCACCGCCGCCGTCGTCGCCGTGGCGGGGGCGGCCACGACGGCGGCCCGTTCCGCGCGCGGGTCCCGCGCGGGCGGCGGGCGCACCGGTGAACTGCGCCGCGCCTGGCTGGAGGCGGTCGACCGGCGCGGCGTCCGCCCGTTCCTGGAACGGCAGCTCACCGCGCCCGCCCCGGCGCCCGCGCCGGGTCCGGCCCTGCCGCCGCAGCGGCGCACCGACCGCAGCGCCGCAGCGCGCGGCCGCGGCGCGCTGGAGCAGTCCTTCGCGCAACTGCCCGTCGCCGACGGGCCGTTCACCGGCCGCCGGGACCATCTGCGGCAGATCGCGCAGTGGGTCCACCAGGCCCGGGTCTCCCCCGCCAGCGGGCCCGTGGTGGTCGTGCTGCACGGCCCGGCCGGCTCCGGGCGCACCACGCTGGCCGTCCGCGCCGCCCAGCAGCTCAAGGACCAGTTCCGCGGTGCCTGCGTGGTCGACCTGCGGGGAGCGGCCCCCGGCGAGCGGCCGCTGCCCACCCGGGACGCGCTGCTGCACCTGCTCAACCGGCTGGGAGCGCCCCGCGAGCAGTTGCTCTTCCGCGAGCGCACCTCCCAGGAGCAGCATCTGCGGCGCCTGGCCGACGAGTACCAGAAGCGGCTGACGGGTGTGCCGGTCGTCGTCGTCCTGGACGACGCGGCCGACGCCGGACAGGTCCGGGACCTGGTCCCCGAGCGGTCCGACAGCCTCGTGCTGGTCACCGCGGCCGGCCCGCTGGCGCTGGACGTCCCGGCGGCGCGCGTGCACGACCTTCCCCTGGAGCCCCTGACGGCGGGCGCCTCGCGGAAGTTGCTGGCCGCGCTCGGCGGGGACGGCGGGAGCGGCGGGGACGGCGCCGGTGACGGCGCGCCGGACGGGACCGCCGCCGGCGCCGAGGAGATCCGGCGGCTGTGCGGCGGCCTCCCGCTGGCGCTGCGCATCGCCGGCAGTTCGCTGCCCGAGCGCGGGGTCGCGGTCCTCGCCGCGGAGCTCGCCGCCTACGGCCCGCTCGACCCGGTCGAGCGGGCGCTGGCGCTGCGCTACCACGACCAGCCCGAGCCGGCCCGCAGGCTGCTGCGGCGGCTGGCGCTGGCCGGGCGCACCAGTCTCGGCGCGGCGGCGGCCGCGGCACTGCTGGCGGCCGACGAGCAGGAGGCGGGACGGCGGCTGGGCGAACTGGCCGCGGCCGGGCTCATCGAGCACGTGCGCGGCAGCCGCTACCGGCTGCACGACCTCGTACGCCGCTTCGCGCACGCGCGCCTGCTCGACGAGGAGGACCCGGACGAGCGCGCCGCCGCCCAGGAGCGGCTGATCCGCAGCTACGCCGAACTCGCGGACTCCGTGATCCGCCTGGTGGACGGCCGCACCTCCACCCGCGCCGACCGCTTCGGGCCGCAGGGCTTCGCCTCGCTGGACCTCGCGCTGCGCTGGCTGGACGAGGAGTCCAGCTTCATCACCGCCGCCCTGCGGCATGCCGAAGGCGTCGACCAGCGGGTCGTGCAGCACCTGCTCGGCGCGCTGTGCGACTACTGCCTGCTGCGCGGCGACCTGTACCGGCTGGGCGAGATCAGCGAGCTGGCGCAGCGGCACCAGCGGGAGGCCGACCAGAACGTGCTGGTGCGCTCCGTGCAGTGGCGCACCGGCATCGCCGCCCGGCAGCTCGGCGAGCTCGACAAGGCCCGTTCCACGCTCTCGTCCGTGGTCGACCTGTACTTCGAGGCGCAGCACCCGGCGGGCGCCGCCCGCGCGCTGTGCAGTCTCGGTATCACGCTCCAGCAGCAGGGCAGCCTGCACGAGGCGGAGGAGAAGCTCCGTGAGGCCCTGCAGCTGCAGGCGGCCGAGGAGCTGCGCGCCGACCGGGCGTGGACGCAGCACGCGCTCGCGGCGGTGCTGCGCGACGCGGGCCGGCTGGCGGAGGCCCACGACCTGCTGACCGAGTCGCTGGCCCTGCACCGCGAGAGCGAGAGCGTGCACGGCCAGGCCTGGGCCCATCTCCAGCTGGGGCAGTGGCAGTTGGCGGTCGGTGACGCGGACCGCGGCGAGGCCGAACTACGGGCCGCGGGCGAGTGCTACGCCGCCACCCGCGATCCGCGCGGCACCGCCTGGACGGCCACCCAGCTCGCCCGTGCCCGGCTGCTGCGCGGCGACGCCCCGGCCGCCCAGCGGGTCCTGGGCGACGCCCTGACCCGGCACCGGGCCAACGAGGACGCCCGCGGCGAGGCCTGGTCGCTGTACTACCTCGGCCAGGCGCTGGAGGAGGCCGGCGAACTCGACCCCGCGCTGCGGGCCCTGGAGCGTTCCCGGACGATGTTCAGCCGCATGCGGGACGTCTACGGACTGGCCTGCGCCCGGCACCACTCGGCGCGGGTCACCCGCGACCAGCGCGCCGCCCTCACCGGCAATCTGCGCAACAGCGGTTTCGCCCGCCAGTTGCTCCAGGACGCCCGCGCCGACTTCCGCCGCATCGGCGTACCGCACGGCGAGGCCTGGTCCTGCGTCGAACTGGCCGTGATCGACGCGGGCAACGGCCGCGTGCCGGAGGCGCTGGAGCTGCTGCGGGACGCCGAACGGCTCTTCGCCGCCCTGCCCGACCGCCGCGGCGCGGACTGGTCGCGCTTCCTGCGGTGCACGCTGCTGCCGCTGCTGACCGAGGACGGCGCCGCCGAGGCGCGCGAGGGGCTGTCCGCGCTGCTGCGGGACACCTACCAGGGGCGCGACCTGGACCTGGAGGAGTACGCCGAGGCGTACGCCCTGCTGCTGGAGCGCGGCGTCGAGCCGGGCACGCCGTGGGAGGCCTGGCGGTTGGGCATGGTGCCGTCACGCGGAGCGCGGATGGCGATGACTCCGCCGCCGGCGGACCGCGCCTCCGACCGGCGCCCGGGCTGAGTACGGGGCTGCCGGGGCGCCGCGTCAGGGCATGCCACGGCCCCGGGCGGTCGTCGCCCGGGGTCCCGCGGCGTGCTGCGGCTGCCGGATCAGCCGGCGCGGCCGGCGCTCTTGCCGGGAACCGGCGCCGCGTCGGCGGCGGAGTCCGGCTCCTCGACGAAGTCGATCTTGTGCATCTGCTTGTTCATGTTCTTCATCAGCCACCACAGGGAGAGGCCGATGAGGGCGAAGATGACGAAGCCCAGGAGTCCGGGCGTCACCTTGTTCTCGTCGAGGTCCTTGACGGCGAGAGGAACGAGCTGGGCTGCGGCCGTGCCGAATGTCGCGTTCACGCGCTCAATTCTCCCGGATGCCCGCGAAGAGGTCGTCCTCGGGGAGGGTGGTGTCCACGCGGGACTGCGCGAGCTCGTAGTCCTCGTTCGGCCAGACCTCCTTCTGGATGTCCATCGGCACGTGGAACCAGGCGCCGTCGGGGTCGATCTGGGTGGCGTGCGCGAGCAGCGCCTTGTCCCGGATCTCGAAGAAGTCGGCGCACGGCACATGGGTGGTCAGGGAGCGCTCGGGCCGGTCGAAGGTCTTCCACCGCTCCAGCCACTCCCCGTACGGGGACTCCAGGCCGCGGGCGAGCAGCGCCTCGTGCAGGGCGACGGTGCGCTGCCGGTTGAAGCCCTGGTTGTAGTAGAGCTTCAGCGGCGTCCAGGGCTCGCCGGCCTCGGGGTAGCGCTCCGGGTCGCCGGCGGCGTCGAAGGCGATCGCCGAGATCTTGTGGGTCATGATGTGGTCGGGGTGCGGGTACCCGCCGTTCTCGTCGTACGTGGTGATCACGTGCGGGCGGAACTCGCGGATGAGCCGCACCAGCGTCCCGGCGGCCTCGTCCACGTCCTGCAGGGCGAAGCAGCCCTCGGGCAGCGGCGGCAGCGGGTCGCCCTCGGGAAGGCCGGAGTCGACGTATCCGAGCCAGGACTGTTTGACGCCCAGGATCTCGCGGGCCTCGTCCATCTCCTTGGCGCGGACCTCGTGGATGTGCTCCTCGATGTACGCGTCGCCCTGGAGCTTGGGATTGAGTACGGAACCGCGCTCGCCTCCCGTGCAGGTGGCGACCAGGACGTCGACGCCTTCGGAGACGTACTTGGCCATGGTGGCCGCGCCCTTGCTCGACTCGTCGTCGGGGTGGGCGTGCACGGCCATCAGTCGCAGCTGATCGGTCAAGGTTGGATCCTCAGTCGGGGGTACGAGTAGCGACTTCTATAGTGACCGAAGCAAGGGGCTGATTAATTCCAGGGCGGGATTCCCCGCCCCCGGGAGGACTGATCGATGAGCGCGGTGACCCGGCAGGTACCCGAGGGCCGGTACGGCCGGAGCGCGGACGCGGACGCCCGCGCCGACCGCAAGCTCAAGGTCATCGGTGCCGTACTGGGCGCGTTGACGCTGGTCCTGCTGGTGTGGATCGGCTGGGACAAGATCGCCGGCACGGAGGTCAGCGGCCAGGTCATCGCCTTCCAGGTGGTCTCCGACCACGAGGTCCAGGTCCATCTGGAAGTGCGCAAGAACACGGACGTCACCGCGGTGTGCACCCTGCGCTCGGTGGCCGAGGACCACTCCGAGGTGGGCCGCCGGGATGTCCGCCTCAATCAGCACAGCGGTCGCGTCGACACCGTGGCCACCATTCGCACCACCAGTCGCGGGACTTCCGCGGAGCTGATCGGCTGCCAGCCGACACACTGATCACGCCGACCCGGCAGGTACCCCCCTGACCTGCACTGATGCTCTCTTGATGTTTTTCCTCTCGCCGATTGTCGGGGGAAATTGTTAGGCTCGTGGTTTCGCCCTCCCGCGAAGACGCATCTTTCTGGGTAGGGCGTTCATTTGTAAGCAAGCGAGTACCGACGAGGAGCACCTGTGACCCAGACCAGTGAGAACGTCACCTGGCTGACCCAGGAGGCGTACGACCAGCTCAAGGCCGAGCTGGAGCATCTGTCTGGTCCGGCGCGCGCCGAGATCGTCGCCAAGATCGAGGAAGCCCGCCAGGAAGGCGATCTCAAGGAGAACGCCGGCTATCACGCGGCGCGTGAGGACCAGGGCAAGCTCGAGCTCCGGATCCGCCAGCTGACGCAGCTGCTGCAGCACGCCAAGGTGGGCGAGGCCCCCGCGGACAACGGCGTTGTCGCGCCCGGCATGGTCGTCACCATCGCCTTCGACGGCGACCCGGACGACACGCTGACCTTCCTCCTCGGCTCGCGCGAGTACGTGTCGTCGGACCTGGAGACCTACTCGCCGCAGTCCCCGCTCGGCTCGGGCGTGAACGGCAAGAAGGTCGGCGAGAACGCGAGCTACGAGCTCCCCAACGGCAAGAAGGCCTCGGTGAAGATCATCGAGGCGAAGCCGTACAGCGGCTGACCACGGCGGGCGCCGTCACACCGGCCCCCCTGCCCACGGACACAACGGAGCCCCCGGCCACGACGGCCGGGGGCTCCTCGTGCGTCCGCGTCCTTACGCGGTCGCGGAGCGGTACTTGCGCACGGCCAGGGTCCGGAAGACCACGATGATCACGACCGACCAGATCACCGAGGCCAGCGCGGGGTGCTGCATCGGCCAGACGTCCGCCGCCTGGTAGCCCTCCGGGAGGTTGCCGAACAGCTCACGGCAGGCCAGCACGGTGGAGCTGAAGGGGTTCCACTCGGCGATGTGCCGCAGCCACGGCGTCATCTGGTTGGAGTCCACGAAGGCGTTGGAGATGAACGTCAGCGGGAACAGCCAGATCAGGCCGCCGGAGGTGGCCGCCTCGGGGGTGCGGACCGACAGGCCGATCAGGGCACCGATCCAGGAGAACGCGTAGCCGAGCAGGAGCAGCAGCGCGAAGGCGCCGATCGCCTTGGGCAGGCCCTCGTGGATGCGCCAGCCGACGAGCAGCGCGACGATCGCGAGCACGACGACGGTCAGCGCCGTCTGCACCAGGTCGGCCAGGGTGCGGCCGGTGAGCACCGCGCCGCGGGCCATGGGCAGCGACCGGAAGCGGTCGATGAGGCCCTTGTGCATGTCGTCGGCGATGCCCGCGCCCGCACCGGCGGTCGCGAAGGTGACGGTCTGGGCGAAGATGCCCGCCATCAGGAACTCGCGGTAGACGGACGGGCTCGTGGAGCCGCCGACGTTCATCGAGCCGCCGAAGACGTAGCTGAACAGCACCACAAACATGATCGGCTGGACGAGGCCGAAGATGACGACCTCGGGGATCCGCATCATGCGGATCAGGTTGCGCTGGGCGACCACCAGCGAGTCGCGCACGGACTGCACGAACGGGTTGGTGGGGCGCGGCTTGGCGGTGGGCACCGCGTCGGTCGCCGTGGTCACTGGGACTCCTCTTCCTTCTCCTCGGCGGCGTGGCCGGTGAGCGACATGAAGACATCGTCGAGCGTGGGGCGGCGCAGACCGATGTCGTCGATCTCGATGCCGCGGGTGTCCAGTTCGCGGATGACCTCCGCGAGCAGCTTCGCGCCGCCGGTGACCGGCACGGTGATCCGGCGGGTGTGGTTGTCGAGGGTCGTGTCGCCCTTGCCGAACCCCCGGAGCACCTCGGTGGCCGTGGCCAGGTGCTCGCGGTCGTGCACGACGACCTCGACGCGCTCGCCGCCGGTGCGCGCCTTGAGTTCGTCGGAGGTGCCGCGCGCGATGACCTTGCCGTGGTCGATCACGCAGATGTCGTGCGCGAGGTGGTCGGCCTCCTCCAGGTACTGCGTGGTGAGCAGCAGGGTGGTGCCGCCGGCCACGAGGTCCTGGATGACCTCCCACAGGGCCAGGCGGTTGCGCGGGTCGAGTCCGGTGGTCGGCTCGTCCATGAACATCACCGGCGGCCGGACGACCAGCGCGGCCGCCAGGTCGAGGCGGCGGCGCATGCCGCCGGAGTAGGTCTTGGCCGTACGGTCGGCGGCCTCGGCGAGGTTGAAGCGCTCCAGCAGCTCGGTGGCCCGCGCCTTCGCGTCGCGCGCGGACATCTGGTAGAGCCGCCCCACCATCTGCAGGTTCTCGCGGCCGGTCAGGTACTCGTCGACGGCGGCGAACTGCCCGGACAGGCCGATCTGCCGGCGCACCTCGTTGGGGTGCTTGAGCACGTCGATCCCGGCGACGACGGCCTTGCCGCTGTCCGGCTGCAGCAGGGTGGTCAGGACGCGGACGGCGGTGGTCTTCCCGGCTCCGTTCGGGCCCAGCAGACCCAGGACGGTGCCTTCGGGGACGTCGAGGTCCACTCCGTCCAGTGCCCGTACGTCGCCGAAGGTCTTCACCAGACCTTCGGCGTGGATGGCGCCTGGCATGCGTTGTCTCCCCTTCAGGGCGTGAGTGAGATGTGGGGGATGAACGGGCGTGCGGCCGGAGCGGCGGCACACGTCGATACATCGCGAGCATCCCAGACGCGATATATCGCGTCAACCGGTTTTTTGCGCGGCTCCCTCTCCCGCGTTCCACCGCGTCCGCAACACCTGCGTCCAGCCTGCCGCACGCCACTGACAATCGGGCCCGGCTTTTCCGGCCCCGCGCAGGCGAGGGCGCGGACGCGCAGGTCAGAGCAGCACGTACCCCGCGGACCGCAGCGCCGAGCCCACCGCCTCGCGGTGTTCGGGCCCGCGCGTCTCCAGCCGCAGCTCGACCTCGGCCTCGGTCAGCCCGAGCCGGGGGTCGGTACGGACGTGCGCGATGTCCAGCACATTGGCGTCGTTGGCCGACAGGATCCCCAGCAGTGCCGCCAGGGCGCCCGGCCGGTCCGTGAGCCGCAACCGGAACGACAGGTACCGGCCGGCCGCGGACATACCGTGCCGAAGGATGCGCTCCATGAGCAGCGGGTCGACGTTGCCGCCCGACAGCACGGCCACCACCGGCCCCTCGAACGCCTCCGGCCGGGCCAGCAGTGCCGCCACCGGGCTCGCCCCCGCCGGCTCGACGACCTGCTTGGCCCGCTCCAGGCAGAGCAGCAGCGCCCTGGACAGCTCGTCCTCGCTGACCGTGTGCACGTCGTCCAGCAGGTCCCGGATGATGCCGAACGGCACGTCCCCGGGACTGCCCACCTTGATGCCGTCCGCCATGGTCGCCACCGAGTCCAGCACCACCGGCCGCCCGGCCCGCAGCGACGGCGGGTACGCGGCCGCCCCCTCCGCCTGCACGCCGATGACGCGGACGTCGGGGCGCACCGACTTCACCGCCAGGGCCACGCCCGCGGCGAGACCGCCGCCGCCGACACCGACCACGATCGTGCGGACCTCGGGGCACTGGTCCAGGATCTCCAGCCCCACCGTGCCCTGGCCCGCGATGATGTCGGGGTGGTCGAAGGGATGGATGAAGACGGCACCGGTCGCCTCCGCGTACCGGCGGGCGGCGTGCAGCGTCTCGTCCACCACCTGCCCCTCCATCCGCACCTGGGCCCCGTACTCGCGGGTCGCCGCGATCTTCGGCAGCGGGGCACCGACCGGCATGAAGACGGTGGAGCGCACCCCCAGCAGCGACGCCGCCAGCGCCACGCCCTGCGCGTGGTTGCCGGCGCTCGCGGCGACGACCCCGGCCGCCCGCTCCTCCGGCCGCAGCCCGGCGATCCGCACATAGGCGCCGCGCACCTTGAAGGAACCGGTGCGCTGCAGGTTCTCGCACTTGAGGTGGACGGGCGCGGACACCAGGCCGGAGAGGTAGCGGCTGCCTTCCATGGGTGTCGTCCGGGCGACCCCGGAGAGCATCTTGTGCGCACCGCGGACGTCGTCGATCGTGACCGGGTGCGAGGGGGGCGGGCCCGCCGGACGGCGCACGGGACGTACAGGACTTGCCGGGCTTTCCATGGTCCCCAGTCTTGCAGCCGGGCGTCCGGGGAGCCGGGACGGAGCAGTTTTCGCCGGTGGGGTCCCGGGGTGACGCTCTCCGCGTACTCTTCTCCCAACCTTCGCAGGACCGACAGAACGCGAGCTTCCGGCCATGCCCATTCCCTCGGAGACAACGACCGACCTCCTGGAGCGCCTGCAGCACCAGGTGGCACTCTTCGCCCGGCGCGCGGAGCAGACCCGTCTGGGTGGCGTCGGCAAGGCCCGCAACTCCATGGACCGGGCCGCATATCTGCTGCTCAACCGCCTGGACAACGAGGGGCCGATGGGCGTCAAGGCGCTCGCCGAGGGCATGGGCATCGACTCCTCGACCGTCACCCGGCAGGTCGCGCCGCTCGTCGACAGCGGTCTGGTCAAGCGCACCTCGCACCCCGAGGACGGGCGCGCGGTGGTCCTCGCGCTCTCCCCCCGGGGGCGCACGCGCCTCGAAGAGGTGCGCATCTCGCGCCGCGAGCTCATGTCGGTCGTGACGGAGGACTGGACCGGGCAGGAACGGGAGATCTTCACCGATCTCCTCGGCCGCTTCAACGCTGCGTTGGCGGATTATCACGCGGCGATGACCTCCGGGGACGAGCAGAGCTCTTGACCTGAGGTCACCGTCTGCCGTCCCATGGCGCTGTGGGAGAGCGCCGGGCGGCAGCGGAACGCCTGCGCGACGCCGAGTTCGCGGCGTTCGCGGCGGGTGCGGCAGGGCGTCTTCTGCACGCCGCCACGCTGCTCACCGGCGACGGCGACGAGGGCGCCGAGCTGCTGTTCGCCGCGCTGTCCCGGACGTACGCGGACTGGTTCCGGCTGCGCGGCGAGGACCCGTACGTCCACACCCGCGGTGAGATCGTCCGCCGCTTCACGCTCCGGCCCCGGTGGCGACGCCCGCGCGGCGGACCGCTCGGGACGCTGACCGTCCAGGAGCGGCTGGTGGTCGTCCTGCGGCTCTACGAGGGCATCGCGGAGGAGCAGACGGCCGCGCAGCTCGGGATGCCGGTCGACCGGGTGCGGGCGGTGTGCCTGCGGGCCGTGACCGTCCTGCGCGACGCGCGGCCCGCGGCCGAGCCCGCGCCCAGGGTGCCGGAGGCGGCCTCATGACCCCGTGGGACCGCAAGGAGGACGAGGTCCGCCGCATGCTGGACGGGCCGCACCCCGTCGTCCCGCTGGGCCTGGCCCCCCGGGCCGCCGAACAGGGCAGGCGCCTCCTGGCACGCCGCCGGGTCCTGCACGTGGTCCTGTGGGTGCTGCTGCTGGCGGGCCTGGCCGCCGCCCTGGTGGCGGCCGCGCTGTGGTGGCCGGACCCGCAGCCTTTGCAGCAGACGCCGCTGGTGTACTGGTAGCGGACGCCGCGGGAAACGCGGCGCCCGCGCCGCGTCACGCGAGGGCGTGCCGCAGGTCCTCCAGCAGGTCGTCGACGGACTCGATGCCCACCGACAGGCGCACCAGATCGGCCGGCACCTCCAGCGCCGAACCGGCGGCCGAGGCGTGCGTCATCCGGCCGGGGTGCTCGATCAGCGACTCCACGCCGCCGAGCGACTCCCCGAGGGTGAACAGCCGGGCCCGGTTGCAGACCTCGACCGCCGCCTCCTCGCCGCCCGCGACCCGGAACGAGACCATGCCGCCGAAGCGCTTCATCTGCTTGGCGGCGACGTCGTGCCCCGCGTGCTCGGCCAGGCCCGGGTAGAAGACCTGGGTGACCTTCGGGTGGGTGGACAGCAGGTCCGCGACCTTCTCCGCGTTGTCGCTGTGCCGGTCCATGCGCACCGCGAGGGTCTTGATGCCGCGCATGACCAGCCAGGCGTCGAAGGGGCCGGCCACCGCGCCCATCGCGTTCTGGTGGTACGCCAGTTCCTCGCCGAGACCCGCCTCGGCCGCGATCAGCGCGCCGCCGACCACGTCGGAGTGGCCGCCCATGTACTTGGTGGTGGAGTGCACGACCACGTCCGCGCCCAGCGCCAGCGGCTGCTGGAGGTAGGGGCTGGCGAAGGTGTTGTCGACCACGAGCCGGGCGTCCGCGCCGCGCGCGATGTCCGCCAGCACGGCGATGTCGGTGATGCCGAGCAGCGGGTTGCTGGGCGTCTCGACCCAGATGAGCCGGGTGTTGGGGCGGATCTCGGCCCGCACCGCCGCCGGGTCCGAGGTGTCGGAGACCGACCACTGCACGCCCCAGCGCTCCACGACCTTGGCGAAGAGCCGGAAGGTGCCGCCGTAGGCGTCGTTCGGGATGACGACGTGGTCGCCGGGCTTCAGGACCGTGCGCAGCAGGCAGTCCTCGGCCGCCAGCCCCGACGCGAAGGCCAGGCCCCGCCGGCCGCCCTCCAGCGCCGCGAGGTTCTCCTCCAGCGCGGTGCGGGTGGGATTGGCGCTGCGGCTGTACTCGTAGCCGCCGCGCAGCCCGCCGACGCCGTCCTGCTTGTACGTGGAGACCTGGTAGATCGGCGTCACGACGGCCCCGGTCTGGGCGTCGGCCGCCTGACCCGCGTGGATCGCGAGGGTCTCGAAGTTCTGGTGCTGCTGGTCGCTCATAGCGCCGAGCGTAGTGCGACCGACGGCTCGGGGGCGTGCCGGCCGGGCGCGCGTACGCTTGCTCATCATGGAATTCCTCTGGGTGCTGTACGGAGTGCTCCTGATCGCCGCCGTCGTGATGTGGCCCCGCCTGCGTCGCGGCCGCGCCGAGTGGGCCAGGGCGGCGGCGGACCCCGCCCTGTACGGGTTCGTGTCCCAGGACATGATCGACATCCGGCTGCCGGGGCCCGACCCCGAACTGACCCAGGCCCTCACCGCGACCCAGCGGACGCAGGACTGGCACGCGGTGTCCGCCCTGCTCAAGGGCACCCCGGTGGAGGGCGAGGCCCGCTGGCAGCGGGTCCAGACGCTGGCCGGGGCCGCCGCCGTGGAGCTGACGCGGGCGCCCGGCAAGGGCGGGGCGTGGCTGCGCACCTGGCGGGTGGAGGAACCCGAGGACCCGGGCGGCGCGGCCGTCCAGGCCGCTTTCCTGGTGCAGCAGGCGAGGCGCGCCCCGGCGAGCTCGCCCGACGTGCCGATGATCCTGGAGGAGGCCCGCACGGTCGCCGCGGAGGCCGTGCTGCTGGCCCCGGGCGACCCGGTCCCGTACATCGTGGACCTCGCCGCGGACGGCGACTTCACGGCCTCGTGGGAGAAGATCACCGCCCGCGCCCCGCACCACATGGGCGCGCACCTCGTCGCCCTGTCCCGGCTGCCCGAGGACGCCGCGCGCGACTTCGCCGAGCGCGCCGCCGCTTCCGGACCCGAGGGCAGCCTGCTGCCGGCGCTGCCGCTCTTCCAGGTCTTCGCGCACCTGCCCGAGCTCATCCTGACCAGCAGCTTCTACCAGAGCGAGGTCATCTCCCGGGCCGTCGGCGGCGCCCTCTACGCCACCGAGCACGCCTCCTCCAACGACCCGGTACTGCCCCTCGTGCGGCACCTGCTGATCTCGTTCCTGGTCCGGGCCGAGCGCTACCCCGAGGCGGTGGAACAGCTCCGCCACGTCGACGGCTTCGCGGGCGCGGCCCCCTGGTCGTACGCCGACGACCCGGCGGCCGCGTACGCCCTCTACCGCGCCCAGGCCATCGCCGGGCTTCAGCGCAACTCCGCCCCGGGCCCGGCCCGTTGACGGCGACGCCGTTCCCCCACCACGGGCTGCGCCTGCCCTCCGCCGGGGAGGCGCTGCCCGGCCGCGCCGCCCCGCTGCACACCGTGCCCGCGCGGCACCTCCTGCTGGGCACCCCGCTCGCCGGCCCCTACCCGGCGGGACTGGAGGTCGCCGACCTCGCCCTGGGCTGCTTCTGGGGCGCCGAGCGCACCTTCTGGCGCCTGCCCGGAGTGTGGACCACCCTCGTCGGCTACCAGGGCGGCCACACCGAGCACCCCGCCTACGAGGAGGTCTGCAGCGGTCTCACCGGGCACGCGGAGACCGTGCGCGTGGTCTTCGACCCCGCCCTCCTCCCCTACGACGGGATCCTGCGCGCCTTCTGGGAGGCCCACGACCCCACCCAGGGCTACCGCCAGGGCCACGACCACGGCACCCAGTACCGCTCCGCCCTGCGCACCCACTCCCCGCGCCAGCACGCCACCGCCCTCGCCTCCCGCGAGCGCTACGCCGCCGCCCTCCACGCCGCCGGCCACGGCCCCGTCACCACCGAGATCGCCCCCGCCGGCCCCTTCTACCCCGCCGAGGCCCGCCACCAGCAGTACCTCGCCCAGAACCCCGCGGGCTACTGCGGCATCGGCGGCACGGGCGTGGCCTGCCCGGCGGACCCGGCCGGGGCGGCACGGTGACCCCACGTCCTCTCGGGTGTCCGGGCTCCTCGGCGACGCCGCCGACTCCCGCACTGCTCCGTGTGCGACGAGCCGACCTGACCGGCGCGCCGTCGGTGTGCCCGGCCGGTCCGGCGCCGCCGACGACCCAGGCACCGGTCTCGGCCAGTTCCTCATCCGTGAAGGCGCCGCTCTCCTCCTGGTGCCGTCGTCACCGACAAGCCGGTGCCCGATCTGGCGGGGCACCGCCTCGCCCACGTAGCCGGAGACGCTGTCGGTGAACTTCCTCAGCTCGGCGACCCGCTCGGCGGGGCAGGGTGACGGTGATGCGTGTCGTGGCGGACGTCTGTCGGACGTACCGCGGTGTGCGTCACGGCGATTTTCTTCGGTGGGTGCCAGGAGGCCGAGGCTCACCCGATCGGGGGCCGGAGTCGGGCTTCCGCTGAGTAGGCTGGCGCGAGGGATCAGAATCAGCCCATGGGAGAACCGATGACCGCCTCCACCGCCGGGCAGCCCCTCATCCCTCGGCCCCCTGCCACCGTGACGGCGTTGCGTCAGGCGCTCGCGCAGATCGCGCCGGCGGCTCTGCCCGCCTTCACACGCGAACTCGACCAGGCGGCGGACCAGTCCCGCCAGGGATCGGACCTCGCTCCGCTGCGGCGGTTCATCGTCCAGTGGTCGGTGTACGTGCACATTCAGCGACACCCCCAGCTCGCGGCGGACCTGCGGCACTGGGAGGAGGTGGCGGAATCGGGTGACGCCGTCCAGGCCGGCAAGGCGGCGTCGGAGATCGGCCGTATCCTCGACACCGCCCATGCCGCCGTCGCGGTCCACCAGCGGTGAGCGAATGGCGTCGGGAGTACGACCCGGACCGCGCGCACGTCACCGGCGGCGTTCCCGGCTTCGTCGTCGCCGAAGTGGAGCGGTTGGCCGGGTAGTTGATCGAACTGGCCGATACGGGCGTCGATGTCCGCGACTTCGGCAGCGGTCCGCGGCCCGGCGGTCTGCGCCACATGGACGCCGCAGGCGGCTGGTTCTACTTCCTGGTGGCCCCGCGGGCCCGGCTCCTGGTCGTGGTGAGGATCATGCCGCCGTTCGACGCCGCCTGAGGACGCACCCGGGACGATGACCCGGAACTACACCGCCACGGGCCCGCTGCTGTCGCGGACCGTCAGGCGGGGCTCGATGAGGTGGACACCCGGAGAGGGCGCGGCGGGGCCGCCGCCGAGTTTGGTCATGACGAGGTCGACGGCGCGGCGGCCCATCTCCTGCGCCGGAATGGCGACGGAGGTCAGGCGGGGTGCCGACTGGGTGGCGACCTGGTCGGGGCAGACGGCGACGACGGAGACGTCCTCGGGGACGGCGCGGCCCCGTTGGCGCAGGAAGGACAGGAGGGGGCCGATGGCGGCCTCGTTCTGGACGACGAGCGCCGTGGTGCCGGGCCGTTCGTCGAAGATGCGGGAGACCGTGCCGGCGGTGGACTCCCAACTGCCTTCGCAAGGGCGGTGTATGAGCCGTACGCCGCGTTCGGCGGCGCGGGTGCGCAGGCCCTGGAGGGTGCGTTCGGCGAAGCCGGTGTGCCGCTGGTAGACCGCGGCGGCCTCGCCGACGACGGCGACGTCGCGGTGGCCGAGATCGGCGAGGTGGTCGACGCAGAGCGCACCGGTGGCCTCGAAGTCGAGGTCGACGCAGGTCAGTCCGGCGGGGTCGGCGGGCAGGCCGACAAGGACGGCGGGCCGGTCGCCGTCGCGGAGCAACGGGATGCGCTCGTCGTGCAGCTCGACGTCCATGAGGATCATCGCGTCGGCCAGCCCGCTCGCGGCGACCCGGCGCACCGCGGTCGGCCCCTCCTCGCCGGTGAGCAGCAGCACGTCGTGGCCGTGCTGCCGCGCGGTGGTGGCGACGGCGATGGCGATCTCCATCATGACGGGGACGTACATGTCTGTACGCAACGGCACCATCAGGGCGATGATGTTGGACCGGCTGCTGGCCAGCGCGCGGGCACCGGCGTGGGGGTGGTAGCCGAGTTGCTGGATGCTGCGCTCGACCCTGCGCCGTGTGGCCTCGGAGATGGACCGCTTGCCGCTCAGGACGTACGACACGGTGCTGGCGGAGACCCCGGCGTGCCGGGCGACCTCGGCGAGCGTGACCATCCGGCGACTCCCTCGGGTGTGCGGGCGGCGAGCACAGTGAAGCACGGGCGGTGAAGCGCTTCGACAGAAGACCGTACCCAGCGCCAGGATCCCTGTCCAGAAAAACGTCGAAGCGCTTCAACGAACCCCCGCCGCGCATCGCACGAACGTATGGAGGACACTAGGCCGAATCTGACACGGTGTTTACCTGTGGGGCTCTGGAGACTCGGAGGACACCGGCGGATACTGAGCAGTAAGTAGGCGGAGGGGGCTTCGCCGGGGGGATCGCCGCGGGGGGAACATCGCGTGCGCGCGCCGGGGAAGCGGCTCCCGCGTGTCATGACACAGACACCAGGGGAGAAGTTGCACGCACAGTGGAGCAAGGCGCGCGCGTCAGCGCTCGCAGCGGGGGTCGCCGCGGTACTGACCGCGAGCGTCGTCCTGCCGGCCACCGCGGCGGGAACGCCGGGAGCACAGCCGTCGGCCGGCGCCGCCGGCGCCCGCACGGCCGGCGGGCAGACGTGGATCACCCTGATCACCGGTGACCAGGTCGCCGTGAACGCCAAGGGCACGCCCGTCGCCGTGAAGCGCGCGAAGGGCCGCGAGGGCATACCGGTCCAGACCCGCCGGCAGAACGGCCACGTCTACGTCGTCCCGCAGGACGCGACGCAGCTCATCGCGCAGGGCCGGGTGGACCGCCGGCTCTTCGACGTGACCACCCTCAGCCGCGCGGAGTACCGCAAGGCGGCCGAGCGGCACGGCCTCGGGCTGATCGTCACGTACCGGGGCGGGGCGCCGGACGCCAGGTCCGAGCTGCACGCCGCCGAGGGCACGAAGGTGACGCACACCTTCTCGCGGCTGAACGGTGAGTCCGTCACCGCCCCGGAGAAGGACGCGGCCGACGTCTGGTCGGCGCTGACCAACGACAGAAACGGTTCGCCGTACGCCTCGGCCGAGTCCGGCCTGGGCACGGTCTGGCTGAACGCGATCCAGAAGGCCGCGCTCGACAAGAGCGTGCCGCAGATCGGCGCGCCGACTGCGTGGGCCGCCGGCTACGACGGCACGGGCATCAAGATCGCTGTCCTGGACACCGGAGTCGACACCCGCCACCCGGACCTGCCCGCGGGCACCAAGGTGGTGCAGGCCGTGAACTTCTCGGACTCCGACAACGCCACCGACCACTTCGGCCACGGCACCCACGTCGCCTCCATCGCGGCCGGTACCGGCGTGAAGTCGGGCGGCACGTACAAGGGCGTCGCCCCCGGCGCGCAGATCATCAGCGGCAAGGTGCTGGACGACGACGGCCTCGGTGACGACGCCGGCATCATCAAGGGCCTGGAGTGGGCCGCCGCGCAGGGCGCCAGGATCGTCAACCTGAGCCTCGGCGGCAGCGACACCCCGGGGGTCGACCCGATCGAGGCGACCGTCGACCGGCTGTCCGCCGGCCCCGGCGCCCCCCTGTTCGTCATCGCGGCGGGCAACGAGGGCGACGCGCCCTCCACCGTCGGTTCGCCCGGCAGCGCCGACGCCGCGCTGACCGTCGGAGCCGTCGACAAGAGCGACGCGCTCGCCGACTTCTCCTCGCGCGGTCCGCGCGTGGGCGACGGCGCGATCAAGCCCGATGTCACCGCCCCCGGCGTGGACATCACCGCGGCCGCGGCCAAGGGCAGTGTCATCGACACCGACCCGGAGGTCCCGCACCCCGCGGACGGCTACCTGACCATCTCCGGCACGTCCATGGCGACCCCGCACGTCACCGGCGCCGCGGCGATCCTCGCGCAGGAGCACCCGGACTGGACGGGCCAGCAGATCAAGGCGGTGTTGATCGGGTCCGCCGAGGACGGCGGCTACACCCCCTTCCAGCAGGGTTCCGGCCGGATCGACGTGGCCCGCGCGATCGGGCAGAACGTCGTCGCCGAGCCGGCGTCGCTGAACTTCGGCACGGCGCTGTGGCCGCACAACGACGACCCCCAGCTGACCAGGACCGTCACCTACCGGAACTCCGGTCAGCAGGACATCACCCTCGACCTGTCGCTCACCGGCCAGGGGCCGCGCGGCGGCGCCGCACCCGCGGGCTTCTTCACCCTGGACAAGCAGCAGGTGACCGTCCCCGCGGGCGGCACCGCCGAGGCGACCGTGACCGTCGACTCCACCCTCGGCGGCACCGTCGACGGCGCCTACAGCGCCTATGTGGTGGCCACTGGAGGCGGCCAGAGCGTGCGCACCGCGGCGGCCGTGGTCCGTGAGGCCGAGTCGTACAACCTCACGATCAAGAACCTGGACCGCACCGGACACCCGGCCGCGACCTTCGACACGATGGTCACGAGCCTGGACGACTTCGACGTGGCCCCGGAACTCACCGCCGGCACCACCACGGTGCGGGTGCCCAAGGGCACCTACAGCGTGGACAGCATGATCATGAAGCTGAAGTCCGACGGCAAGACGCCGCAGAGCGCGGACTGGCTGACCCGCCCGGTAGTGAAGATCACCGGCGACACCACGCTGACCTTCGACGCCCGCGTCGCGAAGCCCTTCGTCTTCAAGCTGCCCGACTCGGCCGCCAAGCAGACCGACCTCTCCGTCGGCTACAGCCTGGACTACGGCGACAGCGGCAGCGGGCTGACCTTCAGCGCCGGCACGATGACCGACTTCCGCACCGCGCACCTCGGTCCCTCCTTCACCTCGTCCCAGTTCCAGGCCGCGGTGACGGGCGTTTTCGAGCACGGCTCGAAGGTCTTCGACGTGGCCTACGGGCGGACCGCGTCCTTCTACACGGGCTTCACCAAGACGGTCGCGAGCGGCGACCTGGCCAGGATCAACACCACGGCCGGTGCCCCGGCACCGAAGAAGCTCGGCCTGCTGATCTCCGAACCGACGGTCAACGAGGCCTTCCTCGTGGTGGGCGGCCACGCCGTCAAGCTGCCGTACACCAGGACCGTGTACGTCAACGGCTCCGGTGTCACCTGGTCGCAGAGCTTCCTGCAGATCGACGCCACCGGGACTCCCGAGGCGGCCTGGTTCGTCGACGATCACCCCTACGCCAAGGGCAAGAGCTACAACCTCACCTGGAACGTCGGCGTCTTCGGCCCGAAGCTGGACTCCCTGTCGGGGCTGTTCCGCTCGGGGGACAGGATCTTCGGCTACGTGGGCACCTTCGACGACGGATCCGGCCACGACGGCGGCTCCCTCTACGACAAGGCCAGCACGACCCTCTACCGGAACGGCGCGAAGATCGGGACCGTGAGCGGCATTCTCGACGAGGGCGTCTCGTTCACCGTCCCGGGCGGCAAGGCGGCCTACCGGCTCAGCAGCACGGTGATCCGCAGCAAGCCCGCCACCGTCAGTACCAGGATCACCACGACCTGGACGTTCACCTCCCAGCGCGCCGAGGCGAGGCTACCCGCCTCCGTGGTCCGCTTCACCCCGGCGCTGAGCACGTCGAGCACCTCCGGGGCGGGCCTCACCAGGACCATCCCGGTCACCGTCCAGGGCTCGGCCGCAGGCTCCAACCTCAAGTCGCTGAAGGTGTACTGGTCCACCGACGGCGGCGCGCACTGGAAGGCGCTCACCGTCAAGAGCGGCAAGGTGACGCTGAAGAACCCCAAGGCCGGTACGGGCGTCTCGCTCAGGGCCCTGGTGACCGACAAGAAGGGCAACACGCTCGACGAGGCGATCTTCAACGCCTACCGCACGAAGTAGTCCGCGCGGGCCGACCGCCCGGGCAGGCGCGCCTTCGGGGTGGCCCGCCGGGAACGGATGTCTCCGTTCCCGGCGGGCCACCCGCGTTGTGTCCGCGTCGGGTCACAACTCCGGCCCTCCGTACGGGTGTTCGCCGGTCGGATGTCAGGATGTGCTGCCCGATCCCATCCATCGACCCATGGAGTTTCTTTGAGACTCGGCATCACGAGGACGCACCGGCTCGGCGCCGCACTCCTGGCCTCCAGTGCCCTCGTCGTGGCCGCCCCGGCGGTGGCCCCGGCCCAGGCGGCCACGGTCAAGGCCCCCTCGGTGACCGCCACCGGCGCCTTCCTGCTCGACAGCACGGCCAACAAGGCGCTGTGGAGCAAGGCCGCCGACACCAAGCGGCAGATGGCCAGCACCACCAAGGTGATGACCGCCGCCGTCGTCCTCGGCACCCCGCACCTGGACCTGAACAAGAAGATCACCATCAAGCAGGCCTACCGGGACTACGTCGTCCGCAACGGCGCCAGCACCGCCGACCTGAAGACGGGCGACACGGTCACCGTCAAGCAGCTGCTCTACGCACTCATGCTGCCCTCGGGCTGCGACGCCGCCATGGCGCTCGCCGACACGTACGGCACCGGCAGCACCGTCTCGGCCCGCACCAGCTCGTTCATCAAGAAGATGAACAGCACGGCCGCGGCGCTGAAGATGAAGAACACCAAGTACGACTCGTTCGACGGCATATCCTCGGCCGGCAGCAACTACACCACCCCGCGCGACGCGGCCGTCCTGGCCCGCAAGGCCATGTCGTACGCCAACTTCCGCGATGTCGTGAAGACCGCCAAGTCGGTGCAGAAGGCCACCAACGGCCGTACGTACACCTGGTACAACACCAACAAGCTGCTCGGTGCCTACAGCGGCGCGGTCGGCGTCAAGACCGGCACGGGCACCTCGGCCGGCCCCTGCCTGATCTTCGCCGCCACCCGCAACGGCCGCACCATCGTCGGCGTGCTGCTCCACAGCTCCACCGGCGACAACCGCTTCGCCGACGCCACCAAGATGCTCAACTACGCCTTCGGCACGAGCAGCAGGTCCGCTGCCGGCACGCTGAGGCTGCGTTCGCTCCCGGCCGGCGCTCAGCGCGACTGACCCGGAAGCATCCCCCGAAACCGAGGAATCCCCGGGGCCCGCCGATGCGGGCCCCGGGGATTCCTCATTGCCCCGCGGGACGGACGGGACGGGTGGGGCGGGTTGTCAGGCCGCGGGCGTGCGGTCGGAGACGGTGACCTGGCCCCGCTTGATGGTGGCGACTCGGGTCGCCCGGCGGGCGATGGCGGAGTCGTGGGTGACCATGACGAAGGTCAGTCCGTACTCCTTCCACAGGCCCTCCAGGAGGGCGAGGATCTCGTCGCGGGTGCCCTCGTCCAGAGCGCCGGTCGGCTCGTCGGCGAGCAGCACCTTGGGCTTCTTCACCAGCGCGCGGGCGATGGCCACGCGCTGCTGCTGGCCGCCGGACAGCTCGCCCGGCAGGTGGTGCAGGCGGTCGCCGAGGCCCACGGAGTCCAGCGCCTCGGCGGCGCGGGCACGGCGCGCGGCGGCCTTGACGCCGAGCGGGACGAGCGCGGTCTCGACGTTCTCCTGCGCGGTGAGCGTGGGGATCAGGTTGAAGCTCTGGAAGATGATGCCGATGCTCTCGGAGCGGACCTTGGTCAGCCGGCTCTCGCTGAGCCGGGCGAGGTCGACGCCGTCGAGCTCCACCGAGCCCGAGGTCGGTTTGTCGAGGCCGCCGAGCATCTGCAGCAGGGTGGACTTGCCGCCGCCGGTGGGGCCCTTGATGACCAGTTGGTCGCCGTCCTCGATGACGAGGTCCACGCCGCGCAGCGCGTCCACGACGTCCTTGCCGCGCGAGTAGCGCTTGGTCACGCCGCTCAGCTTGTACATGAGATGACTCCTGAAGCCTGGGAGGAGAAGGGGTGGGAGCCGCGCCCCGCCAGGGGGAAGGTCCGGGGCGCGGCACCCGTCTCGGGGAGGGAGGCGCGGTTACTCGACGCGGCGCAGGGCGTCGGCGGGACGCAGCCGGGAGGCGCGCCAGCCGCCGAAGGTGCCCGCGATCAGACCGCCGGCGACCGCCAGCACCACCGCGACGACGATGGTGTTGACGCTGACCGGGGCCTCGAGTGCGATCTTGAGAACGTTGGACGCGGCCTGCCGGGCCGGACCGCCCTGCCCGCCGCCGAAACCGCCACCGCCGAAGCCGCCACCACCGGAACCGCCACCGCCGGTGCGGCCGACGGACGCCTCCAGGGTCGGGCTGATCTCGGTGATGAGGTAGGCGCAGCCGAGGCCGAGCGCGATGCCGAGGACACCGCCGATGAGGCCGTTGACCAGGGCCTCGCCCATCACCTGACGGGTCACCCGGCCGCTCTTCCAGCCCAGCGCCTTGAGGGTGCCGAACTCCCGCACCCTGCGGTTGACCGCGGAGGACGTCAGCAGCCCGGCCACCAGGAACGCGGCGATCAGGACAGCGATCGACAGCCACCTGCCCACGTTCGTCGCCAGGTCGGAGGCCGTGGACAGCGAACCCGACACCGTGGACGCCAGGTCCGAGGAGGTCGTCACCGTCGTGCCGGAGATGTTCTTCTGGATGGCCGACTTGACCGAGTCGATCTTCTGCGAGTCGGTGGCCGACACGTAGACCGTGGTGACCTTGTCCTTGGAGTCCGACAGCGTCTGGGCCTGCTGGAGCGGGATGTAGACGTTCGCGCCGGAGGATCCGCTGTCCGCGGTCGCGATGCCGATCACCGAGAACGTGGTGCCCGAGATGGTGAGCGTCTTGCCCACCGACAGCTTCTTCTGCTTCGCGTACGCGCTGTCCAGGACGGCGACCTTGGCGTCGGTCTGCGAGCTGGTGAAGGTCTTCCCGGAGGTGATCTTCGAGGAGGTCAGCGGGCCGAGGTCCATGTGCGCCACGTCGGTGCCGAAGAGCGTGAAGTTGTCGATGCCGAAGTTGGCGCCGCCGCCGCGCACGGTGCCGCGCGGCTGCTGGCTGCCGCCCCCGCGGCCGAAGCCGCCCCCGCCGCTGTTCGGGTCCTGCTGGAAGGTGCCGCGCTGGAACTGGCCGTTGATCTTGATGACCACCAGGCTGAGGCCGCCGACGGCCTGCTTGACGCCGCTCTGCCCCGCGACGTCGCTCACCACCGAGGACTTCAGCGTGGTGAAGCCCTGGACCACGACGCGGTCGCTGCTCTGTTCCTTGTCGTCGCCGCGCGCGTTGAACTGGAAGCGCGGACGCTCCGCGCCCGCCGAGGACGGATCGGCGGCCTTGGTGACGGTCATGTCCGTGCCGAGGCCGTAGAGCGACTGGAGCACCTTGCCCTGGGCCTGGGTCATGCCCGCGGACACCGAGTTGACGGTGATGACCAGCGCGATACCGAGTGCGAGGCCCATCGCGATGACAAGCGCCGCTTTTCTGCGGCGACGGAGTTCGCGCCGGAGATACGTGAAGAACATGCGATTCCTCGCCGAGTTCGGAAGCCGGGGAGCGGGAGGGAGGACCGGCCTCCCTTCCGCTGACGCGACGGTAGGAATCAGCTGTGATGACAGCGTGAGGTGGGGATGAGAGGGCGATGAGAAACCCGGTCGCCCCCCCCCGCCACGCTCTCCGCACCCCGCCGGCCGTTCCGTTCCGGGCCCGCGCGGCCGCCTCGCGCCGGGCACGGCCGCCCCACGACGGGCGAACGACGGCCGGACGCGGCGGGGTTGCCGGTGGCGGTCGTCCGGCCCGCCTCGACCGTCGCCTGCCGCGGGGCCCACCGGCAGATGTGGGTGTGGTGGGTGCGCAGGAGACGAAGGTCGGCCCGTGCTCCTTCCACACCCCGAGCAGGGCGCGGATCTCGTCGCGCGCCCTCGTCCAGGGCGCCGGTCGGCTCGTCGGCGAGCGGCACCTGCGGTCTCTCCCCAGCGCGCGGGTGATGGCCACCCGCTGCCGCCGGCCGCCGGAACCCGTGCAGGACTGCGCCGTTGCCCGGGTGGACCACTGAGGACGCCGACGGCACCGGCCGTGCCCGGTTGCGAGGCGACCCGCGCGGCTCCCGGAGGAGGGCGCGCTCCGCGCCTCGGTGACGGTCACGTCGGTGCCCGGGCCGTGGAGCGGCTGGAGTACCTTGCCGTGTGCCCGCGTCATGCCCGCCGACACCGAGTCGACGGTGGTGACCGGCGCGACAGCGAGGGCCGGTCCCAGGGCGGCTTTCCGCCGGCGGAGGAGTTCGCGCCGGAGTCGGATGAGAACTCCGAGCGCCCTGGCGGGAAGCCGCGGCCGGGGATTTACCGAAGCCCGAGGCAGGCGTGGGGGCCGGATGAGAAGGTCGGCGCCTGGATGAGAAGCGTTCTGACGGTGGCGCGCATCAGGGAACGCGCGGCCATGCACGATGGGGAGACTCGCAGATGACGGACGGAACGCCGTGGGGCGGGGACGGACACGGCACCCGCCAGGGGGCCGGCGACGGTTCCGGGCCGGAACACGGCGGCGGCTTCGGGCCGCCCGCCCCGCCGGTGTACGGCTCCGCCCGGCCCCCGTACCCGGCGACGCCCGCCTGCGCACCGCCGCCGGCGTCCCGGCCCCGGCGCGCCACGCTGCTGCTCGCCCTCGCCGGTGTCGCCACCGCCGTCCTGGTGGCCGGGCTGCTCATAGCGAGCCCCTGGAGCGACGGTTCCGCGGGGACGGCCCCCGGCGGCTCGCCGGTGGCGGCCGCCGACGCCGCGCGGATGCTGCGCGAGGCCGCGGACAACCTGGAGAAGGCCCAGGTGCTGTCGTACCGGGGTGAGTTCGCCCGCGACGCGGGCTCGACCACGCCCTTCGACCTGCAGACCACACCGGGCGGATGGGGCCGCGGCTCCCTCGGCGACGAAGGCCTGACCGTACGGATGCTCACCGCCGGCGACAACCGGCTGGCCAAGGCGGACCAGGCGTACTGGAAGAGCCGCGGCTACTCCGGCGACCTGCTGGACCGCATCTCCGGCCACTGGCTCGACGCGGCCTCCGACCTCCCCGAGATCGACGACCTGACGGCCCCGCTGGCCCCCGCCAACGTCGCCGCCCTGCTCCGGGACGCGGCCGGCAGCGCGTCCTCCGCCACCGCCTCCCCGGCCCGGGAGGCCGGACGGGCCGCCACGCTGCTGTCCACGCCGGGCGGCCGCTTCTCCATCAGCGACTCCGCGCCCCACACCCTGCTCCGCTTGGCCTCCGGCTCCTCCCCCGCCGCGACCGGACCGCTCCCACTGGCCGCCGGCACCGACACCTCCGTCTCCGTGCTCACCGGCACCGACCGCGACGCGTTCACCACCGGCTTCGAGCAGGACCTGACGGCGCTGCGGACCGCCGTCGACCCCACGGTCACCTTCACCACGGTCGGCAAGGCGCGCTTCTCCCCCTGCGGCAGCACCAGTTGCACGGCCCGCTTCACACTCCAGAACTCCGCGTACGGATCGGCGGGCGCCGAAGCGAGCGCCGACGCCCCGGTCCACGCGGAGATCACCATCGACATGACGCTCGACGGCAGGAAGATCAAGCGCTGCGCCTACCAGCGGACGATGCAACCCTCCGGTTCGGTCGCACTGACCTGCACGGCCACCTACACCGCCGCCACCAGCAGCGACCACACCGTCCGGGGCGTGCCCGACGCCTGGGCGCGGGCCGTCCCGGACGACGAACTCACCCGGCTGCGCGAGGGCTTCGCCAAAGGCACGGCCGGCGGCCAGGCGGCCTGACCCGTCCGGACAGCCGATTCCTGCCGCCCCGGCGGGCAGGCGCCCCGCGGCGCCCCGCCCGGCGCGCGTCCCGGCCGCCGGTCTCCCGTGAGATCCGTACGCGGCTGACCCTGTACACGGCTGCGCCGAGGTGCCGACCGACGGCGCCGTCGTCGGCGCGGACGAACTCCCCGTCCGGGACGCGGTCGCCGTCCGGGCCGGCCGGTGCGCCCCGCCACGACGTCGAGTTCCGCCGCGAACGCCCCCCTCGTCCCGGCCTGCGCGCCGGCAGCGGCACCGGCGCCGACAGCACCCGTGCTCCAGGTGCGCGACGGCGGTCCCACGCTGCCCCCCGCCGCCCCCGCCGGACCTGCCGCCCGGCGGAGGCGCCGTACCCGGTGATCCCCAACTCCCCTTGCCGTGAGTCCACTCGAAGGCGTTGGCTGGTCTTCCATGGAGTACACGCAGCTGGGCCGCACGGGTCTGAAGGTCAGCCGGATCGTGCTGGGCACGATGAACTTCGGCGGGCAGACGGACGAGCCGGACAGTCACCGGATCATGGACGCCGCACTGGACGCGGGCGTCAACTTCTTCGACACGGCGGACATCTACGGCACGGCCGAGGAAAAGGGACTGACGGAGAAGGTCATCGGCGCGTGGTTCGCACGCGGCGGTGGCCGGCGCGACAAGGTCGTGCTGGCCACGAAGGTCTACGGGAACATGTCGGCCGACGGAAAGGCGTGGCACGAGCAGTCCTGGCCCAACCACGACCGGCTCACCGCGCTGCACATCCGGCGGGCGGCGGAGGCGAGCCTGCGGCGGCTCGGCACGGACCGCATCGACGTCTACCAGTTCCATCACATCGACCGCGCCACGCCCTTCGAGGAGATCTGGCAGGCGGTCGACGTGCTGATCCGCCAGGGGAAGATCCTCTACGCCGCGTCGTCGAACTTCCCCGGTTACAAGATCGCGCAGGCCAACGAGCTCGCCGCGAACCGCGGCATGGTGGGCCTGGTCAGCGAGCAGTGCCTGTACAACCTGGCGGAGCGGCGGGCGGAGGCCGACGTGATCCCCGCGGCGCGGGAGTACGGCCTCGGGGTGATCCCGTGGTCGCCGCTGCACCAGGGACTGCTGGGCGGCGCGCTGCGCAAGGAGCGCGAGAACACCGGGTCCCGCACCAAGGTCGGCCGGTCGGCCGCGGGCCTGGCCGATCCGGCGGTCCGGGCCAAGGTGCAGGCGTACGAGGACCTGCTGGACAAGCACGGTCTGGAGCCGGGCGAGGTGGCCCTGGCGTGGCTGCTGACCCGGCCCGGGGTCACGGGGCCGATCGTGGGGCCGCGCACGACGGAGCAGTTCACGTCGGCACTGCGCGCGGTGGAACTGAAGCTGGACCCGGAGGTGCTGGCCGGGCTGGACGAGATCTTCCCGGGGCCGGGGCCGGCCCCCGAGGCGTTCGCCTGGTGAGTCGCCTCACACCGGGGCCGCCGGGAGCCGCTTCGCCATGAATCGCTCCGGGCGGCCGTCGGGCATGAGCCCGCGTTCGCCGGAGTCCTCGAAGCCGTTGCGGCGGTAGAGCGCGGCGGCCGGCTCGTTGCCGTCCGCGACGGCGAGGGTGAGCACCGCGGCTCCGGTCCCCGCGGCCCAGGTCTCGACGGCCCGGATCAGCAGGTCGCCCACGCCGTGGCCGCGCGCGTCACGGGCCACCCACATCGAGATCAGTTCTGTGGTGCCGGGCTGCTCGCCCCGGACACCGCTCGCCATGCCGCAGGGCACTCCGTCGCGCACGGCCGCCAGGTGGGTGCCGGGCAGGGCGAGCCGGTCGCGCCAGCGCTCCTCGCGGTCCCCGGTGCCCTGCCAGTCGGCGAGTCGGGAACCGAAGGCGTGGGGGGCGTCGGCGAGGGCGGCCAGGCGCAGGCCGCGCCACAGCCGCCAGTCGTGCGGGGTGAGCGTACGCAGTTCCGTCATGCGGGCAGGTTGCCGCCGGGCGGGACCCGGCGGCAACCCGTTTACGGCCCGGGGGCCGCGCTTGGACCGGCTCAGCGGGTGCCGAGCAGGTGGTCCATGGCGAGCTGGTCCAGCTGCTCGAAGGCGGACCCGCGGGTGGCGACGGCGTCGGCGTCGAACTCCTCGTAGGCGCCGCGGTCGGCGAGCAGGTCGGCCAGGCTCTCGCCCTCGCCGAGGGTCGGCTGCGCCAGCTGGTCCAGGCGGGAGGCCTTCAGCGCCTCCTGCACGGCCGGGTCGGCGCGGAACGCGGCGGCGCGCTCCTTGAGGATGAGGTAGTTGCGCATGCCGCCGGCGGCGGAGGCCCACACGCCGTCCATGTCCTCGGTCCGCGGGGGCTTGAAGTCGAAGTGGCGCGGGCCCTCGTAACCGGCCGTCTCCAGCAGGTCGACCAGCCAGAACGCGGAGCGCAGGTCGCCGGCGCCGAAGCGCAGGTCCTGGTCGTACTTGATGCCGGTCTGGCCGTTGAGGTCGATGTGGAAGAGCTTGCCGTGCCACAGCGCCTGCGCGATGCCGTGCGGGAAGTTCAGCCCGGCCATCTGCTCGTGGCCGACCTCGGGGTTGAGGCCGACGAGCTCGGGGTGGGCCAGCTCGTTGATGAACGCCAGCGCGTGGCCGATGGTCGGCAGCAGGATGTCGCCGCGCGGCTCGTTCGGCTTGGGCTCGATGGCGAAGCGGATGTCGTAGCCCTGCTCGATGACGTACTCGCCGAGGAGGTCGAACGCCTCCTTGAAGCGGTCGAGGGCGACCCGTACGTCCTTGGCGGCACCGGACTCGGCGCCCTCGCGGCCGCCCCAGGCGACATAGACCTTGGCGCCGAGCTCGGCGGCGAGGTCGATGTTGCGGATGGTCTTGCGGAGTGCGAAGCGCCGCACCTCGCGGTCGTTCGCGGTGAAGCCGCCGTCCTTGAAGACCGGGTGCGTGAAGAGGTTGGTGGTGGCCATCGGCACCTTCAGACCGGTGGCGTCCAGGGCCTGGCGGAAGCGCTTGATGTGGCCCTCACGCGCGCTGTCGTCCGAGCCGAAGGGGATCAGGTCGTCGTCGTGGAAGGTGACGCCGTAGGCACCGAGCTCGGCGAGCCGGTTGACGCTCTCGACGGGGTCGAGGGCGGGGCGGGTCGCGTCGCCGAAGGGGTCGCGACCCTGCCAGCCGACGGTCCAGAGACCGAAGGTGAACTTGTCGTCGGGGGTGGGGGTGAAACTCATCGCGGCGGCTCCTATTCGTAAGACCGCTGAACAAATTAATATGCGAACGCCGCTTTGTGAAGGGAGCCGCAGCATGAGCCGCGACATGGGGCACGGAACGATCGCACTGGGTGTGGACAGCTCCACGCAGTCCACCAAGGTGCTGGCAGTCGAGGTGGAGACCGGAAAGGTGCTGGCCAGGGGCCAGGCACGGCATGTGGTGAGCGAGGGGGAGGGCCGCGAGACCGACCCCGAGGTGTGGTGGAGAGCACTCGGCGAGGCCCTCGCCCAGCTCGGCCCGTACGCCGCGGAGGCGGGCGCGATCTCCGTCGGCGGGCAGCAGCACGGCCTGGTCGTACTGGACGCGGACGGCAAGCCGCTGCGCCCCGCGCTGCTCTGGAACGACGTGCGCTCCGCGCCGCAGGCCGCCGCCCTGGTCGAGAAGCACGGCGCCGCCTGGTGGGCGGAGCGCTTCGGCAGCGTGCCCGGCACGAGCTTCACCGTCACCAAGTGGGCCTGGCTGGCCGAGCACGAGCCGGAGGCCGCCAAGGCCGCCGCGGCCGTGCGGCTGCCCCACGACTTCCTCACCGAGCGGCTCAGCGGGGCCGCCGTCACCGACCGCGGCGACGCCTCCGGCACCGGCTGGTGGGCCACCGACACCGAGGCCTACGACGAGGCGATGCTGGCCTCGATCGGCCTGGACCCGGCCCTGCTGCCCCGCGTCCTCGGCCCCGGCGAGCAGGCCGGCGCCGTGCTGCCGGGCCTGCCGCTGCGCGAGGGCGCCCTGGTCGCCGCGGGCACCGGCGACAACGCCGCCGCCGCCCTCGGCCTCGGCCTCGCCCCGGGCCAGCCGGCGCTCAGCCTCGGCACCTCCGGCACCGTCTACACCCCCTCGGCGGCCCGTCCCGCCGACCCGACGGGCATCGTGGCCGGCTTCGCCGGCGGCCACGGCGGCTGGCTCCCGCTGGCCTGCACGCTCAACTGCACGCTCGCCGTCGACAAGGTCGCGGCCCTGCTCTCGCTCGACCGGGAAGCGGTGGCCCCGGGCGGCTCCACCGTGCTGCTGCCGTTCCTCGACGGCGAGCGCACGCCCAACCTCCCGTACGCCTCCGGCCTGCTGACCGGGCTGCGGCACGACACCACGCCGGGGCAGATCCTCCAGGCCGCCTACGACGGCGCCGCGTACGCCCTGCTCAGCGCGCTCGACCAGGTCCTCGCGGTCGACGGCGCCCCCTTCGACGCGCCGCTGCTGCTGATCGGCGGCGGCGCCCGGGGCACCGCCTGGCGGGAGACCGTCCGGCGGCTCTCTGGCCGCGCGGTGCGCGTCCCGGTGGCCGACGAGCTCGTCGCCCTCGGCGCTGCAGCCCAGGCGGCGGCCCTGCTGACGGGCGAGACCCCGCAGGAGATCGCCCGCCGCTGGAACACCGCGGAGGGCCCGTCCTACGACCCGGTCCCGCGTGACGAGGAGTCCCTCGGCCGCATCGGGGCGGAGCTGTCGCGGGCCTTCGGGGTGGAGTGAGCGGTCCCCGGCGGCGACGCGGCCTTCCGGTGGGGCCCGCGCGGAGCGTCCTCCGCGCGGGCCGCACCGGCGCGGGAGACGTTCGCCACCCGGTACGGCCTTGACAAGATCGCTTGCCGGAACGGCAAATGGAGGCATGGCAGACGACGACATCCCCGGCGTGCTGTCCGCCGTCGGACCCCGGCTGCGGGCCCTGCGGCGGGAGCGCGGTGCCACGCTCGCGCAGGTCGGCGAGTCCACCGGGATCTCGTCGAGCACCCTGTCCCGGCTGGAGTCCGGGCAGCGCAAACCCACGCTGGAACTGCTGCTGCCGCTGGCGAAGGCGTACGGCGTGCCGCTGGACGAACTGGTGGGGGCGCCACCGACCGGGGACCCGCGCGTCCATCCGCGCCCGGTCACCCGGCACGGGCAGACCTTCGTGCCGCTCACCCGCTACCTGGGCGGGCTGCACGCGTACAAGATGATCATCCAGGCGCCGCAGGACCCGGCCGCACGGCCCGAGCAGGGGCGCCACGAGGGGTACGAGTGGGTCTACGTGCTCTCCGGCCGCCTGCGGCTGGTCCTCGGCGACCACGATCTGGTGCTGACCGCGGGTGAGGCCGCCGAGTTCGACACCCGCACCCCGCACGGCTTCGCCAACGCTGGACCGCAGCCCGTGGAGTTCCTGAGTCTCTTCGGGGCCCAGGGCGAGCGGATGCACGTACGGGCCCGTCCGGCGGGCGGTTGACCGGGCCGCTGGGCGTGCGAGGGTGGGGACATGAACGCATGAAAGGTACATCGGACATCGAACACCGGACGAGAGGGGATCTGCGCGTGGCGGACGGCCCGGGATCGCAGGCGGGCGTGCGGAGGCGGAATCTGGCCCTGGTAGCCCATGCCGTGGCCGCGTACGGCGAGATGTCACGCGCCGCGGTGGCCGCCGAGGTCGGGCTGACCCGCGCGACGGTCTCGACGCTGGTGGACGAGTTGCTGGCGGCCGGGCTGCTGGTGGAGCTCGGCACGCAGCGCCCCGGCACGGTCGGCCGGCCCGGCACCGCGCTCGCCCTCAGCGACACCGGCCCGGTCGGCCTGGGCGCCGAGGTCGGGGTCGACCACCTGGCGGTCTGCGCGATCGACCTGCGCGGCACGGTCCGCGTCCGGGCCCGCGTCGAGACCGCCAACCGCGGCCGGCCCGCACCCGAGGTACTGCGCGAACTCGCCGCGCTCGTACGGCAGGTGACGGAGGAGGCCCGGGAGGACGGGCTCTTCCCCGCCGGGCTGACGGTCGCCGTACCTGGCCTGGTCGGGCGCGACCGGCGGCAGGTGACGCGGGCCCCCAACCTCGACTGGGAGGACGTGCCGGCCGCGGAGTTCTTCGACGGCCTCACCCCCGCCGCGACGCTGGTCGACAACGAGGCCAACCTCGGCGCGCTGGCGGAGCTGTGGCTCGGCGGCCACGAGGGCGTCACGGACTTCGTGCACGTATCGGCGGAGATCGGCATCGGCGCCGCGCTCGTCGTCGACGGCCGGCTGTTCCGCGGCGCCCGCGGCTTCGCCGGGGAGCTCGGCCACGTACCGGTGTTCCCCAACGGACCCCGCTGCTCGTGCGGCTCCCGCGGCTGCCTGGAGCAGTACGCGGGCGAGGAGGCGGTGCTGCGGTCCGCCGGGATCCGCCTCGACCGGTCGGACGCCCTCAAGGCCCTGCACACCGCGGCCGCCGGGGACGACCCCGCGGCGCTGAAGTCGCTGGCCGCGGCCGGGCAGGCGTTCGGCATCGCGCTCAGCGGCGCGGTGAACCTGCTGGACCCGCAGGCCGTCGTGCTGGGCGGCACCCTCGCCGCGCTCGCCCCCTGGCTGCGCGGGGCGCTGGTGCGGGAGCTGGACCGCCGGGTGACCGACCGCCAATGGCCCGCGGACGCCGTCCTGGTGTCCCGGCTGGGCCGGGAGGGCGTCCTGCTGGGCGCGGCCTACAGCGTCGTGCGCGACGTCCTCGACGACCCCCAGCAACTGCGAACCTCCTAGACTCCGGGGGCCGTTACGATGCGCTGCGCGCCGCACGGGGAGGCGGCGCGGACCGCTTCGCCCCAGGGGGATTCCCGTGTTCGTGCTGTGCATACTGCTGCTGATCGCGGCCGTCGTGCTGTTCCTGGTCGGCCGCGGCCGCACCGGGGGCTGGAAGCTCGGCGCGGCGCTCGGCGCCCTCGCCGGCGTGCTGGCCGGAGTCTTCGCCTGCGTCCACGTCGTGAACGCCTACGAGGTCGGCGTACCCGTGACCTTCGGCAGAGTCGGCTCGCCGATGACCTCCGGCGTCCACCTCACGTCGCCGTTCACCGACATCACGTCCTTCTCCACCCGCCCGGCGGACCTCGACCTCTACGACAAGGACGTCGTCGAGGTCCGCTCCTCGCAGGGCGGAGTGCTGTACGCGGACGTCACCGTGAAGTGGGCCGTGGTGCCCGCCAAGGCCGTCGCCCTCTACCGGCTGGCCGGCAACGAGGAGGCCATCCAGGAGCGCCTGGTGGTGCCGGACAGCCGCGAGATCATCCGCAACGTCTTCGCCAGGCACACCAGCGAGGAGGGCTACGCCTCCGCCCGCGAGGAGATCGGCCGGGAGATCGACGCCCTGATCAAGGAGCGCCTCGCGCCGCGCGGCATCGACATCACGGCCGTCAACCTGCGCAATGTGCGGCCCTCGGACCAGCTGCAGACGCAGATCGACAAGAAGATCCAGCAGGAGCAGGACACCGAGCGTGCGGTCGAGGCGGCACGCACGGCCAAGGCCGAGGCCGAGCGCAAGCGCATCGAGGCGGAGGGCATCGCCCGCGCCAACCAGATCATCGCCCGATCGCTGAACGACAAGGTGCTCTACAACCAGTGCCTGGAGGCCTTCAAGGACGCCGCCAAGGCCCACCCGGTGTACGCGGTCCCCTGCGGCACGAACGGCAGCGGCGCCCCGGTCATCGTCGACGGCTCCAAGGACTAGCCCGCACACGCGCGAGGGGCCCGGAACCGTGCGGTTCCGGGCCCCTCGCGCGTCGGGAGGAAGCCGAGAGGGATCAGACGGCGCTGCCGGCCTTCCAGTCGGCCCAGCTCATGTTCCAGCCGTTGAGCCCGTTCGCGGGGTCGACCGTCTTGTCCTTGGAGTTCTTCACGATCACCACGTCGCCGATGATCGAGTTCTGGTAGAACCAGTACGCGTCGGTGCTGGTGTCCTTGGCGCCCTTGGTGTCGTTCAGGCCCACGCAGCCGTGGCTGGTGTTGACGTGGCCGAAGACGTAGTCCGAGCCCCAGTAGTTGCCGTGGATGAAGGTGCCGGACGTGGTCAGGCGGATGGCGTGCGGCACGTCCTTGATGTCGTACTCGCCCTTGCCGTCGTCGTCGGTGAAGCCCACGGTGGCACCGTTCATCCGGGTCTCGGTGAACTTCTCCGACATCACCATCTGACCGTTGTAGGTGGTGTGCTCGTCGGAGCCGGCCGAGATCGGGATGTTCTTGATGACCTTGCCGTCACGGACGACCTTCATCTGGTGGGTCGAGGCGTCGACCGTGGAGACCTGGCTGCGCCCGATCTTGAAGGAGACGGTCTTCTCCTGGACGCCGTAGACGCCGTCGGCGCCCTCGACACCGTCCAGGTTCAGCTTGACCGTGACGGTGGAACCGGCGGTCCAGTAGTTCTGGGGGCGGAAGTCCAGGCGGGTGCCGTTGAACCAGTGGCCGACGACCGGCTGGCCGCTGCTGGAGCTGACCGTGATGCCGGACTGGACGGCCTTCTTGTCCGTGATGGCCTTGTTGAAGTTGATCGACACCGGCATGCCCACGCCGACGGTCTGGCCGGCCTCGGGCGTGTAGTAACCGATGAAGCTGTGCGCGGCCGAGACGGTGGTGAACGTCGAGTTCTCCGTCGCCTTGCGGCCCTTCGCGTCCTCCGCCTTGGCGACGATCGTGTACTGGGTGGCGCGCTCCAGCGGCGCGTTCGGCGCCCAGCTCGTGCCGTCGGCGGAGATCGTTCCCTCGATCTCCTTGCCGCCCGAGACCGCGGTCATCGTCACGGCGCTCAGCTTGCCGTCGGTGACGGCGACCTTGGAACCGGAGTTGATGCTGACGTTGTCGGCGCCGGTCTTGGGGGTGATGGCTATTCGGGCGTCGGAGGCGTCCTGGGCCGCGGCCTCGTCCACCGACGCCTGGGACTTGACGGTGTTGTCGGTGCCGGCGTCCGCCTTGTCCCCACCGCAGGCGGTCAGCGTGATCGCGCCGACGGCCAGCAGTGCTATCGCTGCCAGCCCGGTTCCGCGCTTGCGGGTGGGGCGCGGGTCGTTGGCTGTGCCGGTCTCGGCGCGCTTCACACGAATCTCCAATGTCTTCGGTACGCGATCCCCCAGCCCGCGGCTACGCGGGCCGCGGACCTCAATTCGAGCCTCGGTCGTACTCTCGGGAACTGCCAGGGTCTTAGGTCCGTTCCTCCACGCCGCAGAGTGTGGGAAACAACACCATCGCGTTGCCCACAGCAGCTCATGCGGAACCCCGGGCCCAATGATGGGCCCGGGGCCTGTGAGGCACGCACCTATCAAGACGCGTTCAGCGGCGGCCCGGTTCCTTCCCTTCCGCATCGGCGTCGTCGGATGCGTCGTCGTCGGCGTCGTCGGCGGCCTCGTCGTCGTAGAGGTCCCACTCGTCGGAGTCGGGGTCGTACTCGGTGTGAGCGCAGGACCATGACGCCTGGACCATCTCGATCCCCGGCACGCCTGTGACCAGGTCGAACGGATCGACCAGGTACGCCAGGGCCTCCGACTCGTCCTGGCGGACCGAGGACTCCGCGTGCTGCCGCTCGTCGTCGGGCATGTACTCGTCGCCGCCGAGCTGGTCGAGCGCGGCATCCGTCAGCTCGTCGGACCCCGTGATCTCCAGGACCAGCTCGACCTGGAGCCGCACGTATCGCGGCCCGCTCTCCCCGATGGGGATGTCAGTAGTGCTCATGTGACGGAGCGTATGCTCGCGCGGCCCGCCGCGGGGGGAGGCACCCGGATCCGGGCGGGAGGATACCCGCGGGGGCGGCGCGGAGGTTGCGGAAGGGGGCGTTCCGGGTTCGAACTTTCCTCCGCCCCCTTGTCTCACTACCATCGGGCTCCACGGTCAAGTCACCGCATCCGCTGGGGGATCCATTGACCTCGTACCGCCCTCCCGCCTACGTCGCCGTCACCGCCGCGGCCGTCCTGGGCGCGCTCTACTTCGTGCCGAACGCGTCCGCCAGCCCGGAGCACACGACGACGACGGCTGCCGAGGTGTCCACGACCACCTCCACCACCGCGTCCGGCGGTGCCGGGGAACAGCGGCTCGCGGACACCGGCAGCGTCGACACCACGCCGTACCTGATCGGCGGCACCGCGTTCCTCGGCATGGGTGCGGCGCTCGTCCTCAATGCGAGCCGCCGCGCCCGCGCCTACTGACCCACCGGACTCAGGCGAGCGGCCCGGTCGCCGACTCGGCCGCCGCCACCAGCGCGCCGCTGCGCACGAACTCGTACGCGGCCGCCAGGTCCGGCGACAGGAAGCGGTCCGGGCCCGGCCCGGTCACATCCGCCTCACGCGCCGCCTTCAGCACCGCCTGCGACGCCGGCGCGGGCACCAGCACCTCGCTGCCCTGCACCCGCAGCTCGATCGCCCGGGACGCGGCGACCAGTTCGATCGCCACGATGCGGGCCAGGTTGTCCACGGCCTGCCGCAGTTTGCGCGCGGCCGACCAGCCCATCGAGACGTGGTCCTCCTGCATCGCCGAGGAGGGGATGGAGTCCACCGAGGCCGGGACCGCGAGCCGCTTGTTCTCGCTGACGAGCGCGGCCTGCGTGTACTGAGCGATCATCAGGCCCGAGTCCACGCCCGGGTCGTCGGCCAGGAACGCGGGCAGGCCGTGCGAACGGCTCTTGTCCAGGAGCCGGTCGGTGCGCCGTTCCGCTATCGAGCCGAGGTCGGCGGCCGCGATGGCCAGGAAGTCCAGCACGTACGCCACCGGGGCGCCGTGGAAGTTGCCGTTGGACTCCAGCCGCCCCTCGGAGCCGTCCTCCCCGAACACCACCACGGGGTTGTCGACGGCCGCGGCCAGTTCGCGTTCCGCGACGGTCAGCGCGTGCGCCACGGTGTCCCGGCCCGCGCCGGCCACCTGCGGAGCGCAGCGGATCGAGTACGCGTCCTGCACACGGGGCGCGTCGTCCTGGTGGTGCCCGGTGAGTCCGGACCCGGCGAGCACCCGGCGCATGTTGCCGGCACTGGCGGCCTGGCCCGGGTGCGGGCGGATGGCGTGCAGTTCGGGGGCGAGCACCTTGTCGGTGCCGAGCAGCGCCTCCAGGGACAGCGCGGCCGTGACGTCCGCGGAGGTGAACAGCAGGCGCAGGTCGTCGAGGGCCATGACGAGCATGCCGAGCATGCCGTCGGTGCCGTTGATGAGGGCCAGGCCCTCCTTCTCGCGCAGCTCGACGGGCGTGATGCCGTGCTCGGCCAGCAGCTCCGGCACGGGCCGCACGACGCCGTCGGGGCCTTCCGCCTCGCCCTCGCCCATCAGCACCAGCGCGCAGTGCGCGAGCGGGGCCAGGTCGCCGGAGCAGCCCAGCGAGCCGTACTCGTGGACCACGGGGGTGATGCCGGCGTTGAGCAGGGCGGCCATCGTCTCCGCGACGACGGGGCGCACACCGGTCCGGCCGGAGGCGAGCGTCTTGAGCCGCAGGAACATCAGCGCGCGGACGACCTCGCGCTCCACCCGCGGGCCCATGCCGGCCGCGTGCGAGCGCACGAGGCTGCGCTGCAGCTGGGCGCGCAGCTCGGGGCTGATGTGCCGCACCGCCAGCGCGCCGAAGCCGGTGGAGACGCCGTAGACGGGCTCCGGCTTGGCCGCCAGCGCGTCCACGACGTCGCGCGCCGCGGCGATCCCGGCCAGCGCCTCCGCCGACAGCTCCACGTGCGCGCCACCCCGGGCGACCGCCAGCACATCCTCCACCGTGGCCCCGTGGGCCCCGATCACCACGTTATGCATACCCATATTCACGCACCCTACGGACTGAATCGCTAGCTGTCACGTGTCCGGTTTCTCACCTCCGCGCACGACGCCGCGGGCGGCGCGAGCGCCCTTGACGGCGGGCGCCCGCACGAGCGGAGGCCGCGACTCCCGCCCCGCGAGGGGGACGGCAGGGCGTCGACCCCGCAGCGCGGAATCACGACACACGCCGCACGCCCCGGCACCCCGGCGACTCCCGCCACGGCCGGGGGCCCGACACAGCGGCCCGCCCACGCCCGGGAACCACCTCCGGCGCACGACGGGCGACCGGAACACGACCCCGCGGCGCGAAGCCACCGCCGTCGGCGCCGCCGAGCCGGCCATCGGACGCCGGACGCCCCGGCCCCCCGGCACCACACACCGGCACCACCCGCACCCCGGCCACGACTCCCACGCCCCCGGAACCACCTCCGGCGCACGACGGCCGACCGGAACACGCCCCGCGCCGCCGCAGGGAGGACACCTCGCGCCGGCCCGGACGGCACGGGCGTCGCCCGCCTAGTCCCGGCCGCGGAAGCGGCGGCGTTCGACGTCGTGGCCGGCGGGCTGGTCGGCGAGGCGGACGACCGGGTCCTCCGGCGCGCCGCGGCCCGCCACGACCGGCTCGATGGAGTGCAGCGCCTTCGCCCGGTACTGAGCGGCGTCCGCCAGCCGGAACAGTCGTCGCGCCGAGGTGACCGGCCCGATCTCCGCGTCCGTCGAGGCCACCCCGACCGCCACCCCGTCGCCGAGTCCCAGCCACTTGGTCCGAACGCACAGTTCCTCGGCGACCCGGACCACGTCCTCGGCGCCGTGCCCCACCGACAGCAGGCAGAACTCGTCGCCGCCCAGCCGGGCCACCAGGCTGTCCGCCAGTGCCGCGCCGCACAGCGAGAGCACCGAGCCGAAGCCGACCAGCAGGCGGTCGCCGACCGCGTGCCCGAGCTGGTCGTTGACCCGTTTGAGGCCGTTGAGGTCGCAGACCACCAGGCTGACCGGGGTGCCGTCGCCGCGGTGCCGTTCCAGGGCCTCCTCCAGGCGCTGGTCGACCGCCCGCCGGTTGGCCAACCCCGTCAGGGGGTCGGTGAAGGCCAGCCGCCGGACCTCCGCCAGCCGCTCGGTCTGCGCGATACCGGCGGCCGTGAGCGCCGCCAGGACGGTGGCGAACTCCGTGTCGTCCCGGTCGAAGACCGGCCGTCCGGCCGCCCGGGCGACGTACAGCTCGCCCCAGGCCAGCCCGTGCAGCAGGATCGGCGCGATCACGCAGGAGGAGCGGCCGCGCCGGCGGAGCATGGCGACCCGCTGGTGGCAGTAGGCGCCGGCGCGGTCGCCCGCCGGGCCGTCCGCCGTCTCGACCCAGGCGTGCGGTTCGCCGCCCTCGGTCCACCGGCCGTGCAGGAACTCCACGATCTCGGGGAAGTCGGCGACCGAGTAGACCTCCTCGGCCGGCTGCGCCTCCTCGTCGGGCGCGAGATCGCCGTCGTTGACCAGGACCCGCAGCCGCCCGCGGTCGCGCTCCCAGCGGGAGACCGCCGCCATGGTGCCGCCGAGGGCGACCCGCGCGGCGGTCGCGGCGGCGACGACCGCCTCCATCGGCGACTTCGCCGCCGCGACCGCCCGCGCCAGCTCGGCGACGGCGCGCAGTCGGGCGTCCCCGCCGCCGGTGCCGTTCATGCGCCCGTCTCCTGTCGCCGCCGCTTTTTACCAGTTTGCGACGTTTACCGGATCGTGCGCGCTCCGAGCCCGCCCGGCACGGCCGTTTCCCGCGCCAATCACTCCCCCGGCCACACCGGGTCGCGCTTCTCGTTGAACGCCGCGACGCCCTCGGCCCGGTCCCCGGAGAAGGCGACCGAGCGCCAGGCCGCGTCCTCCACGTCCAGGCCGGTGCGCAGGTCCGTGCCCTGTCCGAGGCGCAGCGCCCGCTTGGCGGCCCACAGCCCGACCGGGGAGTTCCGGGCCATCCGGCCGGCCAGCGCCAGCGCCTCCGCGCCGTCCTGGCCCTCCTCGGCGAGGACGTCCACCAGGCCCAGCGCGAGCGCCTCGGCGGCCGGCACCCGCCGTCCCGTGAAGATCAGCTGCGCCGCCCGGGCGGCGCCCACCCGGCGCGGGAGCAGCTGCGTGCCGCCGCCGCCGGGGATCACCCCGACGCTGACCTCCGGCAGGCCGACGACGGCCGTCGGGTCCGCCACGATCACGTCGCAGGCCAGCGCCAGTTCGTAGCCGCCGCCCAGCGCGTAGCCGTGCACGGCGGCCACCGCGGGCATCGGCAGCTCCAGCACGGCGGTGTAGGCGGCGCGGGTGTGCGGGCGCTGCTTCATCAGGTCGGCGTCGGAGAAGGAGTTCCGCTCCTTGAGGTCCGCGCCCACGCAGAAGGCCCGTTCGTGGGTCGAGCTCACCACGGCCACGCTCACCGAGCGGTCGGCCGCCAGCGCCTCGCACGCCTCGGTGATCGCGCGCGCCATCCCGGTGGAGACGGCGTTCATCGCCTTCGGCCGGTCGAGCACCAGCTCGGCGACCCGCCCCGCGTCACCGTGCCGGCGGACCGCCACCCACTCACCAAACCGCAGCTCGGACATTGCCCACGCACCCTTCGGGTCGGCCGTTAACGATCGTGAACCAACCCGAGCAGGGTAGGGCGCGGCCCCCGCCGGCGAAAGCGGCACCGCGGACCCGTACGGCCCGTGCGCGCCCCGCGCCGGCGATCAGCCCCCGCGGCGGCTCAGCAGCCAGGGCTCCACGACGCCGAGACCGCGCACCGGCCGCCGCCACATCGGCTGCAGCGCGAACCGGTACTTCTCGTCCGACCCGGGCTCGACCTCCGCCTCGGACTCGGGCGCCTCGCCGCCGGCGACCAGCGCCTGCGCGAGTTCCCCGTCCACGAGCACCGCGTCCCGCGGCGCTATCGAGGTCAGCCGGCTCGCCAGGTTCACCGTCGTGCCGAAGACGTCGCCCATGCGCGTGGTGACCGTGCCGAAGGCGATGCCGACCCGCAGCGCCGGCATCGTCTCGTCGCCGTTCATCGTCTCGATCAGCCGCATGCCGATCTCCGCGGCGGTGCCCGGGTCGTCGGCGATGAACAGCACTTCGTCACCGAGGGTCTTGACCAGCCGGCCGCCGTGGGCGGCGACCTGGTCGGCGGCCGTGGTCTCGAAGGCCTCGACCAGTTCGCCGAGTTCCTCCTCCTCCAGCCGCCGGGTCAGCCGGGTGAAGCCGACGAGGTCGGCGAAGCCGACCGCGAGCCGCCGGTCGACGGCCTCCTCGTCGTCGGAGCGCACGACCCGGCTGGTGGCGGCGGCCAACTGCCGCCGCCAGACGTAGGTCAGGAACTCCTCCAGCTCCGGCAGCAGCAGCTCGACCAGCGGGTAGGCCACCTCGGCCCGGGTCAGGCCGGGCTCGGGCGGCTCGGTCAGCTCCTCCAGGAAGGAGTCGGTCTGCCACTCGGCGAGCCGCGCGGTGGTCTGCCCCGTGGAACGGGCCACTTGGATGGCCGTGTTCTCGCTGATCAGACCGGCTTCCACCAGACCCGCCAGGCGCCGCAGCGCGAGCACGTCGGCCTCGGTCAGGGCCCGTGCCTGGCCGATGTCGGCGAAGCCCATGGCCCGCCAGAAGCGGGCCGCGAGGTCCATGGAGACGCCGGCGCTGCGGGCCGCCTGGAACGGCGTGTAGAGCCGCTCGGCGCCCATGATCAACTGCTCCAGGCGGAGCGCGATGGGGTCCTCTTCCGGCCCGGACGGCCCGGCCTCCGGTTCGTCCCCCGGCCCGTCCGGCTCGTCGTCGGGCGCGGTGCCCTCCGGCCCGCTCTCCGGCTCCCGGTCCGGTCCGTCGTGCGACGGGAGGTCGCTCGCGTCGTCCACGGTCACCGCCCGCCCCCTCCAGGGTCCCTGCGTACTGGCCCTTCCGCACACCTGTTGTATGGCGGTTGCCGCACCCACCATACGACAGGTGTGGCCTGGCTCACTCTCCCGCCGGCCGCACATGGACGACGTCGCCCGCGGCGACCGCCCGCTCGCCCGCGGCGGTGGCCACGACCAGGCGCCCGTCGTCGTCCACGGCGACCGCCCGGCCGGTCGCCTCGGTGCCGCCAGGGAGCACCGCGCGCACCGTGCGGCCCAGGGTCGTGCAGCCGGCGGCGTACGCCTGCTGCAGCCGCGAGGCCGCCGGATCGCCCTCCGCGCCCAGCCACTCGCCGTACCAGTCGGCCAGCGAGCGCAGCACGGCGCGCAGCAGCGGATCGCGGTCGGTGACCTTCGCCCCGGCGAGCGCCAGCGACCCGGCAGCTGGCACCGGCAGCTCGTCCTCGCGCAGCGTGACATTGAGCCCGATGCCCAGGACGACGGCGTCGTCGCCCACCCGCTCGGCGAGGATGCCGCCGGTCTTGCGCTCCTCGCCGCCGACGGTCACCAGCACGTCGTTGGGCCACTTCAGGCCGGTGTCCACGCCCGCCGTGCGCGCGACGGCGGTGGCCGTGGCGACCCCGGCGAGCAGCGGCAGCCAGCCCCAGCGGTGGGCGGGAGCGGCGGACGGCCGCAGCAGCACGGAGAAGAACAGCCCGGAGCGGGCCGGCGCCTGCCACTGGCGGTCCAGCCGGCCGCGCCCGGCGGTCTGCTCCTCGGCGACCAGCACCGCGCCCTCGGGCGCGCCCTCGCGGGCGCGGGCGCCCAGGTCGCTGTTGGTGGAGCCGGTGGCCTCGACGAGGTCGAAGGAGGTCCACCGGCTGTCCGGCGTGACGATCGCCTTGCGCAGGGCCGTCACGTTCAGCGGCGGGCGGTCGAGGTCGGACCAGCGGTTCGATGTCATGTGTCCCAGCCTAGGAGCAGGGGTGTGGTCAACGCCGCACTGACCGGGCAGCATCCGCGCGGTTACGCTACGGAAACAGAATTACTCGCCAGTCACGTCACACCCTCAGATCCACCCGACGGGAACAGGAGAGCCGCTTCCCATGGCTGAGCCGGAGTACGACATCCACACGACCGCGGGGAAACTCGCGGACCTGCGCCGCCGCACCGAGGAGGCGACCCACGCAGGCTCGGCGCGCGCGGTGGAGAAGCAGCACGCGAAGGGCAAGCTGACGGCCCGTGAGCGCATCGAACTGCTGCTGGACGAGAACTCGTTCGTGGAGCTCGACGAGCTCGCGCGGCACCGCTCGACCAACTTCGGCCTGGAGAAGAACCGCCCCTACGGCGACGGCGTCGTCACCGGCTACGGCACCGTCGACGGACGTCCGGTCGCGGTGTTCTCGCAGGACTTCACGGTGTTCGGCGGGGCGCTCGGCGAGGTCTTCGGCGAGAAGATCGTGAAGGTCATGGACTGGGCGCTGAAGACAGGCTGCCCGGTCATCGGCATCAACGACTCGGGTGGCGCCCGCATCCAGGAGGGCGTGACCTCGCTCGGCCTGTACGGCGAGATCTTCCGCCGCAACACCCACGCCTCCGGCGTGATCCCGCAGATCTCCCTCATCATGGGCCCCTGCGCGGGCGGCGCGGTGTACTCCCCCGCCATCACCGACTTCGTGGTGATGGTCGACCAGACCTCGCACATGTTCATCACGGGACCGGACGTCATCAAGACCGTCACCGGCGAGGACGTCGGCTTCGAGGAGCTCGGCGGCGCCCGCTCGCACAACTCCGTCTCCGGCAACGCGCACCACATGGCGGGCGACGAGAAGGACGCCATCGAGTACGTCAAGGCACTGCTGTCGTACCTGCCGTCCAACAACCTCCAGGAGGCGCCGGCCTACCTCCAGGAGGCGGACCTGGAGGTGGGCGCCGAGGACCTGGAACTCGACGCGCTGATCCCGGACTCGGCGAACCAGCCGTACGACATGCACAAGATCATCGAGCATGTGCTGGACGACGGCGAGTTCCTGGAGACGCAGGCGCTGTTCGCCCCGAACATCGTCACCGGCTTCGGCCGGATCGAGGGCAGCCCGGTCGGCATCGTCGCCAACCAGCCGATGCAGTTCGCCGGCTGCCTGGACATCAACGCCGGCGAGAAGGCCGCGCGCTTCGTCCGCACCTGCGACAGCTTCAACGTCCCGGTCATCACCTTCGTGGACGTCCCCGGCTTCCTGCCGGGCACCGACCAGGAGTGGAACGGCATCATCCGGCGCGGTGCCAAGCTGATCTACGCGTACGCCGAGGCCACCGTGCCGCTGATCACCGTCATCACCCGCAAGGCGTTCGGCGGCGCCTACGACGTCATGGGCTCCAAGCACCTGGGCGCCGACCTCAACCTGGCCTGGCCGACCGCGCAGATCGCCGTCATGGGCGCCCAGGGCGCGGTCAACATCCTGCACCGCCGCACGCTCGCCGAGGCCGCTTCGCCGGAGGAGGCCGAGTCGCTGCGCACGGAGCTGATGCGGGAGTACGAGGACACGCTGCTGAACCCGTACGTCGCCGCCGAACGCGGCTATGTCGACGCCGTGATCATGCCCTCGGAGACCCGTGTGCACCTGGTGAAGGGGCTGCGGACGCTGCGCAACAAGCGCGAGAGCCTGCCGCCGAAGAAGCACGGCAACATCCCGCTGTAAGGAGTGTGCCCACGATGATGATCAAGGTTGAACGGGGCAACCCGACCCCGGAGGAACTGGCGGCCGTCGTCGCCCTCGTCCAGGCGCGGGCCGCGGCCGCACCCGGCCCCGCCGACGGCCCGCGGCAGGCCGACGAGTGGGCCGCCCCCGCGCGCAACGTGCCGTCCCGGCCGCTCCGCCCGTCGCCGGCGGCCTGGCGCGCCACGTACTGGCCGCACTGACCCGGGCCCGCACCCGCGGCGTGCCGCCCGCGCCTGAGTATCCGTACTCAGGCGCGGGCACCGCACACGGCGCACCCTGGACGGATGCTGTGGTCCGACCCGTCCGACGAACCCCCCGAGGAGATGCGGCAGGCCCAGGCGATGCTGCGCCGGGCGATGCTCGTGATCGCCGTCGCCGTCCCCGTCATCACCGCGCTGGTGGCCTGGCGCTGCTGACTACGATGACGGCATGACCGACAGCCGCAGCGCCCGCACCCGCCCGCTCGTCCTCGCGTCCGCCTCCCCCGCGCGGCTCGGGCTGCTCAAGAACGCCGGACTCGACCCGCGGGTCGTCGTCAGCGGCGTCGACGAGGAGGCGGTCAGCGCCGGCAGCCCCGCCGAACTCGCTCTGGTCCTGGCCGAGGCCAAGGCCGCCGCGGTCGCCGCCGGGCTCTCCGGCGACGAGGTGGTCATCGGCTGCGACTCCGTGCTCGACCTGGACGGCCAGGCCCTCGGCAAGCCGTCGGACGCGGAGGACGCCACGGCCCGCTGGAAGTCCATGCGCGGCCGGTCCGGCGTGCTCCGCACCGGACACTGCGTCATCGACCTGGGCGCGGGCGGCCGCAGGGTGTCGGCCACCGCCTCGACCACGGTCCGCTTCGGCACCCCGGACGACGACGAGATCGCCGCCTACGTCGCCTCCGGCGAGCCGCTGGCGGTGGCCGGCGCGTTCACGCTCGACGGACGCTCGGCCCCGTTCGTCGACGGCATCGAGGGCGACTCCGGCAATGTCATCGGGCTGTCGCTGCCGCTGCTGCGCCGGCTGTTCGCGGACCTCGGCCTGCGCATCACGGACTTCTGGGTCTGAGGCGTCCGGGTCGGTCCGGGACTTCCCGGTCAGACCGCGGCGGGCGCCACGGGAGGCGGCGGGGGCGTGCTCCCGCCCGGCTGGTCGGCGGCAGGGGCCGCCGGGGCCTCACCTCCGGCGTACAGGAGCAGGCTGAGCACCACCAGGCCCATGATCACCACCATCCCGACGAACGCCGCCCAGCCCACCGGCGCGGCCAGGCCGGCGGCGAGCACGCCGTGGGTCACGGCGCAGACGATCAGCAGGATGCGGCCGAGGCGCCCGGGGGCGCGGTCCCGGACCGCGGCGCGGGCGAGCACGATCGCGCACCCGATGAGGAAGAGCGCCATCACCACGCCGGCCGCCCACGCACCCGCCGCCATCGCGCTGGGCTTCAGCCCGCCCAGGGACATCTGCTGGTGCTCGACGGCGATGCCCATCACCCAGTTGACGACGGCGAAGCCGAACGCCTCCAGGACGAGCACCACGGCCGCTGTCGCGGCGACACTCCTGCGCACTGCGCGCCCCCTGTCCCCGACCGGCTTACCGCCGGTATCACGTAAGGCGCACGCTACTAACGGGTAGGAGTTGCGGCAAGGGTTTCGCCGCCGCCACCCGTATGGGGCGCTGGTCCGGCAAAGATTTCCCCGGGCCTTCGTGGAGTTCCCACAAAACCAACGCCCCGTCGGCCACGGTGGAGGCTGGTGACCCGGCCCACACCCCAGGGCCCCAAGCACCGGGATGAATAGGGATTTACCGTGGGAAGCCACGGCATCCGAGCCCCCGGCGGGGACTCGTGTCACCCTCCGTGTGGGCAAGCTCACCCCCAGGGGTGCCTCGGCACGAAGTGTCGCCAGTACCTAAACTCTGCTTGTTTCAAGGAGGGAGCCATCGTGCGCAAGGTCCTCATCGCCAACCGCGGTGAAATCGCAGTCCGCGTCGCCCGTGCCTGCCGGGATGCCGGGATCGCCAGTGTGGCCGTCTACGCGGAGCCGGACCGGGACGCGCTGCATGTGCGCGTGGCCGATGAGGCGTACGCGCTGGGCGGTGACACTCCGGCCACCAGTTACCTGGACATCTCCAAGGTGCTGGCGGCCGCTGCCGAAGCCGGGGCGGACGCCGTCCACCCGGGGTACGGCTTCCTGTCGGAGAACGCCGACTTCGCCCAGGCGGTCCTCGACGCGGGCCTGACCTGGATCGGCCCGCCGCCGCAGGCCATCCGGGACCTGGGTGACAAGGTCGCCGCCCGGCACATCGCGCAGCGCGCCGGCGCGCCGCTGGTGGCCGGCACCCCCGACCCGGTCTCCGGGTCCGAGGAGGTCGTCGCCTTCGCGCGTGAGAACGGCCTGCCGATCGCCATCAAGGCCGCCTTCGGCGGCGGCGGACGCGGCCTGAAGGTCGCCCGCACGCTGGAGGAGGTCCCGGAGCTCTACGACTCCGCGGTGCGCGAGGCGGTCGCCGCCTTCGGCCGCGGCGAGTGCTTCGTCGAGCGCTACCTGGACAAGCCCCGGCACGTGGAGACCCAGTGCCTGGCCGACCAGCACGGCAACGTGGTCGTCGTCTCCACCCGTGACTGCTCGCTGCAGCGGCGCCACCAGAAGCTCGTGGAGGAGGCGCCCGCGCCCTTCCTGACCCCCGAGCAGAACGCGCAGCTCTACCGCGCCTCCAAGGCCATCCTCAAGGAGGCCGGCTACGTCGGCGCGGGCACCTGCGAGTTCCTGGTCGGTACCGACGGCACGATCTCCTTCCTGGAGGTCAACACCCGTCTCCAGGTCGAGCACCCGGTCACCGAGGAGGTCACCGGCATCGACCTGGTCCGCGAGATGTTCCGGATCGCCGACGGCGAGGAGCTCGGTTACGACGACCCGCCGATGCGCGGTCACTCCTTCGAGTTCCGCATCAACGGCGAGGACCCCGGCCGCAACTTCCTGCCGGCCCCCGGCACCGTCACCCGGTTCGACGCGCCGTCCGGTCCGGGCGTGCGCCTGGACGCGGGCGTGGAGGCCGGCAGTGTCATCGGCCCCGCCTGGGACTCGCTGCTGGCCAAGCTGATCGTCACCGGCGCCACCCGGCAGCAGGCGCTGCAGCGCGCCGCCCGCGCCCTGGCCGAGTTCCAGGTCGAGGGCATGGCCACCGCCATCCCGTTCCACCGCGCGGTGGTCGCCGACCCGGCGTTCGCGCCCGAGGTGCACGGCGGCGAGGGCCCGTTCACGGTCCACACCCGGTGGATCGAGACGGAGTTCGTCAATGAGATCCCGCCCTTCACCGCCGCGGTCGACGGCGAGGAGTCCGAGGAGCCGGGCCGCGAGACCGTCGTGGTCGAGGTCGGCGGCAAGCGCCTGGAGGTCTCCCTCCCGGCCTCGCTGGGCATGACCCTGGCCCGTACGGCGGCCGCCGGCGGCGCCCGTCCCAAGCGGCGCACGGCGAAGAAGGCCGGCTCCGCCGCCTCCGGCGACAGCCTGGCCTCGCCGATGCAGGGCACCATCGTGAAGGTGGCCGTCGAGGAGGGCCAGGAGGTCAAGGAGGGCGACCTGGTCGTCGTCCTGGAGGCGATGAAGATGGAGCAGCCGCTCAACGCGCACCGCTCCGGCACCATCAAGGGCCTGGCCGCAGAGGTCGGCTCCTCCGTCTCCTCCGGCGCGCTGATCTGCGAGATCAAGGACTGATCCGCGCTCGGGACGACGCAGTACCGCACGCACGGCACCGCACGCGGGCCCCGGCCGACGATCGGCCGGGGCCCGCGGTGGTCAGCGGCGGCGGGGTGCCAGGTCCGCGATCCGCGCGGCCTGCTGCTCCCCGGCCAGTTGGGCGGTGCGCAGCGGGGACATGCTCCCCGCGACGCCTCCGGCCGACTGGCCGGCGGCCCGGGCGCGCGGCTCACCGGGTGGGGCCGCGCTGCCACCGGAGTAGCCCGGTTGCGGGTGCTGGTGCCGGCGGGGGCCCGGCACGGGCGGCATCTCCCGCCGCTGCCGCCCGTGGGGCATCCCGCCGTCCACTCCGTCGGTCGACGCCACCGCGACCTGCACACCGCGGTCGGCCAGCGCCTGGAGCTCGGTCGCGGCACGGTCGTCGCCCGCGGGCGGCGCGTCGGTGACCAGATGCGTGATCAGGTCCGTCGGCACCGTCTGGAACATGGTGTCCGTGCCCAGCTTGGTGTGGTCGGCCAGCACCACGACTTCCGCGGCCGCCTGGACCAGTGCCCGGTCGACGCTCGCGGAGAGCATGTTCGAGGTGGACAGGCCGCGCTCTGCGGTGAGACCGGCCCCGGACAGGAACGCCCGGGAGACCCGCAGCCCTTGCAGGGACTGCTCGGCGCCGCTGCCGACCAGCGCGTAGTTGGACCCGCGGAGCGTGCCGCCGGTCATGACGACCTCGACCCGGTTGGCGTGCGCCAACGCCTGCGCCACGAGCAGGGAGTTGGTCACGACGGTCAGCCCCGGCACCCGGGCGAGCCGGCGTGCCAGCTCCTGGGTGGTGGTACCGGCACCGACGACGATGGCCTCGCCCTCCTCGACGAGACCGGCCGCGAGATCGGCGATCGCCGTCTTCTCCGCGGTCGATAGATGGGATTTCTGCGGAAAGCCGGACTCCCTGGTGAAGCCCCCCGGCAGCACCGCACCGCCGTGCCGGCGGTCGAGCAGTCCTTCTGCCTCCAGCGCCCGCACGTCACGCCGTACGGTCACTTCCGAGGTCTGGACGACGCGGGCGAGCTCACGGAGCGAAACCGCTCCATTGGCGCGCACCATTTCGAGGATCAGTTGGCGACGTTCTGCTGCGAACACGAAACTGACAGTAACGCCAATGACCGTCTGCTATCAGCAGTTTGCACCGATTAACAGAAGTTGTTCGTGAAGTCGGACGTCGCGTGCTATACGGAAAGCTGCGGTCCCGCGCGCCCGGTGGTTACAGCTCCCCGGCGGCCTTCCTGGTGGCCAACTGCCGTGCCGCCTCGCCGATCGAGCCCGACAGCGACGGGTACACCGTGAAGGTGTTCGCCATCTGCTCCACGGTCAGATTGTTGTCGACCGCGATCGAGATGGGGTGGATCAGCTCGCTCGCGCGCAGCGAGACGACCACGCCGCCGACCACGATCCCGGTGCCCGGGCGGCAGAAGAGCTTCACGAAGCCGTCCCGGATGCCCTGCATCTTCGCGCGCGGGTTGCGCAGCAGCGGCAGCTTCAGGACGCGGGCGTCGATGATGCCGGCGTCGACGTCGGACTGCGTGTAGCCGACGGTCGCGATCTCGGGGTCGGTGAAGACGTTGGAGGAGACCGCCTTGAGGTTGAGCGGGCCGACCGTCTCGCCGAGGAAGTGGTACATCGCGATCCGGCCCTGCATGGCGGCGACCGACGCGAGCGCGAAGATGCCCGTGACGTCGCCGGCCGCGTACACGCCCGGAGCGGAGGTGCGGGAGACCTTGTCGGTCCAGATGTGGCCGGACTCCTTGACCTTGACCCCGGCGCCCTCCAGGCCCATGTCGGAGCTGTTGGGTATGGCGCCGACCGCCATGAGGCAGTGGCTGCCGGTGATGACCCGGCCGTCGGAGAGGGTGACCTCGACGCGGTCGCCCACCCGCTTGGCGGACTCGGCGCGGGAGCGGGCCATGACGTTCATGCCGCGGCGCCGGAAGACGTCCTCCAGGACGGCGGCGGCGTCCGGGTCCTCGCCGGGCAGGACGCGGTCGCGGGAGGAGACCAGCGTCACCTTGGAGCCGAGCGCCTGGTACGCGCCGGCGAACTCGGCGCCGGTCACGCCGGAGCCGACCACGATGAGCTCCTCGGGGAGCTCCTCCAGGTCGTACACCTGCGTCCAGTTGAGGATCCGCTCGCCGTCCGGCAGCGCGTCGGGGAGCTCGCGGGGACGCCCGCCGGTGGCGATGAGCACGGCGTCGGCGGTGAGGGTCTCGCTCGTGCCGTCGGCGGCCGTGACGACGACCTTGCGGGAGCCGTCGATGGCCTGCATGCCCTCGAGCCGGCCGCGGCCGCGCAGGACACGGGCACCGGAACGGGTGACGGAGGCGGCGATGTCGTGCGACTGGGCGAGGGCCAGACGCTTCACCCGGCGGTTGACCTTGCCGAGGTCCACGCCGACGACCCGGGCCGCCTGCTCGACGTGCGGCGTGTCGTCCGCCACGATGATGCCCAGTTCCTCGTACGACGAGTCGAAGGTGGTCATCACCTCGGCCGTCGCGATCAGGGTCTTCGACGGTACGCAGTCGGTGAGCACCGACGCCCCGCCCAGACCGTCGCAGTCGACGACGGTCACCTCCGCGCCCAGCTGGCTGGCCACGAGGGCCGCTTCGTATCCGCCGGGTCCGCCACCAATGATCACGATCCGAGTCACGTACCCCATTGTCCCGCACGCGCCAAGTGATCACTTACTGGGCCCCGCGGCCCGGCCGTCGTGGTCGGGTGGGCAGGGCCCCTCTGTCGTACTCTCGTCACCATGTCGCTCTACGCCGCGTACGCCGGCAACCTCGACGCGCGGCTGATGACCCGCCGCGCCCCGCACTCGCCGCTGCGCGGAACCGGCTGGCTCGACGGCTGGCGCCTGACGTTCGGCGGCGAGCAGATGGGCTGGGAGGGGGCGATCGCCACCCTGGTGGAGGACCCGCTGCACCAGGTCTTCGTCGGGCTCTACGACATCGCGCCGGTCGACGACGAGTCACTCGACCGCTGGGAGGGCGTGCCGCTGGGCATCTACCGCCGCCACCAGGTCCGCGCGCACACCCTGGACGGCGACGTGACGGCGTGGATCTACGTGCTCAACGACTACGAGGGCGGCCTCCCCTCCGCCCGCTACCTCGGCGAGCTGGCCGACGCGGCGGAGTCCGCGGGCGCGCCGCACGACTACGTCATGGAACTGCGCAAGCGCCCCTGCTGACCGCCGGGGCGCGCGACCCGGGCACGGCGGAGACGAACACCGGGTGATCCGCACGGAAAGCGCTCGCCACCGGACGCCCCGAAGGTCACCATGGGAGCGTCAATCGTCGGATCCTCCGAAGTTTCGCAGACCGTGACCTGAGACGTCTACGCGCGTAGGAGATAACCGGCTACCCTCATCGGCGTGAACTCTTCCGCACATCCCAACGCAGCCCGCACTCCGCTGGGCGACCCGTACGCCGCCGCCACGGAGGCCGCCGCTCGCCTGCGCGAGCTCACCGGCGACGAGACCCACGACGTCGCCCTGGTGATGGGCTCCGGATGGGTGCCGGCCGCCGACATGCTCGGTGAGGCCGAGTACGAGTTCGCGATCACGGAACTGCCGGGCTTCCCGCCGCCGGCCGTCGCGGGCCACTCCGGCAAGGTGCGCTCGGTGCGGATGGGCGATCGGCGCGCCCTGGTGTTCCTCGGCCGCAACCACTTCTACGAGGGCCACGGCGTGGCCACCGTGGTGCACGGCGTGCGCACCGCCGTCGCCGCGGGCTGCAAGACCGTCGTGCTCACCAACGGCTGCGGCGGCCTGCGCCCCACCTACCGGCCCGGCCAGGCCGTGCTGATCAGCGACCACATCAACATGACGGCCACCTCGCCGATCGTGGGTGCCAACTTCGTGGACCTCACCGACCTGTACTCGCCGCGGCTGCGCGCGCTGTGCAAGGAGGTCGACCCCTCCCTGGAGGAGGGCGTCTACGTCCAGCTGCCCGGCCCGCACTACGAGACGCCGGCCGAGATCAACATGGTCCGCACCATCGGCGGCGACCTGGTCGGCATGTCCACGGCGCTGGAGGCCATCGCGGCCCGCGAGGCGGGCGCCGAGGTGCTGGGCATCTCCCTGGTCACCAACCTCGCCGCCGGCATGACCGGCGAACCCCTCAACCACGAGGAGGTCCTGGAGGCCGGCCGCGACTCCGCCGCCCGCATGGGCGCCCTCCTCGCCCAGGTGCTGGAGCGGATCTGACCGCCCGCCGGGATGCCGGCCGCCGGGCGGGACCGGGGCGCGAACGCCCCGCCCGCCCGTAGCCGGCTCCGGCGCCCGGTTCACCTGGTTAGGGAACCCGCGGGCGCGGGGAGGTAACCCCCTGTCCCCCGGCCCGCGCCGCCCCCACCCCGGCCGCCGCCCGCCGGACGGGCCCCGGCACGCCCGCGCGACCCGCGCGGCGGGCACGCCGGTCCCGAGACCGGCCACCGCGCGGCGGAGGCGGCACCGACGACCGAGACATCGCAGGAGCATCACGTGGCAAGCGCAAGCGCAGGCGCCGGCAGCACCGCAGAACTGATCCGGCAGGCCCGGACCTGGCTGGTTGAGGACCCCGACCCGGACACCCGCGGCGAGCTGGAGACCCTGCTCACCGCCGCCGAGGCCGGCGACCGGGACGCGGTGGACGAGCTGGCGGACCGGTTCGCGGGCACCTTGCAGTTCGGCACCGCCGGACTGCGCGGCGAGATCGGCGCGGGCCCCATGCGGATGAACCGCTCGGTCGTCATCCGGGCGGCCGGAGGCCTGGCCGCGTACCTCACGGCGCAGGGCCAGGGCGACGGGCTGGTCGTCATCGGCTACGACGCGCGCCACAAGTCGTACGACTTCGCGCGCGACACCGCCGCCGTCATGGTGGGCGCGGGGCTGCGCGCCGCACTGCTGTCCCGGCCGCTACCGACGCCCGTGCTCGCCTTCGCCGTCCGCCACCTCGGCGCGGCCGCGGGCGTGATGGTGACCGCGAGCCACAACCCGCCCCAGGACAACGGCTACAAGGTCTACCTCGGCGACGGCTCGCAGATCGTGCCGCCCGCCGACTCCGGCATCGCCGCCGAGATCGCCGCGATCGGCCCGCTCGCGGACGTGCCGCTTTCCGACGAGGGCTGGCAGGTGTTCGGCGACGAGGTCGTCGAGGCCTACCTGGACCGCGTCGCCTCGGTGGTGGACCGGCACTCCCCGCGGGACCTGTCCGTGGTCTACACCCCCCTGCACGGCGTCGGTCGCGACACGCTGACCGCCGCCTTCGCGCGGGCCGGTTTCGCCGCCCCGCACGTGGTGGCCGAACAGGCCGAGCCCGACGCGGACTTCCCGACCGTCGCGTTCCCCAACCCCGAGGAGCCGGGGGCGATGGACCTGTCCTTCGCTGCCGCCCGCGAGCTGGGTCCCGACATCGTCATCGCCAACGACCCCGACGCGGACCGCTGCGCCGTCGCCGTCCCGGACCGCGCCGCCGAGGCCGGCTGGCGGATGCTGCGCGGCGACGAGGTGGGCGCGCTGCTCGCGACCCATCTGGTCCACCAGCGCGCCACGGGCACCTTCGCGGCGAGCATCGTCTCCTCCTCGCTGCTGTCCCGCATCGCCGCCCGGGCGGGCCTCGACTACGCCGACACGCTGACCGGCTTCAAGTGGATCTCCCGCGTGGAGGGCCTGCGCTACGGCTACGAGGAAGCGCTCGGCTACTGCGTGGACCCCGGCGGCGTCCGCGACAAGGACGGCATCAGCGCGGCCCTGGCCGTCGCCGAACTCGCGGCCGAGCTCAAGGCCAAGGGCCGCACGCTCTCCGACCTCCTGGACGACATCGCTCTGGAGTACGGCCTGCACGCCACCGACCAGCTCTCGGTGCGGGTCGCCGACCTCAGCCTCATCGGCGACGCCATGACCCGGCTGCGGGAGCGGCCGCCGGCCTCGCTGGCGGGACTGACCGTGACGATCGCCGAGGACCTCACCCAGGGCAGCGGGGCCCTGCCCCCGACCGACGGCCTGCGCTACCACCTCGCCGGCGCCGGCCCGGTCGAGGCGGCCCGTGTCATCGTCCGGCCCAGCGGCACCGAGCCCAAGCTCAAGTGCTACCTGGAGGTCGTCCTCCCGGTCCCCGGCGGTGCCGACACCCTCGCGGCCACCCGCACGAGGGCGGCCGAGGTCCTGTCCGCCCTCAAGACCGACCTCGCGTCCGCCGCGGGCATCTGAACCTCCCCCCGCGCTGACGGGGCGGTTCGGCGGCGGGCGGCCGCCGCCGAACCGCCCCGTCAGCGACGCTCCGTGGTCGGGGGGGGTGGCCTCCCCCAGACCACAGGGGAGAGGAATCGGCCGGACCGGCAGCCGGAACCAAGGGCTGGGCCCGGCCCCGGGCGGGCCCCCGGCTCAGCCCGTGGCGAGCAGGACCACCAGGGCGATCGCCCCGGCCGCCGCGGGTGCGATCACCTCGTACGCCCAGCGCACCGTGACCTCGCCCTGGGCGGTGTCGCGGCCCGCGTTCTTCTCGGCGAGCTCACGCAGTTCGGCGACGACCCGGTCGGACCAGGCCCTGGTGGGGACGGAGTCCGACGCGCCCAAGCGCCCCCTCGGGGCAGTACCCGACTCGGTCGCGGACGCCGCCCGGGCCTGGGCCCGCGCCGCACGCTTGCGGGCCCGCATCGACACCGGCACCGCCCACAGCTGGTACTTCCTGCTCCCGGCGAACAGCTCCGTGGAGTAACCGGAGCGCAGTCCCTCCACCGCGGCCCACGGCACGGTGATCGTCCGGAAGGGGTTGCGCACCCGCAGCCGTTCCTCCCCCGCGAACACCACCGGGCGCAGGCTGAAGGCGACGATCAGCGGCACGACCAGCACCAGCAGCGCCAGAGCAACCCAGGGAGTGCGGCCGTCGCCCCGGACGATCGCGTCGATGCCGAGCCAGAGGGCGATGGCGAGCATGATCACTCCGCCGCCGATACCAGCCGCCGAGCGGTAGGACCGGTCGGCGTACTTCGGCTGCCCCGGTTCGGGCTGCGGGTCGGGGGCGGGGGTCTGCGAGCTCGTCATGAGATCAGATTGTGCCCGACGGGCCGCCGCTGCCTCACGGGGCGGAGGTTGCGTTAGTGCATCGGCGTCAGCGGCTGCCTACGCGTACCCCTTGTCGTCGGCCGAGTCGTAGACCAGCTTGCCCGCGGTGTCATAGCCCTTGATGTGCGGCAGGGCGCTCGCCGCCCTGGTCAGGACGCCGGTCGCGACGAAGTACCCGTGGTCGAGCACCGCCTGCTTCGTGACGCCGCCGTAGGCGACGGTGACCTCGGCGACCCCGGGCTTCACCGTGCCGATGCTGCCCCAGCGGAAGGGGAAGACGTACGGCAGGCCGGGACCGGTGCTGGTGTCCTGCTTGTAGAGCCGGAAGGCGTTGATGTCCGGCTGCACCGGCGCCCCCTCGGGCTCGGCGCCTACGCTGGAGTTGAAACCCGACTCGCCGTTCTTCTCGGTGCAGATCAGCCGGGTGGGAGTGCCGCCGGGCTTTTTGACCGCCACGACATTGATCCCGTCGCCGGGGGAGTTCTCGTCGCCTGTGGCGTTCATGGCCAGGATGACGCGGTAGTCCTCGGCCTTGCCTGCGTCGCCGGCGGGAACGCCCCTGTGCTCATGGGCCTTCTGGGCTGCCAGGCACTTCTCCAGTGCGCTGCTCGCCCGCTCCAAAGTGATGCCGTCCGTCAGCTGCCCAGGTGTGAGCGGCCCCTCCGGGCCGCTCGGCGTCCGGCTCACCCGCGGTGACGCGGCGGAGTGCCGCGGAGCGGTGCTCGCCGTCGACGCGGCGTCGCCGGGCAGCGCGGTCGTGCCGCGCCCCTCCGGCTGGAAGTGCACCGCGAGGGCCGTCCCCGGCAGCGCGGCGAGCACGGCCAGCCCCGCCCCGGCGGCGGCCATGCGGCGTCTGCGGTCCGTCCTGCCCTGCCGCACGATCGAGGCGACGGGCGCCTCGCCCGCTCGCACCGCCTCCGTCTGCTCCTCCAGAAGCTCGCGCAGCACGGCCTCGAACTCCGTGTCCTGCTCCGCCGGGCCGTGCCCCGCGCCGTGTCCTGTGTCCCTCATCGGACTCCTCCGCTCTCCCCGGTCCTCGTGTGCTGTCCGCTGTGCCTCATGACGTCCGCACCCCCACGCCCGCGCCGGCTCCTGCCGTGTGCTCCACCGCAGGGCCCAGCCGGACGCGGAGTTTGGCCAGGCCCTTGGCCGCCTGGCTCTTGACCGTGCCGACCGAGCAGCCGAGGGACTCGGCCACCTCGGTCTCCGACAGGTCGTCCCAATAGCGCAGCACCACCACGGCCCGCTGCCGGCTCGGCAGCTCGCCGAGAGCCGCCAGCAGCACCTGCCGCTGTGCCACCCGTGCCGTGGGATCGGCGCCGACACCGTCCGGCGGCATGTCCACCAGCCGTTCGGGCACCCGTTTCTTGCGGAACCGGTCCTTGTTGCAGGTGATCAGGATCCGGCGCACATAAGCGTCGGGGTTGTCCCTGCGCTGGATCCTGCGCCAGGACCGGTAGGCCTTGGCGAGGGCGGTCTGCGCGAGGTCCTCGGCGTGATGCCTGTCACCCGTGAGCAGATAGGCCGTCCTCACCAGCTGGGCCCATCTGGCGCGGACGTACCCTTGGAACTCCGCCTCGTGGTCTGCGTTCATCGATGACCCCCTTCACCCACCAGACCGCCACTCCTCCGGATTCGGTTGCCCGGGCGGCCCGGCGGGATCAGATGGATGCCTTTCTCCCCGGTGACATTCGCTACGCGCGTAGATATGCTCGTCTGGTGACCATGCCCACCACTGTTCCCGCTCACGGCCCGGACGCCGCGGCGAGGCTGGCGTCGATGTCCGACGTCACGTCCTCCGACGCCGCGCTGCGCCGCTTCCTGCACGGGCTGCCCGGCGTCGACGCGGTCGGCCTCGAGGCCCGCGCCGCAAGCCTCGGCACCCGCTCGATCAAGACCACGGCGAAGGCCTACGCCATCGACCTGGCGATCTCCATGATCGACCTGACCACGCTCGAAGGCGCGGACACCCCGGGCAAGGTCCGGGCGCTGTGCGCCAAGGGCGTCACCCCGGACCCGACCGACCGCACGGCCCCCCAGGTCGCCGCGATCTGCGTCTACCCGGACATGGCCGCGATCGCCAAGGAGTCCCTCGGCTCCTCCGGCGTCCGGGTCGCCTCCGTCGCCACCGCCTTCCCGGCCGGCCGTGCCGCACTGCCCGTCAAGCTCGCCGACACCGCGGACGCGGTGGCCGCCGGGGCCGACGAGGTCGACATGGTCATCGACCGCGGCGCCTTCCTGTCCGGCCGCTACCTGAAGGTCTTCGAGGAGATCAAGGCGGTCAAGGAGGCCTGCCGCCGCGCCGACGGAAGCTCCGCCCGCCTCAAGGTGATCTTCGAGACCGGCGAGCTGGCGACGTACGACAACATCCGCCGCGCCTCCTGGCTCGGCATGCTCGCCGGCGCCGACTTCATCAAGACCTCGACCGGCAAGGTCGCGGTCAACGCGACCCCCGCCAACACCCTGCTGATGCTGGAGGCCGTGCGCGACTTCCGCGCCGCCACCGGCGTCCAGATCGGCGTGAAGCCCGCCGGCGGCATCCGCACCTCCAAGGACGCCATCAAGTTCCTGGTGCTGGTGAACGAGACCGTGGGCGACGAGTGGCTGAGCAACGAGTGGTTCCGCTTCGGCGCGTCCAGCCTGCTCAACGACCTGCTCATGCAGCGCCAGAAGCTGAGCACCGGCCGCTACTCCGGTCCCGACTACGTGACGGTGGACTGAGAACCCATGACCAAGAACACCCAGAAGAACCACGCGCAGCGGTCCGAGCAGCCGAGGCCGGGCTCCGCCTTCGCGTACGCGCCCGCGCCGGAGTCCCGTTCCGTCGTCGACATCGCGCCCTCCTACGGCCTGTTCATCGACGGCGAGTTCGCCGAGGCCGCCGACGGCAGGGTCTTCAAGACCGTCAGCCCGTCCACCGAGGAAGTGCTCTCCGAGGTCGCCCGGGCCGGTGAGGCGGACGTGGACCGCGCCGTGCGGGCCGCCCGCCGCGCCTTCGCCTCGTGGTCGGCGCTGCCCGGCTCCGAGCGGGCCAAGTACCTGTTCCGCATCGCACGGATCGTCCAGGAACGCTCGCGCGAACTGGCCGTACTGGAGACCCTGGACAACGGCAAGCCGATCAAGGAGACCCGCGACGCCGACCTCCCGCTGGTCGCCGCGCACTTCTTCTACTACGCCGGCTGGGCGGACAAGCTCTCGCACGCCGGCTACGGCCCGAACCCCCGCCCGCTGGGCGTGGCCGGCCAGGTCATCCCGTGGAACTTCCCGCTGCTGATGCTGGCGTGGAAGATCGCCCCGGCGCTGGCCGCCGGCAACACCGTGGTCCTCAAGCCCGCCGAGACCACGCCGCTGTCCGCGCTGTTCTTCGCCGACATCTGCCGCCAGGCGGGCCTGCCCAAGGGCGTCGTCAACATCCTCCCGGGCTACGGTGACGCCGGCGCCGCGCTCGTCGCGCACGAGGACGTCGACAAGGTCGCCTTCACCGGCTCCACCGGGGTCGGCAAGCAGATCGCCCGCAGCGTCGCCGGCACGAAGAAGAAGGTCACGCTGGAGCTGGGCGGCAAGGGCGCCAACATCGTCTTCGACGACGCCCCGATCGACCAGGCCGTCGAGGGCATCGTCAACGGCATCTTCTTCAACCAGGGCCAGGTCTGCTGCGCCGGCTCCCGCCTGCTGCTGCAGGAGTCGGTGGCCGACGAGGTGCTGGACGCGCTCAAGCGCCGGCTGTCGACGCTGCGCGTCGGCGACCCGCTGGACAAGAACACCGACGTCGGCGCCATCAACTCCGCCGAGCAGCTGGCACGGATCACCGCGCTCGCCGAGGCCGGGGAGGCCGAGGGCGCCGAGCGCTGGTCCCCCGAGTGCGAACTGCCCTCTTCCGGCTACTGGTTCGCGCCGACGCTGTTCACCGGTGTCACCCAGGCGCACCGCATCGCCCGCGAGGAGATCTTCGGCCCGGTGCTGTCCGTGCTGACCTTCCGCACCCCGGCCGAGGCCGTGGAGAAGGCCAACAACACGCCGTACGGCCTGTCGGCCGGCATCTGGACGGAGAAGGGCTCGCGCATCCTGTCGGTCGCGAACCAGCTCCGCGCGGGTGTGGTGTGGGCCAACACGTTCAACAAGTTCGACCCGACCTCGCCGTTCGGCGGCTACAAGGAGTCCGGCTTCGGCCGCGAGGGCGGCCGGCACGGTCTGGAGGGGTACCTCGATGTCTGACAAGCCCGAGAAGTCCGAGAAGCCGGAGGCAGCGCGGCTGTCCGTCTTCAAGACCTACAAGCTGTTCGTCGGGGGCAAGTTCCCCCGCAGCGAGAGCGGGCGGGTGTACGAGGTGACCGACTCCAAGGGCGGCTGGCTCGCCAACGCGCCGCAGTCCTCCCGCAAGGACGCCCGTGACGCGGTCTCCGCCGCCCGCAAGGCCGTCGCCGGCTGGTCCGGCGCGACCGCCTACAACCGGGGCCAGGTGCTCTACCGCGTCGCGGAGATGCTGGAGGGCCGCCGGGACCAGTTCGTGCGCGAGGTCGCCGAGGCCGAGGGGCTGTCGAAGTCGAAGGCGGCCGCCGTCGTGGACGCCGCGATCGACCGCTGGGTCTGGTACGCGGGGTGGACCGACAAGATCGCCCAGGTCGTCGGCGGCGCCAACCCCGTGGCGGGGCCGTACTTCAACCTCTCCAGCCCCGAGCCCACCGGTGTCGTGGCGGTCCTCGCGCCGCAGGAGTCGTCCTTCCTCGGCCTGGTGTCGGTGATCGCCCCGGTGATCGCCACCGGCAACACGGCGGTCGTCGTCACGAGCGAGAAGGCCCCGCTGCCCGCGCTGTCGCTGGGCGAGGTGCTGGCCACCTCGGACGTGCCCGGCGGTGTGGTCAACCTGCTGTCCGGCCGGACGTCCGAGATCGCCCCGACGCTCGCCGCGCACCAGGACGTCAACGCCATCGACCTCGCGGGCGCGGCGCACGACGCCGATCTGGCCCGGGAGCTGGAGGTGGCCGCCGCGGACAACCTCAAGCGGGTGCTGCGTCCACAGGCTGTGGACTGGGCGGCCGAGCCCGGCACGGAGCGCATGACCGCGTTCCTGGAGACGAAGACCGTGTGGCACCCGGCGGGTGCGGGCGCGGGCTCCGGCTCCGCCTACTGACCCGGACTCCCCGGCGGCCCGTTCCGCCGCCGGGGAGCCTTCTCGACGGCGGGGCGAGCCGCCGTGTCCGCGGTGTCGTCCGTCGTCGTGCCCGTCGATGAGCAAGCGAGGCGTTCGTACGCCGTCCGGCAGGTCGAGCGGCGCTCATCGGCGCGGGGCGGACCGGGTGTGTGCGGCATCACGCAGGTGAGTTCGCCGGGCGCGCTCTTCAGCAGCGTCACGTCGGCGTGACAGGTGCCGGGACCGGGCCTGTTTCCGGCCGCCACCGGCCGTTGTACGCCGTCATGCGCCAGTGGTGGCCCCGTCCGGGGACCGCTCGACGCTCGTCCGTGCACCCGGTGCGGGTCCGCGGCCCTTCCGTGCCGCCGCCACCTGTCGCGCGGACCGCCGCGCGGCGGATCCCGGCGTGCATGAGGGACGACGCGGCAAGGCGCCCCGCCCGGCCCGGAAGTCACCGGCCGGAGCGGGGCGAGGCGGAAACGACGGTCAGTGGCCCTGGAGCGTGCGCACCAGGCCGCCCACGAGCGGCAGGTCGGCGACCGAGCGGCTGTCGGCGACCGGCTTGGTGAGCATGGCGGTGGAGACCGGCTTGAAGTCGCTGATCTGCGAACCCACCGCGTTGTCCAGGGGGTTGACGCTGGTGCGTGCCAGCGGGTTGACCGGCAGGTAGTTGATGGTGCCGACGACGGCCGACGCGGTCTCCTTGGCGGACTTGTCGGTGCTGCCCTGCCCGTCGGGCTGCGCCGCGCCCGCCTGCGCCGCCCCGGCCACCGCGAGGGCGGCGACGGACGACACCGCGAGGGCTGCGGTGCGGAGAAGGGTACGGGAGAGCTGCGCCATGAAGGTCCACCTGCCTGGTCACTGAACCGGTGCCGGGCCGGAGACCGGGGCCGGTCGCGGGCCGGCGGCCGTCTCCGTACGCGACGATGTCGCCACGTACGGTATTCGGTTGAACATCACGCGTCCAAAACATGTCCCCGAGGGTCACCCCAAAGGCGGAATGCCCCACACTGGTGTTCCGTGAGCTCCCACCTCGTCGCCCGCGTGATCCTGCTGACCGGCCCCTCCGGGTCCGGCAAGTCCTCGCTCGCCGCCCGCACCGGGCTGCCGATCCTCCGCCTGGACGACTTCTACAAGGAGGGCGACGACCCGACCCTCCCCGCGCTGCCGAGCGGCATCGGCACCGACTGGGACTCACCGGCGTCCTGGAACGCGGACGCCGCCCTCGCCGCCGTCGCCGAACTGTGCGCGACCGGGCGGACCGACGTCCCCGAGTACGACCTCTCGTCCAGCTCCGTCACGGGCAGCACGGCCGTGCAGCTCGACGGGGCACCGCTGTTCATCGCCGAGGGCATCTTCGCCGCCGACATCGCCGCGCGGTGCGCCGGCCTCGGGCTGCTCGCCGACGCCCTGTGCCTGAGCCGGGGCGCGGTCACCACCGCCCGCCGCCGCTTCGTGCGGGACCTGCGCGAGGGCCGCAAGTCGGTGCCCTTCCTGCTGCGCCGCGGCTGGAACCTGATGCGGGCCGAACGGCACATCGTGGCCCGGCACTCGGCGCTCGGGGCCCATGTGTGCGACCGGGACGAGGCACTGGAACGGATCACCGGTGCTCGTTACGAACCGATTCCCGTCCGGGTCTGAACGATTCGGCTCGCACTCCCGTAAGACATGAACGAGGGAGCGGTGCGCACGGACCCCCCGCCGTACGCGACCGCTCCCTCTCCCCCCTCCCCCCGCTGTGGAGCCCCCGCTCCCCCGATCCCCCCGGGGCTCCGCGGCGTCAGGCCACCAGCTCGCCGAACGCCCCTTCCTCGTCGACGCCCGCGCTGAGCGTCTGGTCCTCACGCAGCCGGCGCAACGAGCGCCAGATGCTGCTCTTCACCGTGCCGACGCTGATGCCGAGGATGCCGGCGATCTCCGGGTCGGTGCGGCCCTCGTAGTAGCGGAGCACCAGCATCGTGCGCTGGGTCTCCGGCAGCTTGGCGAGCGCCTGCCAGAGCACGGCGCGCAGCTCGGTGCCGCGCATCTCGTCGCAGTCGCCCACCGTCTCCGGCAGCTCCTCGGTCGGGTACTCGTTGAGCTTGCGGCGCCGCCAGGCACTGATGTGCAGATTGGTCATCGTGCGGCGGAGGTAGCCCCCGACCGCCGCCTTGTCGCTGATCCGGTCCCAGGCCCGGTAGGTGGAGAACAGCGCGCTCTGCAGCAGGTCCTCCGCCTCGAACCGGTCACCGGTCAGGTGGTACGCGGTCGCGTACAGAGAGGCCCGGCGCTCCTGGACGTAGGCGGTGAAGTCCGCCTCCGCCGAGGTCCGCCGCTCCTCCTCGCCGCCCGTGGCCGGGCCGGCGAGGTCCCCCGAGGCCCCCGTGGCCTCTCCGTACGCGACACCCCCGTGTCCCCCGTGACCGCCCTCGATCGCCGTGAAGAACGGCGGCCGGTTGCGGATCACCCCACGTCCGGTGCCACGAGCGCACCCCCGCCCGCCCGTGGCACCGGACTTCTCCACGCCCCGCGCCGCGGTGTGCACCGCGGCGGCCGGGCGAAGCTCCTCGTTGCGGACGGGCTGGTGGGAGACGAGCGGGAGCGGCTGAAGTACTGCCGTCGTCGTGCTGTGCAGTGCGTTCATTTCGCGCCCCCGTGGGTGGAGCCTGCCTGGTGTCTGTCTCGGTCCGGCGGGGGCTTCGCCCAGGGACGCCCTCGCCGTGACCAATAGACTGCCGGGCCAGTTTCATGACGCTGTCCGCCGAGTGTCACAGGCCCGTCACAGACGCCACAGGTACCTTCCGCGGCCATCCTTGGTGGAGAATGCGGGCGTGCCTTTCCTGTTGCTGATCGAGGACGACGACGCCATCCGAGCGAGCCTCGAACTCGCCCTGTCGCGCCAAGGCCACCGAGTGGTGGCCGCGGCGACGGGCGAGGACGGGCTGAAGCTGCTGCGCGAGCAGCGGCCGGACCTGATCGTGCTGGACGTCATGCTGCCCGGGATCGACGGTTTCGAGGTGTGCCGGCGGATCCGGCGCACCGACCAACTGCCGATCATCCTGCTGACCGCGCGGAGCGACGACATCGACGTCGTCGTGGGCCTGGAGTCCGGTGCGGACGACTACGTCCTCAAACCGATCCAGCCGCGTGTGCTGGACGCCCGCATCCGCGCGGTGCTGCGCCGCGGCGAGCGGGACAGCTCCGACTCGGCGGCCTTCGGCAGCATCGTGATCGACCGCTCCGCGATGACCGTCACGAAGAACGGCGAGGACCTGCAGCTGACCCCCACCGAACTGCGCCTGCTGCTGGAGCTCAGCCGCCGGCCAGGGCAGGCGCTGTCCCGGCAGCAACTGCTGCGCCTGGTCTGGGAGCACGACTACCTCGGTGACTCCCGCCTGGTCGACGCCTGCGTGCAGCGGCTGCGCGCCAAGATCGAGGACGTGCCGTCGTCACCCACTCTGATCCGTACCGTCAGAGGCGTCGGATACCGCCTGGACGCACCGGCGTGAACCCAGGGCATCACGAGTACGCCGCCGAGGACGAGGCCGCGGACCAGCGGCTGAACGGCTGGCGATCACGACTGCTGCGGCTCACGAGCCTGCGGCTGCGCCTGGTGGTGGTCTTCGCCGCCGTGGCGCTGGCCGCCGCCGTGTCCGCCTCCGGCATCGCGTACTGGCTCAACCGCGACGCCGTGCTCACCCGCGCCCAGAACGCGGCGCTGAACGACTTCCGTGCGTCGATGACGCGCAACGCCGGATCGCTGCCGCGCCATCCGTCCTGCGACAAACTGGCCGACGCGACGCGCAGCATCGGCGCGAGCACCCAGAACTACCAGGTGATCCTCATCGGCACCGGGCCGGACGGCGAGCACTGCGCGACCAAGTCGAGCAGCGACGGACTCTCGCTGGACGCGGTGCCGCAGTCGCTGCGCAAGGCCGTCGAGAAGCGCAACCCCAAGCAGGGCGACCCCGCCGAGTACCACCTGTACTGGCAGCGGATCACCCGCGGCGGCCAGCCCTACCTGGTGGGCGGCGCCAAGGTGATCGGGGGCGGCCCGACCGGCTACATGTTCAAGTCGCTGGAGGCCGAGCGCAAGGACCTCAACTCGCTGGCCTGGTCGCTGGGCATCGCCACCGCGCTCGCCCTGATCGGCGCCGCACTGCTGGCGCAGGCCGCCGCCTCCACCGTGCTGCGGCCCGTGGCCCGGCTCGGCGACGCGGCGCGGCGGCTCGGCGAGGGCAAGCTCGACACACGGCTGCGCGTCACCGGCACCGACGAACTCGCCGAGCTGTCGCGGACGTTCAACCGTACCGCCGAGCGCCTGGAGCGGCGCGTGGACGAGCTCAGCCAGCGCGAGGCGGCCAGCCGCCGCTTCGTCGCCGACATGTCGCACGAGCTGCGCACCCCGCTGACCGCGATCACCGCCGTGACCGAGGTGCTGGAGGACGAGGCCGACTCCCTCGACCCGATGATCGCCCCGGCGGTGCGGCTGGTGGTGAGCGAGACCAAGCGGCTGGGCGAACTGGTGGAGAACCTGATGGAGGTCACCCGCTTCGACGCGGGCACCGCCCGGCTCGTCGAGGACGCGGTGGACGTCTCCGACATGGTGACCGCGTGCATGGACACCCGTGCCTGGCTGGACGCGGTCGACCTCGACGCGCCGCGCGGCATCATCGCGCGGCTCGACCCGCGCCGCCTGGACGTCATCCTGGCCAACCTGATCGGCAACGCCCTCAAGCACGGCGGTTCGCCGGTCCGGGTCAAGGTGCGGCAGGACGGCGAGGAACTGGTCGTCGAGGTCGCCGACAACGGTCCCGGCATCCCCGAGGACGTCCTGCCGCACGTCTTCGACCGGTTCTTCAAGGCCGACGCCTCCCGCGCCCGTTCCGAGGGCAGCGGTCTGGGGTTGTCGATCGCGCTGGAGAACGCGCACATCCACGGCGGCGGCATCACCGCGGCCAACGCCCCCGGCGGGGGCGCGGTCTTCACCCTGCGGCTGCCGATGGGCGGTGGGGACGATCTCGCCCCGGAGCCCGAGGAAGGGAACGTGAGCACGTGACGCAGCCGCCCCGGGGCACCGCCCCGTACCCCGCGGTGCCGGGCTCCTCCCGGCGGTGGCGCGCCCCGCTCCTCGCCCTGGTGTGCGCGGCGCTGGCGGCCGGCTGCGGCATCCGCACGACCTCCGTACCGGTGGACGCGGGACCGGCGCCGTCGCGGGTGTCGTGCGCGGTACCGGACGACACCCGGGCGACGGCGGCGGCCTCCGCCACCGCCACTGCCAACGCCACTGCCACTGCCACTGCGACTGCCTCCGGCCTCGCCTCCGCAGCCGCCTCCGCGACGGCGGCGCCCTCTGCCGCGCAGTCCGTCGCCACCGTGTACCTGGTGTGCAGTTCGCAGGTCGCCGACGTGCACCGCTCCGTCGCCCTCGCCGGGCTGTCCCGGCTCGGCACCGCGGTGGCGCTGCTGCGGGAACTCCAGCAACGGCTCGGGATGGCCGAGGCGTCGGCCGGCTTCGGCACCGCCGTGCAGGGCGACCTCGCCGTGGAGGGCCCGCGTGCCGGCGATCCCCGGGGCACCTTGCGGCTGAGCGCGCCGCTGTCGGAGCTGCCGCCGTTCGCGCTCGCGCAGTTGGTGTGCACCTACGCGGGCAACCCCACGCTGTCCTCCGACGGCTCGGTGGTGCTGGGCGGTTCGGACGGCGCACAGGTGCGTCGTTTCACCTGCACCAGCGACCTGCGCACCGACCCCGGGGCCGCCGAAACCGCTGGAACCGCCGTGAAGTGACGGACGTCCTTCCATTCGTGCGGCGCAACGGCTCTCTCCCGAAAGTGCGCGCGGTGGGCCTGATACTCGCCGCGGTTCATCTGACCCTGGTGGGATGGCTGCTGTTGCGACCGCAGTACGTCGCCTGGGTCGACGCGCCGAACCTGCGCCCCCTGGCGACGATCCGCACCGACCTCGCCCTGCCGCCCCTGGCGGCGGCCCGCGCGCTGGGTGCCGGACTGGTGCTACTGGCCCCGCTGGGGGTGCTGCTGCCCATGGCCGGGGGGCGGGCACAGGTCTCCGCCGCGGGCTCGTTCGCGCGGACGGTGTTCGCCGGGCTGATGATCTCACTGACCCTGGAGTTCATGCAGACCGGCGTGCCGGGTCAGATCTTCGACGTGGACGCCCTGCTGCTCAACACCGCGGGCGTCGCGCTGACCCATCTCGCGGTCGTGCCGGCCGCGCGTGCCTGGCTGCGGCGGCGCGGTGCGCGGGTCACCGCCCCGGGCCCCGCCGGCTCTCGGGGCCGGACCCCGAGGATTTCCAGGGTCGGGGTCGCCCCGTAGAGCGATGATTCGCGGTGGTATGCGCTCGTACGGTGATGTCATCGGCCGGAGGGACCGGCCTGGAACTCCCGAAGGAGCACCCGCCATGTCGTCTCTGGTCCGCCCGCGTCACGGCCGGATGATCGCCGGGGTCTGCGCCGGGCTCGCCGACCGGTTCGGCACCTCGCACACCACGATGCGCGTGATCTTCCTGCTCTCCTGCCTGCTGCCCGGCCCGCAGTTCCTGCTCTACCTGGCGCTGTGGATCGTGCTGCCCGCCGAGGGGCGCACCGCGGCCGCGCTGTAGCCGCCGGCGCCACGACGCGCGAGGGCCGCACCCCATCGGGGGTGCGGCCCTCGCGCACGGACGGGTTCAGCCACCGATGGGCAGGCCCTGCAGCGGGAGCTGGCCGAGCTGCCCCCCGATCGGGAGCTTGCCGAGGGGCAGGCCGCCGAGCAGCGTGTTCAGCGCGACGGGGGTGTTCTGCGCACCGGGGACGACGTTGCCCGCCTTGGGCAGGTTGCCGGCGAGCGAGTCGAGCGGGACCGCCTGAGCCACCTGGTTGACCGGCAGAGAGGTGGCCGGCAGGTTCGGCACCTGGGGCAGGCCCATGTCGGTCGTCGCCGGGGCGGCGGATGCGGCGCCCGCGGCGGCACCGACGAAGGCCACGCCCAGCGCGGCGGCACCGAGAGTCTTGACGGTTCCGGTCTTCATGGTTGCGATCCTCGTGATGGGGGAGATGGAGCGTCCGCCGCGCCGGCACACGGGCCGTAGCCGCGGGAATCCGGAACGTAGCGATGCGGGGCACCGCGGCGCAAGCGGACGCGCACGGCCGCGCGGCGCGCCGTCCCCGCCCCGGCGCACCCTGGCCCGCCCCGCGGTTCACTCCCGCCCCGGACGCGGAACCGCTGGCCGAGGGCGGTGTGGCGGACGTCCGGCGGAACAGCCGCTCGTCCTTCGGCTCGGCCCACCGGGGCTCGACGACGTCGTTGATCATGGCCAACCGTTCATCGAAAGGGATGAACGCCGGTTTCATCGCGTTGACGAGCCGCCACTCCCACGGGCCCGGGCCCCGTGGACCGGGGGCGGTCGTGCGGCACGTCCGTCGGCCACGCGCAGCGGTGCCGTATCCGGGGCCCGTTCTATGCGCGTAGGAGTTAGAGTGCGGAAATGACGAGCCCGAGCGTGGTCCCGAGTTCTGAGCAGATCCGGCGCGCGCCGAAGGTGCTGCTTCATGACCATCTGGACGGCGGTCTGCGGCCGGACACGGTCGTCGACCTGGCCCGTGCGTCGGGCTACGAGGGGCTGCCGGAGTGGGACCCCGGCAAGCTCGGGGCGTGGTTCCGCGAGGCGGCCGATTCGGGGTCGCTGGAGCGGTATCTGGAGACGTTCTCGCACACGGTCGGCGTGATGCAGACGCGCGAGGCCCTGGTGCGGGTCGCCGCGGAGTGCGCCGAGGACCTCGCCGCCGACGGCGTGGTGTACGCGGAGGTGCGGTTCGCGCCGGAACTGCACGTCGAGCGAGGTCTGGGCCTGGAGGAGGTCGTCGAGGCCGTCAACGAGGGCTTCCGGGAGGGCGAGCGGCGCGCCCGTGAGGAGGGCCGGCGCATTCGGGTGGGGGCGCTGCTGACGGCGATGCGCCATGCGGCGCGGTCGCAGGAGATCGCGGAGCTGGCGATCCGTTACCGCGACGCGGGCGTGGTCGGCTTCGACATCGCCGGCGCGGAGGCCGGTTTCCCGCCCACCCGCCACCTGGACGCCTTCGAGTACCTGAAGCGGGAGAACTTCCACTTCACCATCCACGCCGGGGAGGGGTTCGGCCTGCCGTCGATCTGGCAGGCGCTCCAGTGGTGCGGCGCGGACCGGCTGGGGCACGGTGTCCGCATCATCGACGACATCGAGGTGGCCGGGGACGGGTCGGTGAAGCTGGGCCGGCTGGCGTCGTACGTGCGGGACAAGCGCATCCCGCTGGAGATGTGCCCGACCTCGAACCTCCAGACCGGAGCGGCCTCGTCGTACGAGGAGCATCCGATCGGGCTGCTGCGCCGGCTGCGGTTCCGGGTGACGGTGAACACCGACAACCGGCTGATGAGCGGGACGAGCATGAGCCGGGAGTTCGGGCACCTGGCGGAGGCGTTCGGGTACACGCTGCGGGACTTCGAGTGGTTCTCGATCAACGCGCTCAAGTCGGCGTTCATCCCGTTCGACGAGCGGCTGGCGCTGATCGACGAGGTGATCAAGCCGGGGTACTCGGCGCTGCGCAGTGAGTGGCTGTTCCAGGGGTGAGGCGCCGGCGGGGGCCGGCGCGCGACCCGCTGCGGCAAGGCCGCCCGCACCCCCGGTGATCGCGGTGGAGCCGGCCGGGAACGGGAGTCCCTGACCGGCTCCCCGGTGGACCGACGCCGCGGACCCGGCGGCGGGCTACTCGCACGCGACTCCGTCGCCGTCACGGTCGAGCCCGCCGGACGGCCGTCCCCTTCGAGGAGCGGTCGGCCTCGCGCGGCCGTACGCGCGTGGAGCCCGTGGATGATGCCGAATATTGACCTCCCGGCCAGGTCGTGCACACCTTCCCGTCTGCCATGGTTACGCCATGGCTTCGCAAGCTTTACCGGTGCGTGGTGCGCGGTTGGGAAAGAGAGTCACTCCGGGGCTGACCCCGGCGGCACGGCGGCGATCGGACGAGACCGTCCGGGCCGCCGTACTCGTGCTGCCCGGGGGCAGCGCGCTGAGCACGCGCCGGCGTTCGCCGGTGGCGGCCGCCGCCATGGTGCCCCTGGCCCGGCGGCTGGTGCGGGCGGCCGGCCGGGGCGAGGGCCTGGCCGTGCACGTCGTGCACTACCGCTTCCGCGGCTGGAACGGCGGTCACGCGCACCCCGCGCAGGACGCCCAGTGGGCCGTGGACGAGGTCGTGCAGCGGTACGGCGACGTGCCGGTGGCCCTGGTCGGCATGGACATGGGCGGCCGCGCCGCGCTGCGGGCGGCCGGCCACCCGGCCGTCAACTCCGTGGTGGCGATAGCCCCGTGGCTGCCCGACGCCCTGGAGCCCGATCCGGTCAAGCAGTTGATCGGCCGCCACGTGATGCTCGTGCACGGCACGAACGACCATTCCACCCATCCCGACCTGTCCTACCGGCTCGCCGAACGCGCGAAGAAGGTCAACCGGGACGTGTGCCGCTTCGAGGTGCACTCCGACGGCCATCAGCTGACCGAGCACCGCCTCGAAGTCTCCGCGCTGGCCGCCGACTTCGTCCTCGGGACCCTGCTGGGACGTTCCTTCGCCCGCCCGGTCGCCGACGCCCTCGCCGCGCCTCCCCCGCTCGGTCTGCGCATGCCGCTGGCGGCGGGTTTCGGCCGCGCTCCACTGCGCTGACGCGCCCCGGCACCAAGAGCTGTCCCGGCGTTCGCCTGCGCGCCGCACGGCCGTACGGCCGGTGTCGGTGGGGCGGGGAAGCATCGCCGCAGCCGGTGGAAAGTGAGGTCCGTCATGTGTCTGCACCAGCCGCAATGCCCGTCCGCCGACGCTTCCGACCATGAGGCGGCGCATGTGGTGGCGTCCCACGGCGAGCAGGGCTGGAGTCTGCTGTGCAACGGCGTCCTGCTCTTCGAGGACACCGGGGAGATCCTGCCCGACGGCCGGGTCGTCGGTCCGCGCCGTCCGACGGACCCGCCGCTCACCCCGGGATGAGCCTGCCGCGCCGCCCGATCAGGAACTTCTTGAAGGCCGCCACCGGCGCCGTGTCCGGGTGACCGCCGAGCCAGGCCACCCCGATCTCGCGCACCGCGCGCGGCGCCGTCACCGACAGCTCCACCACACCGGGGCGGGGGACCAGCGGCGGTGGCAGCAGCGCCACCCCCAGCCCGGCGGCGACCAGGCCGCGCAGGGTCTCGGTCTCCTCGCCCTCGAAGGCGACGCGCGGGGTGAACCCGGCCTCGGCGCAGAGCGCGTCGGCGATCCGGCGCAGCCCGTAGCCCGGTTCGAGGGTGACGAAGAGTTCACCAGCGGCCTCCGCGAGCCGGATCCTGCGCCGTCCCGCGAGCCGGTGGCCGTCGGGGACGACCAGCCGCAGCCGCTGCTCGTCCAGGCGCCGGGTGACCAGGTCGGGCGCGTCGGGAACGGGTGAGGTCAGGCAGAGGTCCAGCTGACCCGCGCGCAGCCCGGCCAGCATCGCCTCGCTGTAGTTCTGCACGAGCTGGAAGCGCACCCGCGGGTGGTCGGCGCGGAACTCCCGCAGCAGGGCCGGTACGGTCTCCGAGCCGAGGGTGTGCAGGAAGCCGAAGGCGACGAGCCCGGTCTCCGGGTCGGCTCCGGCGCGTGCCGACTCCGCCGACCGGTCCACCTCCGCCAGCGCGCGCTCCACGGAGCCGAGGAAGCCGCGCCCTGCGGGGGTCAGCGAGACGGTGCGCCCCTGGCGGGCGAAGAGCGTGACGCCCAGATCGGTCTCCAGCCGGACCATGGCCCGGCTGAGCGTCGACTGCGGCACGCCCAGCTCCCGCGCCGCCCGTGTCACGTGCTCGTGCCGCGCGACCGCCGCGAACTGCGCGAGCCGGGGCGCGAGGACGGCCGCCCAGGAGGCGCTGTCCAGCTCCGCGCGAGTGTCGCCCGCATCACGGGACGGCGGAACCGGCGTCGTTGACCTCGCCTCATGCACCATGGGAACGATTATGGCCAGTCCGTGCATTGGACGCATGAAACGGAGCCGTCCTAGCGTGTGGACATGCCTCCTGCCGATACAGGGGCGTCCGCCGTGGCACGGCCGGACGCCGCCTTCGCCGACGCGCTCCGCCCGGGCGGACCCGGCTACCGCCGCGCCAACGTGGCGCTGTTCGCCGCCGGACTCGCGACCTTCGCCCTGCTCTACTCGACACAGGCCCTGCTCCCCGCGCTCTCCGCAGGCCTCTCGCTCACCCCGGCGCAGGCCAGCCTCACCGTCTCGGCCACCACGGCCGCACTCGCGCTGGCCCTGCTGCCGGTGAGCGCGCTGAGCGAGAAGTACGGCCGCACCGCGGTGATGACGACCTCGGTCTTCAGCGCCTCGGCACTGGCCCTGGCCATCCCCTTCGCCCCGGACCTGACCACGCTCGTAGTCCTGCGCGCCGTCCAGGGCGTGGCCCTGGCAGGGCTGCCCGCGACGGCCATGGCGTACCTCGCCGAGGAGATCCACCCCAAGGCGGTCGCCTCCGCGATCGGCCTGTACGTGGCGGGCAACAGCATCGGCGGGATGAGCTCCCGGGTCCTGACCGGCGCCCTGGCCCAGGCCTTCGGCTGGCGCACCGCGCTGTTCGCCGCCGGCGCCATGGCGCTGCTGTGCGCCGTCGCCTTCCGCCTGCTGATCCCGCCCGCGCGCAACTTCCGTCCGGGGCCGGTCAATCCGGCGGCCCTGCTGCGCACCGTCGTGGGCCACCTGCGGACGCCGCTGCTGCGCCGCCTCTACGCGATCGGGCTGCTGTTCATGGCGGTCTTCGGCGCCGTCTACAACGTCCTGGGCTACCGGCTCGGCGAGGAGCCCTTCGGCCTCTCCCAGACCGCCATCGGCCTCGTCTTCCTGGTGTACCTGGTGGGTACCGCCGCCTCGGCGGCCTCGGGCGTGCTGCACGGACGCATAGGCCGCCGCGGCGCCCTGTACGTCGCCGCGGCCCTGGTGACCACCGGCCTGCTGCTGAGCCTCGCCGGCTCCCTCGCCGCCGTGCTCACCGGCCTGGTGCTGATCACCGCCGGCTTCTTCACCGGTCACGCGATCGCCTCGGGCGCCGTCAGCCGCACCGCCACCACCGGCCGCGCCCAGGCCTCCGCCCTCTATCTGACGGCGTACTACATCGGCAACAGCCTCGGCGGCACCCTGGGGGCGTCCGCCTTCCACTCGGCGGGATGGGACGGCACGGTCGTGCTCTGCCTCGCCGCGGTCGTGGGGGTCGCCGGGATCACCCTGCACGCCACCCGGCGCGCCCTCGCCGAGCACCGCGGACGTGCGGTCCGCACCGCGGGCTGAACCGCGATCCGCGGGCGCGACCGCGGAGGGGAAGGGAGCGGGGCCGGTGGACGTCCACCGGCCCCGCTCACTGTCCCGTCACCGGGGCCCGCCCACGGTCAGGCGATCCGGTCCAGCACGATCGGCCGGGGCGTGAACGCCGTGCCCGCCGGGGAGATCGCGACGCCGCCGGCGAGGGCCGCCAGGGCGTAGTCGAACTTCTCCGGGGTGTCGGTGTGCAGGGTCAGCAGGGGCTGCCCCTGCGTGACCGTCGCACCGGGCTTGGCGTGGATCTCGACGCCGGCGCCGGCCTGCACCGGGTCCTCCTTGCGGGCCCGGCCCGCGCCGAGGCGCCAGGCGGCGACGCCGACGGCGTAGGCGTCCAGCCCGGTGAGCACACCGGACTTCTCGGCGGTGACCACGTGCCGCTCGCGCGCGACGGGCAGCGCCGCGTCCGGGTCGCCACCCTGGGCGGCGACCATGCGGCGCCACACGTCCATGGCGGAACCGTCGGCCAGCGCCTTGGCGGGGTCGGCGTCCTTCAGGCCGGCCGCGTCGAGCATCTCGCGGGCCAGCGCGAGGGTCAGCTCCACCACGTCGGCCGGGCCGCCGCCCGCCAGCACCTCGACGGACTCGCGGACCTCCAGGGCGTTGCCCGCGGTCAGGCCCAGCGGGGTGGCCATGTCGGTGAGCAGGGCGACGGTTCTGACGCCGTGGTCGGTGCCCAGGCCCACCATGGTGGAGGCCAGTTCGCGGGCCTGCTCCAGGTTCTTCATGAAGGCGCCGGAGCCGACCTTGACGTCGAGCACGAGCGAGCCCGTACCCTCCGCGATCTTCTTCGACATGATCGAGGAGGCGATCAGCGGGATCGCCTCGACGGTGCCCGTCACGTCGCGCAGCGCGTACAGCTTCTTGTCGGCCGGGGCGAGGCCGTCCCCCGCCGCGCAGATGACCGCGCCGGTGTCGCCCAGGACCCGCAGCATCTCCTCGTTGGACAGCAGCGCCCGCCACCCGGGGATGGACTCCAGCTTGTCCAGGGTGCCGCCGGTGTGGCCGAGGCCCCGGCCGGACAGCTGGGGCACGGCCGCGCCGCAGGCGGCCACGACGGGCGCGAGCGGCAGCGTGATCTTGTCGCCGACGCCGCCGGTGGAGTGCTTGTCGGCGGTGGGGCGCGGCAGCGAGGAGAAGTCCATCCGCTCGCCGCTGTTGATCATCGCCGCGGTCCAGCGGGCGATCTCCGCCCGGTCCATGCCGTTGAGCAGGATCGCCATGGCGAGCGCGGACATCTGCTCGTCGGCGACCTCACCCTTGGTGTAGGCGTCGATGACCCAGTCGATCTGCCCGTCGTCGAGGCGGCCGCCGTCGCGCTTGGTGCGGATGACGGAAATGGCGTCCATAGTTCACGTACCTTCTCAGCGGTTGGTCAGGTCGTCCGGGCCGAACGCGTCGGGCAGGACGTCCCGCATGGTGCGGATGCCGTCGGACATCTCGACCAGCAGATCGGGGCCGCCGTGCTCCCACAGCAGCTGGCGGCAGCGGCCGCAGGGCATCAGCTGGTCGCCGTTGCGGTCGACGCAGGTGAACGCGACGAGCCGGCCGCCTCCCGTCGCGTGCAGGAGCGAGACCAGCCCGCACTCGGCGCACAGGCCGAGGCCGTAGCTGGCGTTCTCCACGTTGCACGCGGCGATGACACGGCCGTCGTCCACCAGGGCGGCGGCTCCCACCGGGAAGTGGGAGTAGGGCACATAGGCCCGGGACATGGCGTCCCGGGCCTGCGCCCGCAGGCCCTCCCAGTCGACCCCTTCGAGGTCGGCCGGGCCCGCGGAGCCGGTCACTTCCCCTGACCCTTTCGGTAGCGCATACCGTCAGCCTTGGGCATGCGCAGGCGTTGCGCCGACAGGGAGAGCACCAGCAGGGTGACGACGTACGGGGTCGCGCCCACGAACTCGGCCGGGACCTCGTCGGTGAGCAGGTACCAGACCAGCACCAGCGCGCCCACGGCCAGGCTGGTCACGCCCTGCCACAGGTTGCGCTTCCACAGCTTCCAGGCGCCGAGCAGCACCAGCAGGATCACCAGGAGCAGCAGCAGCGCGTGGACGGTCGGTCCGCCGTTGCGCAGCTGCAGCGCGTCGGAGTAGCCGAACAGGCCGGCGCCGGCGGCGAGACCGCCCACCCGCCAGTTGCCGAAGATCATCGCGGCGAGACCGATGTAGCCGCGGCCGCCGGTCTGGCCCTCCAGGTAGATGTGCGTGGGCACCATCGCCAGGAACGCGCCGCCGAGGCCGGCCAGGGCACCGGAGACGATCACGGCCACGTACTTGTACAGGTACACGTTGACGCCCAGCGACTCGGCGGCCACCGGGTTCTCGCCGGCCGACCGCAGCCGCAGGCCGAAGGCCGTGCGCCACAGCAGGAAGAAGCTGCCGACGAAGAGCACGACGGCGACGAGCGTCAGCGCCGAGACATCGGTGACGAGGCCGCCGACGACCCCGGCGAGGTCGGAGACGAAGAACCAGCCGTGCTTCTCGATGCCGGCCAGCCAGTCGGACAGCCCGGGGATGTCGAACGACGGCAGGGAGTCGATCGGCGGGGACTGCTTGGGGTTGCCGCCCTTGGTCGCCGCCTCGCCGCCCGTGAACCAGAGCTTGGCGAGGTACTGCGTCGCGCCGAGCGCCAGGATGTTGATCGCCACACCGGAGATGATGTGGTCCACGCCGAAGGTGACGGTGGCGACCGCGTGGACCAGGCCGCCGACCGCGCCGCCGACGACACCGGCGAGCACGCCGACCCAGGGGTTGGTCTGCCAGCCGGCCCAGGCACCGAAGAAGGTGCCGAGGATCATCATGCCCTCGAGGCCGATGTTGACCACGCCGGAGCGCTCGGACCACAGACCGGCCAGACCGGCCAGACCGATCGGCACGGCGAGCCCGAGGGCCGCGGTGATCTGGCCCTGCGCGGTGAGCTGGTCCTGGCCCGTGACGATCCGTACGACCGACACCAGCGCGAGGGCGCCGGCGACGATCAGCACAATCATCGGGAAGGAGAGGCGGACCTTGCGGCCCTTGGTGCCGGCCGGCTTGGGAGCCGCGGGCGGCGGGGTGTGGGTCGTCGTGGCGGTCACGCCGTCACCTCCTTCTTGATGCCGGCCTGGGCGGCGAGCTGCTCCCCGACCTTCTGCTGCTGGCGCTTGAGGCCGTAGCGGCGGACGAGCTCGTAGGCGATGACGACGCTCAGGACGATGACGCCCTGCATCACGCCGACGATCTCCTTGTCGTAGCCGTCGAACTCCAGGCGGCCGGAGCCGCGCTCCAGGAAGCCCCACAGCAGCGCGGCCAGCGCGACGCCGATCGGGTTGTTGCGGCCGAGCAGCGCCACCGAGATGCCGGTGAAGCCGATGCCCGCCGGGAAGAGGTCGGCACCGTAGGCGTGGACGTCGTTCAGCAGCAGCGGCAGGCCGGTCAGGCCCGCCAGGGCGCCGGAGATCAGCATGCTGTAGACCACCATGCGCTTGACGCTGACACCGCTGGCGGTGGCCGCGCTCTCGGACAGGCCGACGCTGCGCAGGTCGAAGCCGAAGCGGGTGCGGCCGAGGACGAACCAGTAGCCGACGCCGATGATCAGGGCGAGGACGACGAAGCCGTAGATCTGGCCGATGTCCTCGCCCATGTCGAAGTTGAACAGGTGGCCGGACGAGGGCAGCGGCGTGGTCGACACCGACGTCTGCGCCTTGTCGAGGTGGCCGAGCCGGCCCGCCTTGAGGAAGTAGCCGACGATCGACAGCGCGATCGCGTTCAGCATGATGGTCGCGATGACCTCGCTGACGCCGCGGCTGGTCTTCAGGACGCCCGCGATGCCGGCCCACATGCCGCCGACCACCATGGCCACCACGATGATCAGCGGGATCTGCAGGAAGCTCGGCAGGGTCACCGCCCCGCCGACCGCGGCGGCGAAGAAGGCGCCGAGCCGGTACTGGCCCTCGACGCCGATGTTGAACAGGTTCATGCGGAAGCCGACGGCGACCGCGATACCCGCGATGTAGTAGGTGGTCGCCTTGTTGATGATCTCGACCTGGCTGTCGCTCTTGAAGCCGTAGTCGATCATCGTGCTGAAGGCGCCGAACGGCTCCTTGCCGGTGGCCAGCAGCACGAGCGCGGTGATCACGAACGAGGCGACGATCGCCAGCACGGGCGCGGCGACCGCGAGGAGCAGCCGCTCCTTGTCGATCTTCTTCATCGGTCCTCTCCCCCGTGGGCGGCGTCGCCGTTCTCGTGCTCGAGATGACCGGCGGCGGCGCCCGTCATCGCGGAGCCCAGCTCCTCCGGGGTGATGGTGGCGGGGTCGGCGTCGGCGACCAGGCGGCCGCGGTACATGACGCGCAGGGTGTCGGACAGGCCGATCAGCTCGTCCAGGTCCGCGGAGATCAGCAGCACGGCCAGGCCTTCGCGCCGGGCCTCGCGGATCTGGTCCCAGATCTGGGCCTGGGCGCCGACGTCCACACCCCGGGTGGGGTGCGCGGCGATCAGCAGCCGCGGCTGGTGGCTCATCTCGCGGCCGACGATCAGCTTCTGCTGGTTGCCGCCGGACAGGGACGCGGCGGTGACCTCGATACCGGGGGTGCGGACGTCGTACTCGCGCACGATCCGCTCGGTGTCGCGGCGGGCCGCGGCCGGGTCCAGGAGGCCGCCCTTGCTGTTCGGGCGCTCCGTGACGTGGCCGAGGATGCGGTTCTCCCACAACGGGGCCTCCAGCAGCAGGGCGTGCCGGTGGCGGTCCTCGGGGATGTAGCCGATGCCGTCCTCGCGGCGCTTGCGCGTCGGGAGGTGGGTGATGTCGGTGCTGCCGAGGGTGATCCGGCCGGCGTCGGGCGGGAGGATGCCCATGATCGCCTCGACCAGTTCCGCCTGGCCGTTGCCCTCGACGCCCGCGATGCCCAGGACCTCGCCCTTGTGGATGGTCAGGGAGATCCGGTCCAGGACGACGCGCTCGATGCCCTCCAGGTCGGTCTCCGACAGGTGCAGGCCGTCGACGGTCAGCATCGGGACGTCGGTGACCGTGGACTCGCGGGTCTCCGGGGACGGCAGTTCGCTGCCCACCATCAGTTCCGCGAGCTGCTTGGGGGTCGTGGTCTTCGGGTCGGCCGAGCCGACCGTGGTGCCGCGCCGGATGACCGTGATCTCGTCCGCGACGGAGAGCACCTCGCCGAGCTTGTGCGAGATGAAGATGACGGTCAGGCCCTCGGCCTTCAGACCGCGCAGGTTGTCGAAGAGCGCGTCGACCTCCTGCGGGACCAGGACCGCCGTCGGCTCGTCGAGGATCAGCGTACGGGCGCCTCGGAAGAGGACCTTGAGGATCTCGACACGCTGACGGTCGGCGACACCGAGGTCTTCCACCAGGACGTCCGGCCGCACTCCGAGGCCGTAGGCGTCCGAGATCTCCTTGATCCTGGCACGGGCGCGACCGCCGATGCCGTGGAGCTTCTCGCTGCCGAGCACGACGTTCTCGAGGACCGTCAGGTTGTCGGCGAGCATGAAGTGCTGGTGCACCATGCCGATGCCGCGGGCGATGGCGTCACCCGGGTCGTGGAACGTGACGCGCTCGCCGTCGACGGTGATGGTGCCCTCGTCCGGCTTCTGCATGCCGTAGAGGATCTTCATCAGCGTCGACTTGCCGGCGCCGTTCTCACCCACGAGGGCGTGCACGGTGCCGCGGCGGACGGTGATGTCGATGTCGTGGTTGGCCACGACACCGGGAAATCGCTTCGTGATGCCGCGCAGCTCGACGGCATGCGGACTGAGGGGGCTAGGGGGACTGGGGGTGCTGGACGCGTTGATGACGCACTCTCCTCGCGGAAAAGAGCGGGGCGGGGCGGGTGTGGCGAACGTACCGCGAGGAGGGAACTCTATGCGCGTAGCGTTGCCAGATCCATAGTGGTGCGAGTCAGAACAGATACCACCGGGACCGAAATGGGCGGAACGCAGGCGCGAGGCCCGGCGGGGGAGAGCCTGGGCTATCCCCCACCGAGCCTCGCGACCGTGACTCAGAGGAGACCGGGCGTCACTTGACGGTCGTGTTGACCTTGATGTCGCCGCTCACGATCTTCTGCTTGGCCGCGTCCAGCTGCGACTTGATGTCGTCGATGAAGCCACCGCTGGTCGCCAGGCCGACGCCGTCCTTGGCGAGGTCGTAGCTCTGGGTGCCGGTCAGCGGGGCGCCGTTCTTCACGGACTTCACGGCGTCGTAGACCGCGACGTCCACGTTCTTCAGCGCGGAGGTCAGGATCGACTTCTGGTACTTGACCAGACCGGTCTGCGCGTACTGGTCGGAGTCGACACCGATCGCCCAGGCGCCGGTCTTGCCCGCGACGGCCTCGATCGCGCCGTTGCCGGAGGAGCCGGCCGCGGCGTAGACGACGTCGACGCCCTTGTCGAGCATGCCCTGCGCGGCCGCCTTGCCCTTGGCCGGGTCGGAGAAGCCGGACAGGTCGGAGCCGCTGGTCAGGTACTGGGTGGTGACCTTGACCTTCGGGTTGGTCTCGGTGACGCCCTGGCGGAAGCCCGCCTCGAACTTGTTGATCAGCGGGATGTCCACGCCACCGATGAAGCCGACCTTGTTGTCCTTGGTCTTCAGGGCGGCGGCGACACCGGCGAGGTAGGAGCTCTGCTCCTCGGTGAAGACGATGCTGTCGACGTTCTTGGCGTCCACGACGGAGTCGACGATCGCGAAGGTGGTCTTGGGGTACTTCGCGGCGGCGGCCTTGATGGAGTCGCCGTAGGCGAAGCCGACACCGATGACCGGGTTGTAGCCCGCGTCCGCCAGGTCCTCGAGGCGCTGCTCGCGGTCGGCCTCGGTGTCCGAGGTCTTCGCGGTGAGCTCCTTGACGTCGATCCCGAAGTCCGTCTTGGCCTTGTCCAGGCCCGCGGCGGCGGAGTCGTTGAAGGAGTGGTCGCCACGACCACCCACGTCGTAGGCGACACCGACCTTGAGCTTGCCGCTGCTCTTGTCGCTGTCGCTGCCGCTGTCCTTGGAACTGCTGCCGCAAGCGGTCGCGGTGAGCGCGAGGGCCGCGGAGGCTATGCCCGCGGCGGCGAACTTGGTTACCCGGCGCAAGAGGGTACCCCTTCACTAGAAGCGCCCCGTCCGGCGCTGGCTTAACCCGGAGCTTAACGCGCGTAGATGTCAGGTAAAGGGGGGTTGGCGGCCCGTTATCGGATCGACGCATTTCGGCCAGGTGACCCGGCCGTGACAGCCGGGTCACCCACCGTCATGCCAGCAGCGCAGCGGAGGTGAACAGCTCCACCCCGACCTTGATCGCTCCCTCGTCGACGTCGAAGTCACCTTGATGCAGATCACGCTTGGTCGTGTCCCCCACGGGACGCACCCCCAGCCGCGCGAGGGCGCCGGGCACCTGCTCCAGGTACCAGGAGAAGTCCTCGCCACCGAGGCTCTGCTCGGTGTCCTCCACGGTGTGCGCGCCGTAGCGGGCCGTCATGGCGTCGCGCAGCAGCTCCGTCGAGTCGTGCTCGTTGACCACCGGCGGGACGCCGCGGTGGTACGTCAGCTCCCACTTGGCGCGATACATGCCGGCGATCTGGTCGATCACCTCGTGCACCAGGTCCGGCGCCTCGTGCCAGGCGGTCAGGTCCAGGCAGCGGACCGTGCCCTCCAGTTCGGCGTGCTGCGGGATGACGTTGCAGGCGTGGCCGGCCTCGATACGGCCCCACACGATGCTCATCCCGGACCGCGGGTCGACCCGGCGGGCCAGCACGGCCGGCAGCTCGGTGGCCATCTTGGCGGTGGCCGTCACCAGGTCGGTGGTCAGGTGGGGGCGGGCGGTGTGGCCGCCCGCGCCGTCCAGGGAGAGCTCCAGGCGGTCCACCGCCGAGGTGATCGGACCCTGCCGCAGCCCGATCCGGCCGACATCGACCTTGGGGTCGCAGTGCACGGCCAGGATGCGGCCGACGCCGTCCAGCGCGTTCGCCTTGATGGCGTCCAGCGCCCCGCCCGGCATGACCTCCTCGGCCGGCTGGAACACCAGCCGCACCGGCCGCCGCAGCTTGCCCTCGCGCAGCAGCTCCGCCAGCACCAGGCCGGCGCCCAGCACCACCGTGGTGTGCACGTCGTGTCCGCAGGCGTGCGCCCGGCCGGGGACCGTCGAACGGTAGTCGACCCGCTTGGTGTCCGGGATCGGCAGCGCGTCCAGATCGGCGCGCAGGGCCAGCCGGGGCCGCTCCGGGTCCGTGTCCCCGATGTCGCAGATCAGGCCCGTCCCGCCCGGCATCACACGGGGCTTGAGACCGGCCTGCTCCAGGCGGGCCTTCACCGCGGCCGTCGTACGGAACTCCTGGCGGCCCAGTTCGGGATGCATGTGCACATCCCGCCGGAACGCCACGAGCTCCGTCCGCAGGCGCTCGGGGAGCACACCCAGAAGGGCGTCGTCCGGCGCGGCGGGGACGGTGGGGGCCACTGACACAGGGGTTCCGGAGGGTTCGGAGGGTGAGTCGTTCACCTCCGACAGGCTAGACCGCATCTGCTCTCCCGATCGCTACATCGCCGTAAATTCATTCCGCGCGAGGAAGAAAAACTCCCCCGTCCGGCGCGTACCCGGCTCCGTACAGGGGTATCAACACGGTTTACCCCTCGCCACTCCATAGTGGCTCAACGATCGCCCCGTCGCGAGGCAACGCCCGGTGAGCGGCGTCACCCTGACCTGGGAGGCAGCCGCGCGGAGGCGGGCGGGGTCAGCGCGGTCCGAGCAGCCGTGAGTAGAGGTCCAGGAGCGGGGCGGACTGCGTCTGCCAGGACCATTCGCGCAGGGTGTCGCCGCGGTCGTACGCCTTCCGGTAACGCCGCGGATTGGTCAGCACCGCGCCGACCGCGCGCACGAAGTCGGCCGTGTCCAGGGACCGGAACACCTCGCCGTTGCCGATCTCCAGCGTCGGGCGGGCCAGCACCCGGACGTCACTGACGACCACGGGCAGCCGGGCGTGGGCGTACTCGAAGTACCGGGCCGGCAGGGCCACCTGCTGCGCCGGCAGGCGGTGCACGGGCAGCACGCCGATGTCCGCGGAGGCCAGGAAGCCCGGGATCTCGGCGGGCGGGACAAAGGGCAGCACGTGCAGACGGCCCTCGACGCCGAGCTCCGCGGCGCGGTCGGTCAGGACGCGCACATAGGCGTCGCCGGGATCGGGCACGACCAGGGCGGCGTGCAGGTCGTACAGCTTGGGCAGCGCCTCGATGACCGTCAGCAGCCCGCGGGCCGGACCGACCGCGCCGCTGTGGACCAGGAGGGGGACCTCGGGGGCCAGATGGCAGCGGTCACGGACCCCGGACCGTGACGAGGAGGCCGAGGACGGCGGGGCGTTGCGCGCCACGGCCGGGCGGGCGGCGAGGCCGTGGCGCTCGCGCAGCCGGTCGGCGTAGGTCTCGGCGACGGTGACGACGCCGTCGACGAGCGGCACATAGGTGCGCTCGTGGGCGTCGCGGGCGACGGCGGCCCGGTGGCTGGGCTCGGTCTTGGCCGTGGTGTCCCAGACGACCTCGACACGGTGCCCGGTGCCCTCCGCGCGCAGCGCGGCGCGGACGGCGGTACCCAGGGTGCGGTGCCCCAGGGCGTGGACCAGGTGCGGGCGCAGCTCGTCCAGGACCGGCCCGTAGGCGATCTCCAGGTCGAGCAGCAGCGGGTCGAGCCGGCGCCAGCAGCGCTTGCCGAGCAGCAGCCGCGCGGTGGTGGTGGCCAGCCGGTCCAGCAGCCCGTCGGGCGCCGCCCTGCGGCGGACGGCGGCGCGGTACTGCGCCGAGCGCAGGGCGGTCCAGGCCCGGCGCACCGCGTGCCGCACCCGCGCGCCGCCGTGGCCGAGCCGGGCGGCGGCCTTCACCGGTAAAGGGCGGTGGATCACGTCCAGCTCGGCCCGGCGGGAGGCCAGCAGGGCCGTGTGGGCGACCACGAGGGCGGTGCGGTACGCGCAGGACTCCGCGCTGCGGTACGCCAGTGCGCGCAGCAGGCCCGGACGGGGCCGTTGCAGGCGCCTGCGCTGCAGGGTCTCCTGGACGGCGACACGGATCAGGCGCACGCCCTCGGGCGCGATACCGGCCCCGTCCTCCCGGCAGTCCTGGCAGCCGGGGCCCTCGGCTGCCCGGCCGATGATCGTGACCTCGTACCCCGCCCCGGCGGCGGCCGCCGCCACACGATGCGCCCGTGAGTCGCGCTCCAGCGCACTGTCCGCGAGAACCACGACGCGCCGGGCGGGCCTCGGTGCCGTTGCCATGGACCAAGGCAACCTGGTTCGGGTGACTGATCGGTTACGTACGGCTTGCGCGGAGCGGAACGCCCCCGGCAGCCGCAACGCGCTCCCTCGTGCGCCCCTCACGCCTCCAAGCGCCCCGGCGCGCCTGGTTTTCACACATCCCCCACCTTTTCGGGACTTGTGCGGACGCCCACACTGGTGGGAACAGGGGAAATGGGGTGGGGCGTGTGACATCGCGATACCCGGGTGCCGGGAGCCCGGGGGACACGGCCGGGACCGGCATCGGGAACGGTGCCGACGACGGCGCCGAGGCCGGTGTGGAGGACGGCGTCCGGGAGGGCTCCGGCGCCCGCGCCGCACGGGCCGCCGCGAAGCCGCCGCCCCCTCGCCCGGCGGCCGCGCCGCCGATCCCGCACCAGCGGGGAGGCGGCGCCGGCGAGGAGGACTGGAGCGCGTCCACCCGCTACATGTGCGCGGGCGCCCGGCTCGACGAGGGCTTCGCCCGCCGGGTGGTGCACGAACTGCGGCGCGAGCGCTACCGGGCCTGCGCCCCCTCCTACGGCGTCGACCTCGACCGGGTGGGCACGCATGCCGAACAGACCCTGGGGGACCTGCGCAAACGCGACCTGGTGGTCGGCGGCGCCTTCCTGGCGTCGCTGCTGCTGGCCCCGGTGGCCACCGTCGTGTACTGGTTCGCCACCGCCTTCCTGCCCGGCGGCGCCCCGCAGGGCTCCGCCGCACCCCGGTGGGCGCGCGGCCGGGAGCGGCCCCGCGACCCGGCCGTCCTGGCCGTGCTGCGGGCGCTGGCCGTACAGGTCCTCGTGCTGCTCGCCGCGAGCTGGCTGACCCCGCTGGTGCCGGTGTGGCTCAACGACGTCCCGGTGGCCACCTTCCTGCTGACGCTCGTCCTGCTGGTCGTCTGCCCCTGGGTGTTCACCTGGGAGCAGCGCGGCCGGGCGTGGAGGGCGGTCCGCGAGCAGCTCACCCGGGAGGCGTTCGGCTCGGCCGCCGACAGCCCGCCCGTGGACCGGGACGCGACCGGGCTGCCGCAGTCCTCGGTCGGCGGCGACGCCAACCTCGTCGTCTACAGCGGCTACCGCCCCTTCGTCGGCGCGGGCGACGAGGTCACCTCCTGGTCGTTCGCCATGCGGCTGACCCCCGAGGGGCACGAGCCCGGCACGGGCGCCGAGCCGCCCCCGGTGCCCTTCGACACCGCCGGCCTGGTCCGACGGATGGCGGACGACCTGGACGCGCTGCGCGCGGGCGCGGTCTCGCCCATGGACCGCGTCCCGGGACTGGAGGTCACCGAGAAGGTCTTCGTCCACGGCACCGAGCTGCGGCAGAACACCCTGTTCGGCGAGGCCGTGTTCTGGCCCGGCGCCGCCGGGCACTGGCCGCCCGAGGGAAGGCCCGCCGACCAGCTGTCCTCGGAGCGCATCGCCGCCGCCCGGGGCAACATCGACGGGCCGGTGCGGCACTGCCTGTGTGCCCAGGTGCGCAGCTGGGGCACGGACCTGGTGCTGTCGGTGTTCGTCCAGGTCGCCGTGAGCGCGGCGACCCTGTACCTGCAGGCGAACACCCTGGTGCTCACGCCCGTCAAGCAGGAGTACCGGGTGGCCGACTCGGTCGCGCGCCCGGAGGACCCGCAGGACGGCGGGAGCACCGCCCCGGGCCTCGCCGACGCACTGCTGCACAGCCGCTCGGTACTCCAGTCCGCGCCGGCCGCCGCCTTCTCCGAACTGCGCGCCCCGGCCCGGCGGCAGCGAGCGCTGCAGGAACAGCGCGCCGCCATGACCGACGACCGGCGCTACGACTTCGGGGCCCGGCTCAGCCTCCGCGAGCTCGCCTCCTCGCACGCCTTCCGGGACTTCTTCCAGCGGGTGGACGTCAACCGCATCGGCAAGCAGATCGAGTTGCAGGTCCTGGGCACCGTCGCCGAGTTCCTCGCCGAGCACGGCCTGGACCTCGGTGATCTGACGCGGCACCGCAACGTCATCCTCAACCAGGGGATCATGATGACCGGGGGCTCCATGAGCGGCAGCATCGCCGCCGGGGCCGGCGCGGCGGCCCTGTCCACCGCCCCCGCGCCGCAGTCGGCCGCCGACCCCGGCGAGGGGGGTGGCGCGCGATGACGGGGACCGGCGAACCGGGGACCAACCACGGCATCGTCATCGGCGGGCACGCCCGGGTCGCCGACTCGGCACTGGCCGCCGGGGCGGGCGCCGTCGCCCACCGCACCGCGGACGGGTCCTCCACCGCCGACGGCGCGCTCGCCGCCCTCGACGAACTGCGGCGCCGGCTGGAGGCGTTGGAGGACACCGAGGCTGCGCGCGCGGAGGCCGGGGCACTGGCCCGGGAACTGGCCGCCGGGCAGGCCGACGGCGAGCGCGTCGAGCGGCGCCTCGCCCGGCTCCGGGCGCTCATCGGCGACGCCACCGCGCTCACGGGCCTCGTCACCGCGGTGCACGCGAGTGTGCGGGCGGTCACCGGTGGCTGAGTACCGCCGCCGCACGGCGGCGCTCGCCCTGCTGCTCGGGTGTACGAGCGCGCTCGCGGCCTGTTCGCCGGCCGGGCACTCCGCCGCGGACAAGGGCGGCGACGGTCCGCGGACGACGGCCGTGTTCACCCCGCGCCGGCCGTTGGGCGAGGAGCGGTTGCGGCAGACCGCCGACCTGATGCGCCGGCGCGCCGAGGGGTTCGGTCTCCGGGACGTGGAGGTGCGCGCGGCCGGCGGGAAGGTCACCGTCTCCGCGCGGGTCGCCGCCTCGCAGCAGCTCGCCGCCGAGCAGCTCGCCTCGCTCGGCAGGCCGGCGGTGCTGGTGCTCCGGCCGGTGGTCGCGGTCGCGCCGGCCGCCGACGAGGGGCCCTCCGCTCCGGCGGGGGCCGGGGCCGCGGAGTTCCGGGCGCTCGACTGCTCGGTGGCCGCGGGCCGCACGGATCACCAACGGGGCGACGGGGAGCGGGCCGTGGCGTGCTCCACGGACGTCGCGGACGGGGTCCGGTCGAAGTACCTGCTCGACCCGGTCGCGCTCAACGGCACCGAGATCAGCAGCGCCGAGGCGGTCTTCGACCGGCAGGACGGCACCGGGTGGCAGATCCAGCTGCGGTTGACCGCCGCCGGCGCGAGGACCTTCCAGGACGTCACCGGCCGGCTGGCCGGACGGACGAGCCCGACCAACCAGTTCGCCATGGTGCTGGACGGCGCGGTGCTGTCCGCCCCCGCGGTGAACCAGGCCATCCCCGGCGGGACCGCCGTCATCACCGGCAACTTCACCCGCGCGTCGGCGGCCCTGCTGGCCGCGCAGATCAGCGGCGGCTCGTTGCCGACGCCGATGGACGTGTCGTCCATGACGCGCTGAGGCGCCTCGTGGACGGCACGTCCGCGGTGTCCGGGGCACCGCCACGCGTTCCGCGGTCAGGTCCCGCGCCGGGGCGGGACGCTCGGTGTCCGGGGTGGTCTGCGTGGCGGCCGGGCCCGGTCGCGGGACATACCCGTACCGGTCGGTTGTCATGACCCCGTACGCGTGCGTCGTCTCCGGCGTGCCCTGCACGTCCCAGCGGCTGCCCGATGACCTCCGTGCGGGCGGCCAAGCGGGCGTCGCCGGCCGCGGTGCCGGTCCGGACGATCCTGTCGTCCGCCCTCGGTGGTGGAGCAGTCCTCCTGGCCGCCGGGGTGACACCGGGTCGCGCCGTCATCCAGCGCCTGCCCTCGGTCGTCCCCCTGCGGACACCCGCGGCGGCCGGCGCCCCGCGGATCCCTCGGTCGACGCGGGAGGCGGGTCTCCCCGGTGACTTTCGCCACCGGGGAGACCCGCTTGCCGCGGGTCAGGGTGCGAGGGCCGCGGTCTGCCCGGAGACCACCGACGCCAGCCCGTGCAGCTCGCGGGCGGTGCCCGTGATGCCGGACAGGAAGCTCTCCGCCCGGGGTGAGGCGGAGTCGGTCAGCCACTCGGGGTCGACGTCGCAGACCGTGATCTTGACGCCGGTGCCCTCCAGCGCGAGCGGGAGGGTGTGCACGACCGTGGAGGGGAAGCTCAGGATCGTGTGGCCGATCGGACCCCGCCGGGCGACCAGTTCCAGGGGCAGGTCGGGCCGCACGATCTGCAGACCGGTCTCGACGGAGAGCCGGTGCAGCTTCTCGACGCTCTCACGACGGTGTGCGAAGTAGCGGGTGGCACCGTGGCCACTGGCCAGGATGCCGACCGCGGTCATGTACCGCTCCAGGTCGACGACGCCGGTCTCCACCAGGGAGGTGCCGACGATGTCGGTGCCGGCGCTGATGGTCGGCGGACCGAAGCGGGCCCGCGTCCAGGCGAACCGGTTGGCGCGCAGCGCCATGCCGGGCGGCGGAGTGGCGGGCATCGAACTGAACAGCTCGACCCGCCGTCCGCGACCCGGGGTGAGGCGCCGCCGGGCGGCCGAGGCGAAGACGCCGAAGGCGGCGTCCGCCGGGGAGCCCCGCCGGCCGCTGCGGTGCCACCGGACCAGCCGGGCGCCCTTGGTCAGCAGCTCGGTGAACTCCATGGTCGCCGTGCCGTCGTCCACAACGATGATCTCCCGCGCCCGGGTGAGCGGCAGGAGGACCTGCACCAGCCGGGAGAAGGGGTCACCGAGTACCACCCGGCCCGCGGAGCGCAGGGCCGGGGTGAGCTCGGCCGCGGTGCGCAGCAGGGAGCCCCGTGAGGAGCGTGCCTCGCACCAGCGGACCACGATGCCCTCGTCCATCGCCAGCTCCGCCATGCGGCGCAGTTGCCCGCGCGTCATGGGGTCGCGCGGGACGAGTGCCACCACGGTGAGCGGTCGGCCGGGTGCCACCGGGCCCGGGGCGGCCGAAGCCGCCCCGGGTCGCGGTGTGGGCACCGCGGGCGGGTGAACATGCGCCCACTCCAGCACGTTGAGCAGCTGAACGGGGCTCTCTACGAGTGCCAGAGTGCCGCTGTCGCCCATGGATCAGGCCGACACCGACTCGGCGTCGGCGGCAGCTGCAGCCTCCTGCTCGGCGATGACACCGGGCACGCGGCGCAGCTTCTTCATCGGGCCGAGCTCGCCCTCGTAGACCTTCTTGACACCGTCGCCGAGCGCGGACTCGATGATGCGGATGTCGCGGACCAGGCGGTCCAGACCCTGCGGCTCCACCGAGGCGGCCTGGTCGGAGCCCCAGTTCGCGCGGTCCAGGGTGATGTGGCGCTCGACGAAGACCGCGCCCAGGGCGACCGCCGCGAGGGTGGTCTGCAGGCCGATCTCGTGGCCGGAGTAGCCGACGGGCACGTTCGGGAACTCACGCTGCAGCGTGTTGATCATCCGCAGGTTGAGCTCCTCGTGCTTCGCCGGGTAGGTCGACGTGGCGTGGCACAGGATGATGTTGTCGCTGCCGAGGACCTCCACCGCGTGGCGGATCTGCTTCGGCGTGGACATGCCCGTGGAGAGGATGACGGTCTTGCCGGTGGCGCGCAGCGCGCGCAGCAGCTCGTCGTCGGTCAGCGAGGCCGAGGCGACCTTGTGGACGCGGACGTTCTCGAACTTCTCCAGGAACTCGACCGAGGGGACGTCCCACGGGGAGGCGAACCAGTCGATGCCCTTGCTGACGCAGTACTCGTCGATGGCGCGGTACTGCTCCTCGCCGAACTCCACCTTGTGACGGTACTCGATGTAGGTCATCCGGCCCCAGGGGGTGTCCCGCTCGATCTCCCACTGGTCGCGGGGGGTGCAGATCTCCGGGGTGCGCTTCTGGAACTTCACACCGTCGGCGCCGGCCTCGACGGCCGCGTCGATCAGGGCGAAGGCGTCCTCGAGGGAGCCGTTGTGGTTGATGCCGATCTCGCCGGTGACGTAGACGGGCTGGCCGGGGCCGACCAGGCGGTCGCCGATCGGACGAAGGCGGGCGGGGGTGGTGGTCACTGGGAGAGTTCCCTTCGGGAAAGTGAGGGGCCGAGGATCCACGAGGCGACCTCGCGGATCGCGCCGCGCCCTCCGGGCGTTGCGGTGATGGAGCGGGCCGCGTCCTTGACCACGTCGTGCGCGTTGGCGACGGCGGTCGGCCAGCCGACGAGCGCGAAGCAGCCGAGGTCATTGACGTCGTTGCCGACGTAAAGGACCCGCTCTGGGGCGATACCTTGCTCCTCGCACCACTGCTTCAGTGCGAGGTCCTTGCGGTCGATGCCGTGGAGCACGGGGACCTTGAGCTTGCGGGCCCGTGCGGCGACGACCGGGTTGGTCTCCGTGGACAGGATCAGGACCGGAAGTCCGTTGTCGCGCAGGGCGGCGATCCCGAGCCCGTCACCACGGTGCACCGTGACGGTCTCGCGTCCCTCGGAGTCGACCAGCACCGTGTCGTCGGTCTGGGTGCCGTCGAAGTCGAGTACGACCGCGTCGATGTCGTCGCGGGTCGGCAGGGCGGCCGGTGCCGCGGACTCGTCGGTCCTGTCGGCGGAGCCGGTCGCGGGGTCGAGCAGCGGGGCCAGGGCACGGGCGCGGGACAGGTCGTCCGGCTCGTCGATCTCCAGCACCCGGGCGGGGTCGGTGCGCACCAGCGCGGTGTGGCCGAAGAACCGGTGCTTGGCCTCGCGGAAGCCCTCGACGCGCATCGCGTAGGCGGCGCCGGTCTCCAGGAGGTCCTGCGGGCGGTCCTGCCGGCGCGGGCGGTGCGCCTTGTCGTGGTTGACACCGTACCCGCCGGTGGTGGTGGCCAGGGCGGTACGGGCCTCGCCGGTGAGGGAGGCGGCGCCCACCGTACCCCCCGCGGCGGCCGCGGCGCCCATCTCGTCTGCGGCGTCGCGCCAGATGAAGCCGTGGAACGGCGCGACGGTCACGGCCGTGTCGGCGCCGTCCTCGACGACCGCCGCGGCGACCCCGTTGACGTCCTCGACGGAGATGAACGGGCTGGTGCACTGCACGAGCAGCACGACGTCCGCGCCGACCCCGGACATCGCCTGGTAGGCGTCCATGGCGTGCAGCACCGCCGCCTCGCTGGTCGCGGTGTCACCGGCGATGGCCGCCGGGCGCAGCACGACCTCGGCGCCGGCGGCGCGGGCCGCGTCGGCGATCTCCGGGTCGTCGGTGGAGACGACCACGTCGGTGATCAACTCGGCCTCGCGGCAGGCGCGCACGGCGCGGGCGACCAGCGGCACGCCGCCGACGGGGGCGAGGTTCTTGCCGGGTACGCCCTTCGAGCCGCCGCGGGCGGGAATGACGGCCAACACCGTTGGCATGGGGGCTCCTTGCGATTTGAGGGGACTCACAGCTGGCCCCATCGGCGGATCACGGGCGCGACGCGCTGGACGCCCTGCCGGTACGCGGTGCGCGCGGAGTTGCGCGCGAAATCACGTACGGCGCGGCGCAGCGCGCTCGGCTCGGCGGGCTCCACGGCGGCGCCGGGCAGCGGCTCGCCCTTCGGGTCCAGGCTGTGCCGGGCGAGGACCCCGGGGAGGTAACCGGGCGCGGTGGCGGTGGTGTAGTACGGCGCGAGCGCAGGCAGTTCCGTCGCGGCGGCGAGCGCGGTGACGCGCTCACGCACCGTGCGGAACGGGTCGCCGTCCGAGGCGATGCCCTGGGCGCGGGCCCACGAGGGGCTCACGCGGGGCACCTGGCCCGCGTCGATGTGGTCCCACGAGGCGTAGGCGCCGGACCCCAGGAAATGGTGGTTGCCCAGCGACTCGCGAATGCCGAGATCGGTGAGGATCGCGGTCGGGATGCCGCGGTGCATGGACTCCAGCGCGGCCGTGGAACTGACCGTGACCAGCAGGTCCGTGTGGTCCAGGACCTCGCCCATGTGCCCGTAGACGAGCTTGAGGTTCTTGGGCGGGTCCAGCCGGGCCACCAGCTTCTGGTACGGCTGTTCCTCGATGTGCGTGGTGTGCTCACCGGGCTTGCTGCGCAGCTTGACCAGCACCTCGCGGTCCGGGTGGAAGCGGGCGTGGTCCACCGCGCGGCGCAGCAGGTACAGGCGGTCCTTACGACTGTCCGGGACGGACGGCTGGACCGCGAAGACGACGGTGAAGGGCCGGTCCGTCGAGGGCTCGTACGCGGCGCCCTCCAGGAACGGCAGCGCGGTCTCCACGATGGAGCCGGTGTTCGCCCCGACGCCCTCGTACACCGCGCGGAAGCGGTCGGCGTCGTGCGCGCTGTTCGCCAGGACCGCGTCGGCGCCGGAGCGCAGCAACAGGCCGTCGGCGAGCTTCTCGTAGACCACGCCGACGTAGCCGGTGACGACCACGGGCCGGCGGGGGGTGCCTTCCCAGGCGCGGGCCAGGCCGTGCAGCATGGCCTGGACCGTGCCGCCCACGCAGGACAGCACGACCACGTCCGCGGTGTCGCGGCTGGTCGTGGCCAGGAACTCGGCGGCGGTGACCTCGCGCATGGAGTCCGCGGGGATACCGACCTCGGCGAGCTGGCGCTCGGTCGGCGTCGCACGCCCGCGGAGCAGGCGGGCGTCGAGCCGCGCCTCGGGGGCGATACGGCGGGCCGTCAGCGCACCCCATTTCCATCGGGTGTCCGAGTCGGCGAGGACGGTGACCCTGATCGGGTCGGCGGTACTTGCTGGCACGCCGCAAAGCTAGGAATAGATTCCTAGCGAGCGCCCAACGCCACGCCAACGGACGGTTAACAACACGCCGCCGGATGAAGAACCGGCACGCCAGGCTGACGCGTTCACAAACCCGACACTCCACGTTCACCAAAGAGCCTGCGTCGTGTCAGCGCGCGAGGCGCCTGGGGCCATAGGGTGCGCCCCGTGAGTAAGCTTTCCGTCATCGTCCCGTTCTACAACGTGCAGGCATTTGCTCCTGACATGTTGAGAAGTCTCCGTGCGAACGCTCGGCCGGATTTCGAATTCATTCTGGTGAACGACTGCGCCACGGATGAGACGCCGAAAATCCTCGAACGCGCCCTGCCGGACCTCCCCGGGGCGAGACTGATCTCGCACGAGCAGAACGGCGGCCTCGCCACCGCCCGCAACACGGGCATCGACGCCGCCAAGGGCGAGTACGTGACCTTCCTCGACGGTGACGACTGGCTGGCCGAGGGCTACCTGCCCCAGCTGCTGGACTCCATCGAGACCCTGGGCACCGACTTCGTCCGCACCGACCACGTCGTCGTCCACGGCCGCAAGCGCACCGTCGCCCGTGTCCCGCACGGCCGCCGCGGGGTCTCGCTGGACCCCCGCGGGGCGATCCTGCCGGCCGACCGCACGACCTCGGTGGACTACCCGTACGCCTGGGCCGGGATCTACCACCGCCGGCTCGTCGACGCCGGGCTGCTGCACTTCCCCGACGGGCTGCGCACCGCCGAGGACCGGCCGTGGATCTGGCGGCTGCACCGCGAGGCGAAGAGCTTCGCCGTCGTCGGCCTGCTGGGGGTCTTCTACCGGCGCGGGGTGGCCACCTCGCTGACGCAGATCGGCGACGTCCGGCAGCTGGACTTCATCCGCTCCTTCGACCAGGTGCTCGCCGAGACGGCGACGGACCCGGAGGCGGACCGCTTCCTGCCCAAGGCCGTGCGCACCTACTGCGCGGTGATCTCGCACCACCTCGGGGCCATGGGCCGCTACGAGCCCCAGGTGGCCCGTAAGCTGAAGACCATGAGCGCCGCCGCCCTGAGGCAGATGCCCCAGGACCTCCTCGCCGAGGCTCTGGACTCGATGGACATGGAGCGCAGCCTGCGCCTGCGCAGGCTGCTGCGCCGGCGGATCGGCGGCGGGGCGGTGGCCGCGTAATGGGCCGTACCCAGGTCTTCCTGGCGGGCGGCCTCACCGGCGTGGCCGCCCTGGCCGCCGCGCTGGACGCGGGGTTGTTCACCCCGGCCGACCGGCGACTGCTGCTGATCAGCAACAACGCCCCGGTCCCGGAGATCTCGCCCGCCGCCGACGCGATGGCGGGCTTCGAGGCGCTGCGCGGCCGCTTCGACCGCGTGCTGTCGTGGAACGAGGCGATCGCCCCGCTGCACCCGCGCGGCTGGTCGCCGCGTCCGGACGACGTGCCGATGTGGGAACGCCATCTGCGGCGGCTGTGGGACCTCGGCGACGACGAGCTGGAGCTGGTCGTCGAGTCGCTGCACGTCGACCCGGCGCTCGCCCTGGTCAACGTCTTCACCGGCGCTCCGGTCGTGGCGTACGCGGACGGGCTCACGGCCTACGGCCCGAGCCCCAACAAGCTGGAGCCGCTGGTCACCACGCGTGTCGGCCGGCTGCTGCACCTGGGGCTCGTGCCGGGACTGCGCCCGCTGATGCTGTCGGAGTACGGCGTGCCGGAGGAGGTCGTCCCGGCCGAGGCGTTCACCAAGGTGCTCGCGGAGGTCGCCACGGCCGCGGAGCTCACCGCGGACGGCGACACGCCGCCGAAGGGCGGCGCCCTCCTGCTCGGCCAGCACCTGTCCGCGCTGGAGATCCTCAGCGACCGGCAGGAAGAGGAGCTCCACGTGCGCATGCTGCGCGGGGCCGTCGCCGCCGGGCACCGCACGATCGTCTTCAAGCCCCACCCGACGGCTCCCGCGCACCGGGCGGGGCAGTTGGAGCGCGAGGCGGCGGAGCTGGGCGCCGAACTGCGTGTGGCCGATCCGGCGCAGCCCGCCGAGGTGCTCTTCCAGAGCCTCCGCCCCGAACTGGTCGTCGGATGCTTCTCCACGGCGCTGTTCACCGCGTACGCGCTCTACGGGCTGCCGGTCGCCCGGACCGGCACCGGGACGGTGCTGGAGCGTTTGACGGTCTACGCCGACAGCACCCGCGTTCCCGTCACCATCGCCGACCGCCTGCTGCCCGACCTGGCCGACGGCGCCGCGGCGACCGGCTGGACCCCGCCGGCCGCCGACCGCGTCGCCACCGAGCTCGCGCCACTGCTGCGCGCCGTCGCCTTCTGCATGCAGCCGCAGATGTACGCGTCCCTGCGCGACGAGACCGCCGCCTACCTGTCGAACCGGCTCAACGCCGACAGCCGGCGCTACTTCACGCGGCGCCGGCTCTCCAGGCTCGCCCTCCCCGGCGGGGTGCCGGCCCAGCTGGCCTTCCTGCCGAACAATCCGGCGGTGCGCCGGGCGGCCCGCCGGCTGCGTCACGTGGCACGCCGCGGCTGACCCGGCGGACGGGGCGCCCCGTCCGCCGGGTCAGCCGCGGGCCGGTCCCGAAACGGGCCTCGTAGTTGCCGAGCATCTCCTCGGTCACCGCTCCCAGCAGCGGGTACCCGGAGTCGAGTTGCTCCCCGCGCTCATCGGGGTCGGGCCAGGTGCCGCGGCACGGTGCCGACGCGGCCCTGCTCGGCAGCTACGCGCAGGAGCGGCTGCCGGTCGCCGCCGACGTCCTGGGCATGAGCACCCACCGGCACCGCAGCGCCGTCGCCCGGGGCAACCGGACGAGCCAACGCAGCTCGGCGGTCCGTCAGCCGGGGGTCGGTTACCGCGGGGGCCCGCGCACCGCCGAGATCCGCGACGGCCTGCCCGACACGGCGCTGCGGGCCGGCGACCGCGCCCCGGACGCACCGCTCGCCGTGCTGCCGGGGTTCGCCCGCGCCCACCGGGCGTACGGCGGCGGCCTGTTCGTCGTCCGTCCGGACGGCCGGGTGCTACCGGCGGCGGACGACCCGCGGCGGGTGGGCGCGTACCTGGCCCGCTTCGGCGGCCGACCGGGCGGCAGAGGACGTAGGAAGACGTCAGAGGACGTCGGTGGGGACGTAGGTGCCCCAGACCTCGCGCAACGCGCCGCAGACCTCGCCGACCGTGGCCCGGGCGCGCAGCGCGTCCTTCATCGGATACAGCACGCCCCCCTCGCCCGTCCCGCCCTCCGCGGCCCTGCGCAGCGCGCCCAGCGCCGCCGTGACGGCCCGCCGGTCCCGCCGGGCGCGCAGGGCCGCGAGCCGCTCCACCTGCGCGGCCTCGATCGCCGGGTCGACGCGCAGCGGCCGGTACGGCTCCTCCTCGTCGAGCCGGAAGCGGTTCACCCCGACGACGACCCGCTCACCGGAGTCCGTCTCGCGCGCGATCCGGTAGGCGTTCCGCTCGATCTCCGACTTCTGGAAGCCGCGTTCGATGGCACCGACCGCGCCGCCCATGTCCTCGACCCTGCGCATCAGGTCCACCGCCGCCGCCTCGACCTCGTCGGTCATCGTCTCGACCACGTAGGAGCCGGCGAACGGGTCCACCGTCGCCGTCACGTCGGTCTCGTACGCCAGCACCTGCTGGGTGCGCAGCGCGAGCCGGGCCGACTTCTCGGTGGGCAGCGCGATGGCCTCGTCGAAGGCGTTGGTGTGCAGCGACTGCGTGCCGCCCAGTACCGCCGCCAGGCCCTGGACGGCGACCCGCACCAGGTTCACCTCCGGCTGCTGCGCGGTGAGCTGCACGCCCGCCGTCTGCGTGTGGAAGCGCAGCATCTGCGACCTGGGGTCGCGCGCGCCGAACTCCTCGCGCATCACGCGGGCCCAGATCCGGCGCGCGGCACGGAACTTGGCGACCTCCTCCAGGAGCGTCGTCCGCGACACGAAGAAGAACGACAGCCGGGGCGCGAAGTCGTCCACGTCCATGCCGGCGGCGAGAGCGGTGCGGACGTACGCGATGCCGTCCGCCAGGGTGAAGGCGATCTCCTGCGCGGGCGAGGCCCCGGCCTCGGCCATGTGGTAGCCGGAGATGGAGATCGTGTTCCAGCGCGGGACCTCGGCGCGGCAGTATCGGAACAGGTCCGCCACCAGCCGCAGCGAGGGCGCGGGCGGGAAGATCCAGGTCCCGCGGGCGATGTACTCCTTGAGCACGTCGTTCTGGATCGTGCCGGTGAGCCGGTCGGCGGGGACCCCCTGCTCCTCGCCGACCAGTTGGTACATCAGCAGCAGCAGGGCGGCGGGAGCGTTGATGGTCATCGACGTGGAGACCTCGCCGAGCGGGATGCCGCCGAACAGCACGCCCATGTCCTCGACCGAGTCGATCGCCACCCCGACCCTGCCGACCTCGCCGTGCGCGATCGGGGCGTCGCTGTCGTGGCCCATCTGCGTGGGCAGGTCGAAGGCGACGGACAGGCCGGTCGTACCGTGGGCGATCAGCTGCCGGTAGCGGGCGTTGGACTCCGCGGCGGTGCCGAAGCCGGCGTACTGGCGCATCGTCCAGGGGCGGGTGGTGTACATCGTCGGGTGGACGCCGCGGGTGTACGGGTACCCGCCGGGCTCGCCGAGCCTCTCCGCCGGGTTCCAGCCGTCCAGTGCGGCGGGGCCGTAGACCGGCTCGATCGGCAGACCGGATTCGGACTCGCGTGCCATGCGTCATCCTCCAGGGACTCGCCCCCTGGTCCCAGTGTGCGGCGATGTCCCGGGATGTTGGCGCAACTACATGCCGGGGAAATCAGTCCAAGGGGGTACCGGTTCTCACAGGGGGATGTCATGGCACTCATATCGATCGCCCGATCACGCGCGGCCGCGGCGGCCGCTGCCCTTCTCACCGCGGCGCTGCTGGCCGGCTGCACCGCCCACGCCACCGAGCCCGCGGCCGCCGGCGGCGAGGACGGCCCGCGCCCGGCCGCCACGCCGAGTGCGAGCACCGGCACCTCGTCGGCCCCGACCCCGAGTGCCACCCCGAGCACCCCCCCGACGACCGCGAAGCCGAGCCCGTCCGGCACACCGAAGGCCCCGCACACCGCGCGCCCCGCGGTGGTCGTGGCACCCGGCAGCAACAGCGCCACGGTGCGCGAACTCCAGGCCCGCCTGCGGCAGCTCGGCCTCTTCGACCGGGCCCCCACCGGCTACTACGGCAGCGTCACCAAGGCCGCGGTCCGCACCTTCCAGGGCAAGCACGGCCTGGCCGCCTCCGGCACGGTCACCAAGTCCACCTGGACCACGCTCCGTTCCCTCACCCGGCAGCCCACCCGCGCCGCGATGTACCCGCCGACCGCCAACCCGGTGGGCGAGCTGGACCCGCGCTGCCTGCACGGCCGCGTCCTGTGTGTCAGCAAGACCAGCCGCACCCTGGCCTGGGTGATCGACGGCAGGGTCGTCTCGGCGATGGACGTCCGCTTCGGCTCGCAGTACACGCCCACCCGCGAGGGCACCTTCAGCGTGTTCGCCAAGAGCCGCCACCACGTCTCGACGATCTACCACACGTCCATGCCGTACGCGATGTTCTTCAGCGGCGGCCAAGCGGTGCACTACTCCCCCGACTTCGCGGCGCGCGGCTACGCGGGCGCGTCCCACGGCTGCGTCAACGTACGGGACGTCAACAAGATCTCGGCGCTCTTCGACCAGGTCCGGATCGGCGACAAGGTCGTCGTCCACTGGTGACCGGCTACCGGGGATCCCCGGCGAGCAGGGCGTCCAGCGCGCGCCCGAACACCCGTCGGCCGGCCCACGCCGTGGGCCGGCCGAACGCCTTGGGCAGACCGCGCACCCTCAGGTCCTCGCGCCACACGATCCGCGACCCGGGCCCCGGGTCGCGCGGCCACACCTCGATCTCGGCCCAGCCCAGCACCACCGCGCCCCGCTTCTCCAGCCGGCACCGGCCGGGCCCGCCGCCGGCGTCCGGCGGCTCCCAGCGCACGATCTCCATCGGATCGGCGAAGGACAGCGGGCCGACACCGGTCCGGGCGGTGAAGCCCGCGTCGCCGTCGCGGACGACCGTGGTCAGCGGGACGTGGGCGGCGTGCCGTTCCCAGTCGGTGACCCGTCGCCAGGCCTCGGCGGGTGACAGGGACGACTCGCGCTCGACATGAAAGGTCGTGGTCACGACGGCCAATCTAGGTCTCCGGCCGCCGACGGGAGGGGACGCGGGCAGGGCGGGGGGAAAGCGCCCCGCCCACGTCCCTCGTTGGGGGGCCCGATACGGGGAGACCGGGCTGCCCCTCGACCGATGACCAGTCGGTCTACTGGTTAAAGCGCCCAGGGGGCCGAAAGTGTCACTCTCCGAGCGGCCGGGAGCGGTGGCGGCCGGACGGTGTCACTGGCCGCCGGGGCGGGCCGGCCGCCGCTCACCAGGGCGGTGGTGCGCGCCGGAACGGTTCTTCCCGTTCCCGCCTCCCACGTGGTGCCGCCGGCCGGGGCCGTCGTCCTTGGCGCCGTCCTTGGCGCTGTCCCTGGCGCCGTCCTTGGCGCCGTCCTTGTTCGCCTCGCCGCCGCGCCGGACGTGCGTCGCGAGCACCGTGGCGCAGTAGCGCCGCACCGCGGGCTGGCCGCCGCCGCCCGCCGCCTTGCGCAGCTGCTTCCAGATCTGCTCGTCGGTCTTCCCGCGACGCCAGCCGGCCGCCGCATAGGCACGGCACAGCGCCGTGGGCCCGATCGCCTCGCCGCGGTGCGGCGCGGCGGCCCGCGAAGCCCCGGGCGCACCCGGGACGACGCCGGCGCCCGGCACGGTGCCCGCGGGGAGACCGCGTGAGGACCGCGAGGGCACGGGCTCGCCCGGTGAGACCGCCGGGGTGGCCGGGCGGGTCCCGCCCGTCGCCTGTGGAGCCGCGCCCTGGGTGTGCACCGGGGCGGGCGCCTCGTCCGCACCCCTCAGCAGTACCGGCAACACGCCCGCCGCGGCGGCGAGGGCGACCCCGGCGACCGCCGCGGTGGCCAGCAGGGTGCCGCTGAAGGCCCTGGCGGTCCGGCTCTCGGGCCCGTCGGGGCGCCAGTCGCCCGCGACACGACCGCCGTCCCCTGCCTCGCGGCCGCCGGCGACGGACGGCAGTTCCGGCCCGCCGTCCCGCGCCTCCCGGAACGCGGCGAGGGCCTCCTCCTCGCGGGCCGGGTCGACCGTCGCGGGTGCGGCGGCCGCGGCCAGCATCCGGGCGAGGGCGACGGCACGCGGGTCCGTCCGTGCGGCGCCGGCGGTGCCGTTCCCCGCCGCCCCGCGCAACAGCCTTTCGGCGGTGGTGTCGTCGAGCCAGTCCTGTCCTTTGTTATCGCTCATCTCATGTCCTCAAGCGTTCGAGACGCCGAAAACGTCACACTTGACGACCCGTCGTCGGATTCCAGCAGCTCAGCGAGGCGCCGCAGGCCGCGGCTGGTGGCCATGCGCATCGCCCCGGGCCGCTTGCCCACCACCGCGGCGGCGGCGCGGGAGTCCAGCCCCATCACGACGCGCAGCAGGACCGCCTCGGCCTGGTCCCGGGGAAGGGCCGCGATCGCGGCCAGCGCGGCACCGGTGCCCACCGCGGCGACCGCCTCCTCGGCGGTGTCGGAGCGACCTGGCCGGTCGAGCAGTTCCTCCACCCCCGCGGCGGTCAGCGGGCGGCGGCCCACGGCCCGCAGGTGGTCCAGCGCGCGGTTGCGGGCGATGCGCGCCGCCCAGCCGCGCAGCGCGTCCCCGTCGCCGTGGAACGACGACAGGTCCCGGGCGATCTGCAACCACGCCTCCGATGCCACGTCCTCGGCGTCCCCCACGCCGACCAGCGAGCGTACGTACTGCAGCAGTTGCGGTTGCACCGCTCGGTACACGAACCGGAAGCCGTCCTCGTCCCCTTCTTGCGCCGCGCGTACCGCGGTCGCCAAATCCACGTTCGAGCCTCCCCCTTGGAATCGCGCACCATACTGCCCCATGACACGCGTCCCGACAGGCCCTGGGGGGCGGCTACTCACGGGTCACAAAGCGCGCGAAAGCAGCGGGGATCCCTCCGGCGCGCCGGTGGCCCCGAGGGGTGTGACACTTTCGGCCCGCGGGACGCTGAACAAGACAGAAGCGGCCGAAGACGCTCCTGTGGGGGGAGGCGGACTTCGGCCGCTTCACCTGGGACGGTGACCGCCGGGCCGGTCGACCCGTGAGGCCGGAGCCGCGAATTCCCGCCAGCTTCGTCCCGGCCGGCCCGGATCCCGCGGCTTCCGGCATGCGGACGTCTGGGGCGACCCGTGCCGGGCGCCGATGCGCCGCCGGTGGGGTACGGGAGGGCCGCCGGGCACCATCGGCCCGCGCCGCGGCCGGTCGGACCGCCTCGACGTGCCTGCCGGCACCCGTCCGGTGGAACGGAGCACCAGCAGAATCGTGCGGGTGCCGTGGCAGGCCCCGGCGTCGGTGCCGGCGCGCGGTCACACGATCGGCAGCGCCTGTCCTCTCGTACGACTCGGGTTCACTGCTACTCCGTTCGGGTGAAAGTGGCAGGGCGATGTCCCCGGCTCCGACCCGCCGGTCGCGTACGGCGGTCGCGGCGGCGCACACCGCCGCGCGCTTCGCCCGCATACGCCACATGACCCGACGTTCGCCCCGAAGGGCGCATCCCGCCGTACGAGGTCACCGTGGACGTGCACTTTCGTTCCCGTACGGGTGAAATTCGCGCATCCGTCGTACAGGGCCGAACATACGCCGATACGGTGGCGCTCACGCGCCGTCCACTCCCACGGACGCCCCACGCGTCACCGTCAGTTCCGTCGTCCCCCGCATGACCCGCGGCGCCGCGCAGTCCCCCCACCCCGCAGTCCCCCCGCAGTTCCAGGAGAGCACCGCTGACCAGCGACACTCCGTCCGCCCAGCCGACGACACCGCCGCTGCTCCCGCCGCAGTCCCGCGGCGCCGAGCGCGCGGCCCGGCCGTCCCGTCCGGGACCGCCCCCCGGGCGCCCGCGCGGCGGCCTGGACGGCTTCAACGACGCCCCGCCCGCGGTCGCCGAGGCCGCCCTGCTGGGCTGCTGCGGCAGCCTGCGCTGGGCCCGCCGGGTCGCCGCCCACCGTCCCTACCCGGACGTGGACGCGCTGCTCGCCGCCGCCGACGAGGCCGCTTACGACCTGTCCCCCGCCGACCTGGCCGAAGCCCTCGCGGGCGAGGCCGCGGGCGCCCCGCCGGACATCGCGCCCACCCGCGGCAGCCTCGCCGCGCACACCGCGCTGCGGGCCGCCCAGGCCGCCTACGAGGCCCGCTTCGGCCATGTCTTCGTCGTCAGCCTGGACGGGGTCGACCCCGACGAGACCCTCGGCCAGCTGCTCGCCTCGCTGCGCCGCCGCCTGGGCCACGACCCCGACGAGGAACGCGTGGTCGCCGCCGAGGAGCTGCGCCGGGTGACCCGCACCCGGCTGGCCCGCCTCGCCCGCGGGGACGACCCGGCGGGACAAGGGGTTCCCGGTGGATACACCCACCCGTGCGGGATCGATCACACCTGACGGACCCGGCAGGACGTAGCCGACAGGCCGTCGCTACGATGGCCAGGGCCGGAGGACCGTACCCGGCCGGGCCCGACCGACCAAACGAAGCCGGCAGGCCCCTCACCGCTCCCGGAGGGTTTTTTCCGTGCCGGCTGGAACGTTGTACCGCGGCCGGGAAGGCATGTGGTCATGGGTGGCTCATCGCGTCACCGGTGTCCTCATCTTCTTCTTCCTGTTCGTCCATGTCCTCGACACCGCACTGGTGCGGGTCTCCCCCGAGGACTACGACAAGGTCGTCGACACCTACAAGCAGCCCATCGTCAGCCTTCTCGAATACGGGCTGGTCGCCGCTGTCCTCTTCCACGCTCTGAACGGCCTGCGCGTCATCGCCGTCGACTTCTGGTCCAAGGGCCCGAAGTACCAGAAGCAGATGCTGTGGTCGGTCGTCGGAATCTGGGTCGTCCTGATGATCGGGGCGATCTACCCCGTCCTCGGTCACGCCGCTCGAGTGCTGTTCGGGAGCTGAGTCCATTCATGTCCGCAACCGACCACGTGGAGCTCAGCTCCTCCAGCGCCGCCTACGGCCCTGACAACCCGGCTCCCTTCATCGAGGCGCCGCGCGCCCGTTCGAAGCGCACGCCGCGCGCCACCCGGACCAACTTCGAGCTGTACGGCTGGCTGTTCATGCGCCTGTCCGGCATCGTGCTCGTGGTCCTGGTCCTCGGCCACCTGCTGATCCAGCTCGTCCTCGACGGCGGCGTGACTAAGGTCGGCTTCGCCTTCGTGGCCGGCCGCTGGGCGTCCCCCTTCTGGCAGACCTGGGACCTGATCATGCTGTGGCTGGCCATGCTGCACGGCGGCAACGGCCTGCGCACCGTGATCAACGACTACGCCGAGCGGGACAACACCCGGTTCTGGTTGAAGATGCTGCTGTACACGGCGACGGCGTTCACCATTCTCCTCGGCACGCTGGTGATCTTCACCTTCGATCCGAACATCCGCTAGCCAGGGCTGGACAGGGAAGCGACCCCCCATGCAGATCCACAAGTACGACACCGTCATCGTCGGCGCGGGCGGCGCCGGCATGCGCGCCGCCATCGAGGCGACGAAGCGCAGCCGCACCGCCGTGCTGACGAAGCTCTACCCCACCCGCTCCCACACCGGCGCGGCCCAGGGCGGCATGGCCGCCGCCCTCGCCAACGTCGAGGAGGACAACTGGGAGTGGCACACCTTCGACACGATCAAGGGCGGTGACTACCTGGTCGACCAGGACGCCGCCGAGATCCTGGCGAAGGAGGCCATCGACGCGGTCCTCGACCTCGAGAAGATGGGCCTGCCCTTCAACCGCACGCCCGAGGGCCGGATCGACCAGCGCCGCTTCGGCGGGCACTCCCGCAACCACGGCGAGGCCCCGGTCCGCCGCGCGTGCTACGCGGCCGACCGCACCGGTCACATGATCCTCCAGACGCTGTACCAGAACTGCGTCAAGGAGGGCGTGGAGTTCTTCAACGAGTTCTACGTCCTGGACCAGCTGCTGGTCGAGGAGGACGGCGTCAAGAAGTCCGCCGGCGTGGTCGCCTACGAGCTGGCCACCGGCGAGATCCACGTCTTCCAGGCGAAGTCGGTCGTCTATGCCTCCGGCGGCACCGGCAAGTTCTTCAAGGTCACCTCCAACGCGCACACCCTCACCGGTGACGGCCAGGCCGCCGTCTACCGCCGCGGTCTGCCGCTGGAGGACATGGAGTTCTTCCAGTTCCACCCGACGGGCATCTGGCGCATGGGCATCCTGCTGACGGAGGGCGCCCGCGGTGAGGGCGGCATCCTCCGCAACAAGGACGGCGAGCGCTTCATGGAGAAGTACGCGCCGGTCATGAAGGACCTCGCCTCGCGCGACGTCGTCTCCCGCGCGATCTACACCGAGATCCGGGAGGGCCGCGGCTGCGGTCCCGAGGGCGACCACGTCTACCTCGACCTCACCCACCTGCCCCCGGAGCAGCTGGACGCCAAGCTCCCGGACATCACGGAGTTCGCGCGCACCTACCTCGGCATCGAGCCCTACACGGACCCGATCCCGATCCAGCCCACCGCGCACTACGCCATGGGCGGCATCCCGACCAACGTCCAGGGCGAGGTCCTCGCGGACAACACCACCGTGGTCCCGGGCCTGTACGCCGCCGGCGAGGTCGCCTGCGTCTCCGTGCACGGCGCCAACCGCCTCGGCACCAACTCGCTGCTCGACATCAACGTCTTCGGGCGCCGCGCCGGCATCGCCGCCGCGGACTACTCGGCCACCGCCGACTACGTCGAGCTCCCCGAGAACCCGGCCGAGCTGGTCGAGAGCCAGGTCGAGACGCTGCGCGCCTCCACCGGCAACGAGCGGGTGGCGACGCTCCGCAAGGAGCTGCAGGAGACCATGGACGCCAACGTCATGGTCTTCCGCACCGAGCAGACCATCAAGACCGCGGTCGAGAAGATCGGCGAGCTGCGCGCGCGGTACAGGAACGTCTCGATCCAGGACAAGGGCCGGCGCTTCAACACCGACCTGCTGGAGGCCATCGAGCTGGGCAACCTGCTCGACCTCGCCGAGGTCATGGCGGTCTCCGCCCTGGCTCGCAAGGAGTCCCGCGGCGGTCACTACCGCGAGGACTACCCGAACCGCGACGACGTCAACTTCATGCGGCACACGATGGCGTACCGCGAAGTGGGTGCCAACGGCACCGAAGCGATCCGTCTCGACTACAAGCCGGTCGTGCAGACCCGCTACCAGCCCATGGAGCGTAAGTACTGATGAGCACCGCGACCCTCGACAAGGTCGAGGCCGAGGCCCAGGCCTCGCCCTACATCACCGTCACCTTCCGGATCCGCCGGTTCAACCCGGAGGTCTCCGCGGAGCCCACGTGGCAGGACTTCCAGCTCGAGATCGACCCCAAGGAGCGGGTCCTCGACGGCCTGCACAAGATCAAGTGGGACCTGGACGGCACGCTGACGTTCCGTCGGTCCTGCGCCCACGGCATCTGCGGCTCCGACGCCATGCGCATCAACGGCCGCAACCGCCTGGCCTGCAAGACCCTCATCAAGGACATCAACCCGGAGAAGCCCATCACGGTCGAGCCCATCAAGGGCCTGACGGTCCTGAAGGACCTGATCGTGGACATGGACCCGTTCTTCCAGGCCTACCGGGACGTGATGCCCTTCCTGATCACCAAGGGCAACGAGCCGACCCGCGAGCGCCTGCAGTCCCCCGAGGACCGCGCGCGCTTCGACGACACGACCAAGTGCATCCTGTGCGCCGCGTGCACGTCGTCCTGCCCGGTGTTCTGGAACGACGGCCAGTACTTCGGTCCGGCGGCCATCGTCAACGCGCACCGCTTCATCTTCGACTCGCGTGACGAGGCGGGCGAGCAGCGCCTCGAGGTGCTGAACGACAAGGACGGCGTGTGGCGCTGCCGCACCACGTTCAACTGCACCGACGCCTGCCCGCGCGGCATCGAGGTCACCAAGGCCATCCAGGAGGTGAAGCGCGCGCTCATCACGCGTCGCTTCTGATCCCGCCTCCCCAGGTCCGCCCGAGGGCCCCGCACCCGTTTCACCGGGTGCGGGGCCCTCGGCCGTTCACCTCGTCAGCGCGTTCTGGATCTGCCTGCGGGTGACCGTGTGGCTGACACTCCCGGCAAGCCTGCGCAGCTCCTCCTGCCCGGCCCCGCAGGCCAGGCGGGCCAGGGCGCGCACCCCGGCGCCGGCGACGACGTTCTTGACCGGTGACCGTTCGACGAGGGCGCCCAGCGTGCGGACCGTCTCCGGGTGCGGGGGCAGCGCCGGGGACGACAGCAGCCACGCGAGGCCGCGGACGCCGGTGAGGTTCCAGGGGTCGTGGCCGCCCCCGCGGGCGCTGCCGCCGTGGACGGCGAGGGCGAGCCATGGGGTGACGGTCCGGCGCACGGTCCCGGCGTCGATACCGTCGAGGACCGCCGCGGCCGCCCGGTCCCAGCGCTCGCTGGGAGCCGGCTTCGCGGCACGCAGATGCGGGATCAACCGCCGCCATCCCTCGCCGAGTTGCGGCAATTGCGCGAGGACGCGGTCGGCCCAGGGCTCGCCGGGGTTCACGGGCGGCTCCGGCAGGCGGTCCAGGAGCATGCCCGCCCAGTCGAGGCAGCCGTCGTCAGCGGATCTGCGGAGCAACCCGACCACCTCGCCCGACAGGGGCCGTCCGGCGTCGAGCAGGGCCTCGGCGAGGGCGGGCAGTTCGTCGCTGGTGCCCGAGGAGTACCAGCGACGCGCCCAGCCCTCCAGGAGGGCGTTCCATTGTTCGCACCACGCCTGGTGCGGGAAGCCCCGCGAGATCACGGCCAGCAGCACCATGCCACTTCGACGCGCGTCTCCGGCACAGGCGGCGCCACCGATACGCGCGACGACGACCCCGGCCAGAGCCCGGCGCCGCTCCTCGGGCATGGCCCGCAGGACGGCCGCCGTCCGGTGGCCGACGCCCTCGCTCCGGTGCAGCAACTCGTCGGCGAGAGCGGCCGGTTCCCCCTGTGCGGCGAGGCGGGCCACGAGGCCGGCCCGGTCCGGGTCCTCCCAGGGCGAGGGACGGTACGTGCGCGCCGGGCTCACAGCTGCGCCACGATCGTCGGGTCGGTGATCTCGCTGTCGCGTGCGAGCAGTTGCGCCGTGCCGAGGACGACCGACAGCATGCGGTCGCCCTCGTGGGGAAGCCAACTCGGCTGCGTGGCACGGGAGCCGGCCGTCGCGAGGGGCAGGTGGCGGTCGCCGGGCAGGAGTACGCGGCCGGAGCCGAGGTGGATCCGGTAGGCATGACGGACTCCGCTGACGTGCAGAAACCGGCCCTCGGTGCGACAGCGGTCCCCCACGGCGAGGCGCGGCAGGAGGCGGGTCAGTACGTCGCGGCGGGTCCGGGCGGCCGGGGTGAGCTCCCCGAAGGCGCAGGAGGCCCACAGGGCGCGGTCCTGACCACCCGCGGGGGCGGCGTCGTTGCCGATACCGGCGGCGTCCACGAGCAGGCCGACGTCCCGCCCGACCTCGCTGACGACGAGCGGCGGAACGCCGGCGGACCCGAGCGGGTGGAACCGCGGCACACCCGGGGCCAGGGCCCGGCCCCCCGCGTACGGCACGGCCTCGATCGGCAGCTCCGCGCGCACCCCCCAGTGCGTCAGGTCGCGCGTGGCGGAGCCGCGGGCGCCGTCGCCCGGCGTGTACCGCCACCCGAGGGCGCGGGCCCGCGCGTCGAACCGGTCCTCACGCAGAAGGTGCCCTGCGGCAGGTTCGGCGGCGCAGACCTCGCGGTGGGCCTGCGGGAAGGGCTGCGTGATGCCGTGCCGCTCCAGCCGGGTACGCCAGGCGGCGACCTCCGCGCGGTCCCGGCCGAGCGGATGCCACAACTCCACCGCCCGGCCCGCGTCGACCCGCTCCCCCGTCAGCGTGCGCAGCGCTCCGTCCGTGTGGGCGCACGCCGCACCGTCCACCGTCCACAGCAGGCGCCGGGCGAGCGTTCCCACGAGCGGGTGGTCGAGGCACCGCTCCCGCCACGCGTCGTACGCCCACGGGCGGCCCCGCAGGAACTCCCGCTCCAGCCGGGCGGCCTGGGCCGCCAGCGCCTGCTCTATGTCCCGCACGGCGGCCCGCAGCGGCGCCAGCTCCCCCGCGTGCTCCCGCCGCACGCACCCCGGCACCCCCCGTACAGCCCTGCCCGCGGCATCCCGCCAGCCCAGCGCCACCTTCCCGCCCCGTACCTCCAGCTCGGCGCTCACCCCGCCCAGCCGCCACACGCCCCGCCCCAGGCCGCTCAGCCCGTACGCGGGAACGGCCTGCTCCGTCTCCCCGACGACCGTTCCAGTCCCCATGTCCGCGAGCGTAGAGAGGGGGACTGACAGCGGACCCCCGTCCACCACCGTCCGAACGAGTGCCACTTTCCGCCGGGACCCGCCCCCTGTTCCCCGTCGGGGCGCCATCGCTTGTACGGTCTTGCGGTGCGCGACTTCCCCCCCATCTCACGTCGCGGCGCGCTCGGCTTGGCAGCGGCCGCCCTCCCCTCCGCCCTTCTGGCGTCCGGCTCCGCCGCGGCCGCCGGCAGATCCGTGATCGGCGGTGAGCGGCTGGCCCGTTCCGGGGTCCAGGTGGACGGCGGCGCGCCGGACCTGCCGGAGACGAACTCGCTGTCGTGGGTCGTGGCGGACGCCGGTTCCGGCGAGGTGCTGGCGGCGTACAACGCGCATCGCAGGATGCCGCCGGCGAGCACGCTGAAGATGCTGTTCGCGGACACGGTGCTGCCGAAGTTCGACCGGTCGCTGAGGCACCGGGTGACGGCGGAGGACCTCGCGGACATAGGAGCGGGGAGCAGCCTGGTCGGGATCGAGGCGGGGATCACGTACACCGTCGAGCAGTTGTGGCTCGGGGTGTTCCTCCGGTCGGGGAACGACGCGGTGCACGTGCTCTGCTCCATGAACGGCGGCGTGGACAGGACCGTGCGGGAGATGCGGGCCCGGGCGCTGGAGCTGCAGGCGAACGACACGCACGTGGTGAGCCCGGACGGCTACGACACGCCGGGACAGCTGTCGTCGGCGTACGACCTGACGCTGTTCGCGCGGGCCGGGCTGCGCAATCCGGACTTCCGGGACTACTGCCGGACCCAGGTGGCGCACTTCCCCGGGGAGCACGGCAGCACGTTCGAGATCCAGAACACCAATCGGCTGCTGGGGCGCTACCAGGGCGTGATCGGCGTGAAGAACGGCTACACGACGAACGCCGGCAACACCTTCACCGGCGCGGCGGAGCGCGACGGCAGGACGCTGCTCGTCACCGTGATGCACCCGGAGTCGGGGTACGACGAGGTCTACAAGGAGGCCGCCGCGCTGCTGGACTGGGGGTTCGGCGCGACGGGCCGGGTGACCCCGGTAGGGGCGCTGGTGCCGCCGCTCAGCGAGCTGAAGTCGTCCCCGACGCCGCGCGGCGGCGGCGAGGTGAGCGCGACGACGGCGGCGAAGGGCTCCGGGTGGTTCGGGCCGGGGGCGGAGGCGGGGCTGGTGGCGCTGGTCGCGGCCTTCATCCTGGCGATCCGCCGGCGTCCGCGGCCGAGGGCCGTGGCGGAGGGCGGCCGGCGGCGCGCGGGCGGCGGCAACCGGTCGACCGGGCGTACCCCTGAGCGCACGAGCGCACCGAGCACCGAACACACCGGCAGGCGTCGACGGCGCCCCTCGTAACCTGCGCCGGGCACCGCCATAACACTACAGTTGGTGGTTCACATGACATGGCGGCTGTTGGCTCGTCTGTCGATTCGTGGGACTGCGATTACCGCTGGGCGTGATGGGAAACGGACGAGGTGAGCGAGGCCGGAGTCCGGGCGCTGGAGTGAGAATCGGAGACGCTTTGCGCTTCGGTGGCGCATGTCTTCGCGCGTCCGGGCTCCCGCGAGGAACGCTCGTGATCAGTACACCTAGGCCCTCCGAGGGTCCTCCGGGGCTTCTCTGCGCCAGGCGGGACCTGGGACTTCTCGCCGTGGCAGGCGCCGCACACCTCGTATAGGTGATCGCCGACCCGCGCGGCCGGTCCCGGCTCTGCGGGCTCACCGAGTGCGGCGGGCTGCCTCTTGGCCCTCGGCCAAGGAGCACCTCGAACTGCGGGACGTGCTAAAGGGAAAACGACGAGAGGTCGGTGCGCGCGATCACAACCCGCCACCTCGGCCATTCCGCGGCCTGTGGGGCCGCGGGGCCGCGGGGCCGGCTGGGAGACCGGGGGGCGAGGGCCAGGCACACCGGTCACCTGCGAACGCCGGTCTCGCGCATCCCGACAAAACGAGCGGCGGCCCCAGCGGGAAAGCCGGTGGGGCCGCCGCTCGGCCTACATGTCAGCTCTGTCGCAACCCCTCCGGGATCAGGTGCGGTGCGCGGGCTCCGAGGATGCCAAGCACCTCTCGAATGGCCGGCCCACGGAGTTCGGAGAAGAACTCCTCGTCGATCCGGTCCTCCCGGGCCCAGATTCCCGCGAGGGACTCCGCGCACATCTGGGCCAGGACACTGCTGAAGTCCTCGCGTCGCAGGATCTCAAAGATCGACTGTTCGAACCGGGGACCGGAGTGGAGGTCCAGATCCATTGCCGCGTCGAGCTGGTCCGCCTCAGGGGCGTCCGGGTCGTTGAGAATCGCGATCAACTGGAACCCAACGGGGTCGTCGGGTGGTGGCGTCGTCGACATCGACTCGACCATTCCTTTCAGAAGAGATCCTTGATGCCGTCGGCAATACTCTCACCGACGCCACTGCCGATGATGCCGCCCGCAAGTCCGCCAACGACCGCACCGACCCCGGTACCGACCGGGCCGAAGAACGTGCCGATGGCCGCACCGGTCTCCGCTCCGTACGCCGCGCCGGCCAGGCCGCCCGCGAGGCCCGCCGCGTCGCGGGTCGCCGTGCTGACCTTCTGATCGCTCGGCGCCGAGGCCACGTCGTATGCGTCGTAGGCTACCGCCGCACCGACCATCAGTTTGCCGCCGATACGCACGCCAGCCCTCAGCAGATCGATGCCACCTGGCTTCACCCAAGGCTCGTCGAGCGGGATGTGCCCGAGGTTGGCGTTGGGGTCGGAAGATCCGAGTAGTGCGTCGTGCTTGCTTCCTTCTTGTGCCGTGAACGGATTGGTGTACTTGCCGTCGAGATCGAGGCGGGCGGAGACGCGAGGCTGACCGCTGCCGGCATGCAAACCCGGCCCGGTACTCGCCTCAAACTTGAGCTGAAGCATCCAGACGTACTTGCCGTCGACGTCGTAATAGCCCCACTTCTCGACGGGGCTGTTCGGCTTCTTGACCCATCCCATGGACTTCGCCCAGTTCCGCAGCCATGAGGCATTGCGCTGCGAGTTGGTGAGCATCTTGACCAGGTTGGTGCCCGCGTGGACCCCGGCGACCGAGCCGTTGACGATCACCGATGACGGGGTGCTGCTGGAACCGTTGTTTCCGCTGCCACCGCTGCCGGTGCCACCGCCATTGAACATCGCGCCGCCCGTGGGGTCGGCCGTGCCGTCGGCCTTCTCCGCGCTGCAGTAGATGTCGGGGTCGCTGCACTTGTCACCCGCGTGCCCGCACGTGAGTCCTCCGCACGGATCGGTGCCGGCGGGGTCGGACAGTGTGACGGGATTGTCGTTGGCATAGGCGTAGCCGTTGAGCGACTGTGGCTCAGCGGTGTTCAGCAGAGGGTCTGCGCTGATGAAGCGGCCGAGAGCGGGGTCGTATTTGCGGGCGCCGACGTCCGTGTAGCCAGTGCTCGTGTCCTTCGGCTTGCCGAGATAGGCGCGTGTGGGATCGGGCCAACTCGTGCTGTTGGCGCTGGCTCTCGACTGTCCGTAAGGCGTGTACTGCTGACGGGCGACCTGTTGGGTGGTTGCGTCCATGGCCAGGGTCGCCGAGCCGTTCGCATCGGAGAACACGTACTTGAGGCCACCGCCCGACAGGCTGGAGCGCACTGCGACGGGTTGTCCGGTGCCACCACCATGGATGTAGCTGCGGACCCCGCCGAGCAGAACGTTCGGTGTGACGCCGGTGTTGACGACGATCTGGGTATCGCCCGCGAACAGGGTGGTTTGTGTCGGGTCGCGGCGGATGAGCTGATTGCCGTCGGCGTCGTAGAGGTACTTGGTGACCGTCGGGCTCGCGCCGGTGGTGTCAACCTCGGCCAGATGGCCCTCGTCGTCCCAGTTCAGGCTCTGTCCGGGGCCGCTCGCAGGAGTGCGGGTGAGCAGGTTGCCCGCGGTGTCGTACACGAAGTGGGTCGGGCTGGCGCCTCCCGTGGTGTCGGTCAGGGTGTGGGGCTGGGCGCCGGTGGCGTTGCAACCGGCGGTGCAGCCGTTGACGTAGCCGAGCGTGGTGGTGGTGCCCGATCCGATCGCGTGGTCGACTGTCTGCAACCGGTCGCCGACCGCGTCGTAGCTGTAGGACTGCCAGTAGGAACCGGCGGTGGCGGCCAAAGTACCGCTGGTGGGCGGATTGGCCCGGCAACTGTCCGTCGCTGTCCAGGCCGAGGCCAGCCGGTTCAGGGTGTCGTAGCCGAAGCACTGCTGGTCAGTGACGGTGTTGCCGGTCTCCGACTGCCGGTCCGTGATGGAGGTCGGGTTTCCGGCATCGTCATAGGTGTACGCGGTGTCGTCGACGGTGGGGCCAGGCGCCTGGGTGCGCGAGATCAGGCGGTCGGTCGGTCGGCGGGTCTGGTCGTCGTAGCTGTAGGTGGCCCAGGCCGGGTTGGTCGAGGCACCCAGGGTGACCTGGGAGGGCTCGGCGTAGTTCGTGTACGTGGTGGCGCCCACGTACGTGTTGATACTGCTTCCCGTGGTGGTGGGGTTGCCCAGCGCGTCACGGCCGTAGGTGATGACCTCGCTGTTCAGCGACCCGACGCGCGGGTCGGTCTGTGTCTTCAGTAGCTGGTCATTGCCGGTGTACGTATAAGTCGTGGTGTACGTCGACGGCAGCGGCGTCTCGGATGCGGGCAGGGTGATCTTGGTACCGGTGGACTTACCGAGGCTGGTGTACCCGGTGGTGGCCACCGTGTAGCCGCCGGTCACGCCCTGGACGTTGCGCGTCGAAGAAGTGAGCCTTCCGATCCGCAGGGTGTCGTACGTCCAGGATGCGAACTGGAAGTCCTTTTGGGCCTTGTCAGTGCCGGCAAGCTTGCGACCCAGCAGGTCGTAGGTGTAGTCCAGCTCGACGTTGCGCGCGTCGGTGGTGGAGACGAGGTTGCCGGCGTCGTCGAAGCCGTACTTGCTCAGTCCGGTGTCGGGGTCCGTCTGGGAGGTCTTGCGGCCCAGCAGGTCGTACCCGAACTTCCAGATCGCCTTGTCAGCTCCGGTCACCTGTTCTTGCCGGCCTGCCTTGTCGTAGCCGTACGTGGTGGCCGAGGGAGTGCCGCCGGTGGCGGTGAATCCGGTCGCGGCCGAGCCGGACATGGACGGAACGGTGGTGTACTGGTCGAGTTCCGTGCGCTGGCCTCGTGCATTGACCACAGTAGTGGTCGCCACGCCGCCCTTGGGCGGCACGACCGTGGTCCGGTCGCCTGTGTAGGCGGTGGTGGTGGACGCGGTCTTGCTTCCGGCGTGCTCCTCGGTGACCAGGCCGGGACGGCCCTGACCGTCTCGGTCCGTCACCGTGGTGTCCGGGATGGACACCTGCGAGACGGATATCAGGCTGTTGCCGGGGTTGCCGGCGACGTTGTAGGCGTTGTTGGTGACGACCGTCCAGCCGTGCGAGTCGTACTGGGTGTCCGACACCGTCGTCGTGCCGTTCTCGGCGGTGTCCTGTGTCTGCAGCGTGCGCAACAGCGCGTCGTACAGCGTCTCACTCGTGCGGTATCCGCCGTTGTCGATGAGGGAGTTCTCGGTGACGACGGAGGGCGCGCTCTGGGACAGCCTGTAGGAGTAAGTCATGTTCGCAGGAGCGCTGTTGGCCTTGGCCTCGTTCGGCAGCCATACGGCCGTGAGGCGACCGAGCGCGTCATAGGTGAGCGAGGTCAGCAGACCCGCCTCGTCGGCCTTGGCCACCGGGAGCGCTCTGGCTGGGTCGAGCGTCGTAGTACTGACCTGGCAATCCTTGGAACTGGTGCTGCCAGTCGTGCAGGCTGCTCCGGGGGTCACCTGGGTGGCGGTGACGGTGCTGGTCGGCAGGGCGCCGCTGGTCGGGTTGAAGGCGGTGGTGACGGTCTGCGCGAGGCTCTTGCCGTCCGGTGCAGTGGAGTGGGGGGTGCGGACGGTCGTGGTCGCGCGGCCGTACGCGTCGTAGGTGGTGTCGGTTTCGTCGACGAATGCGGTGGCGGTGGCGCCGTTGGCGGCCGAAGCCTTCTGCACCAAGGTGACGTCGGGGTGATCGGGCAGGGCCGGGCTCTGTTGACCGTCGCCGTCATAGGCGAAGGGGTTCTTGTCATAGGAAGTGCGAATGTCGGAGATCAATGTCCCGCTGGGGGTGGCACCGGCCGTGGCGCAGTCCTGTGCCGTGGTGATCGTCTCGGCGGGCAGCGTCAGCAGTGGGCTGGTGCCGGAGAGGTAGCGGGTGTAGGTGCACTTGGCGACGTTGTCGCTTTCGGTGACGGCGCCCCGGTCGTCGGTCTGTACCGGCATACCGGTCGTCGACTTGCCCAGCGTCCGGTTGTAGAACGTGTCGGTCTCAGTCCTGCGCCAGCCGTTCGACACCGCACTGCGGGTCAGCGACTTGGCGCCGCGGACCATCTGAGCCGTCAGATCCGGCAGCCCGCTGCGTGACCGGGAGGCCGTGGGGCCGATGATCGTGGGAACGGAGACGACAGCCGTGGCGAGGGTGCCACCGGCGGCTGTGAAGCCGTCGGTCTCGAAGACCTGCCCTGCCAGGGCGTTGTCGTCCGTCACGCTGACCGTGCCGTCCTGGCTGGTCAGGTCGGGTACCGAGCGGGTCTTACCGCCGGGCAGCGTGTCCCCGTTCATGCCGAGGAAGTAGTACGTCTTGGTGAGAGTCCTCTGGTCGTGGACATCGACACCGTTCGTCTTGTGGAAGACATTCGGGTCACCCGTGGTGACGTCCACCTCGGGATAGCCGCGGAACTGGCCCCAGGTACGGTTCTTGGCCTTGACGACCTCGTTGTCGTCGTAGTGCCAGCCGGGGTTGCCCTTATAGGCGTAGTCCGTCTCCAGGACCGGCTGGGTGCCGTCCTGGTAGGAGTTGTGCGGGTCGGTCGTGACGACCGAGGAGACCTTGTACTTGTAGAACCAGTCCATCCACGGCGCCGGCTGCCCCGTCGGGGTCCAGTACACCGGGAAGCAGGAAAGCGTGTTGGTGGATGCGAAGGACTTTGCCGCCGCGTCCGTCGGGTCGTCCGGATCACTCGCCGGGGCGCTGGAGCAGTCGGGACGGTCGTAGGTGACGGTCGTCTGGGCTCCGGTCTCGCTTGTGACCGTCTGAATTCGGTCGTGGTACATCAGCGGCATCTGTGGGATCGTCCCGACCCGGTTGGGCAGTTGCAGCGGCGGGTCGAAACTCACCGCCGGAGTCGAGGTGCTACCCGAAGCCCCGCCCAGCGTGTCAAGACCGGTGCGCTGCACCGAGTCGAGCCACAGGGTGGGGGCGTGGTCACCGCCGTCGGGGAACGACTGCGTGAAGCTGTACTTGTCGACCTGCTTGGTCGCGCCCGCCACCTGGACCTGGGTGGTGATCGACGTCAGACGCTTGCGCGACCAGAAACTCGGGCCGTGGGTTGTGCAGTTCGTGGAACCAGCCGTGCAGTTCAGGTCCACCGGCACGTCCGGCCAGTAGGCGGCGTTGGCGGGGGTGAACTGACCGTCAGCGCAGGTGTTCCCGGCGGGGGTGCCTGGGATGCAGCGCTCGGCGGTGTCGAAGAGGATCTGTTCTGGGGCGGTGCTCGAGTAGACCGTCGAGGACGTCATGCCGTAGTCGATGCGTGCCAGGGTGCCGCCACGGACGTAGGAGACCGCGTCGTTCTTCATGTCCGCGCCGTAGTAGCCCGTCTCCGGGCTGTAGTACCAGGCACTGGCGTTGCCGTGGGTGTCCACGGCGTAGTCCAGGTTGAAGCGGTAGCCCAGCGTGCAGGAGGTGTCCGCGAAGGCCGAGCCGTCCGGGCAGTCGGAGACGCCACTGTGCGCGTGGTAGACCGGCATGGTCCAGACGGACTTGGTCTCGTCCTTACCAGCGGACCACCCCGGCAGCCGGTTGTAGCCGAAGAAGTACTGCACACCCCCTTCGGTGACCTTGAAGTACTCCTTGTCGGCAGTGCCGTTTGTGGCGCCGGTCAGGTCCTCCACTTTGGTGACTGCGTCGTCCTGAGCCGGGTGAAAGGTCTTGGTAGCGTCGTCGTAGACCAACTGCGTCGACTTGCCGTTCAGGGACAGGGTAAGGATCTGACCGGCCCAGCACCGGTCGCCGTCGTTCTTAGGCGCGCCCGAGGAGGAGTCGTCGTCACACGACTTGTAAGTGCGCTCGACGTAGTTCTCGCTCGACGCCCAGCCGTCACCCAGCCACGAGGACTGGTTGTTCGTCCCCTCGGTCCGTGCGTCCTGGCCAGCCGAGTCGTACGACAGGTCCACCTTGGGTGTCACGCCGCCGATCGAGGCGGGCACCGTGATCGGGTAGCTGTAGGTGAAGGCACCGGTGTTGCCCGACGTCGACCACGACCCTGCCGGTGACAGGCTCGTGGCCGTGTAGTCGCCTGACGAACCCGACGTGTCCGATGTCGCCGCCATGACCGTCAGCGCACCGCCGGAGGCCGTCGCCGACTTCGCAGATCCGGTGACACGGTCTGTCGCGGCGGCTGTGCTCGCCACGGTGAGCTGCGCGGACAACGGCGCTCCCGGCGCGCTGCGCACCGGTGTCTGGCTCTGGCACTTCGCCAACTGCGGTGTGGTCAGGGCACACGCAGGCAGCCGAACCAGGTGCAGGCGGGAGGCGAAGTCACCGCCGAAGGCGTGACGAAACGATGAGTCGTCCACCCGCAGGGAGACTTTCGCTCCCCTGGGGCTGGTACTGCGCAGGGTGAAGAGTACCCCGTGGACACCGGCGGCCTGTGCGGTGTTCTGACCCAGCACCGTCACCCGTACGTGCTGCGATCCGGTGACGGCGGTTCCCCGCTGCCGTCTGTCCGCCACGGCACCAAGTAGCACGGGCGTCTTGCCGGCCCGCACTTGTGTCGCCTTGGCAGCCAGGCGCGTCGAGGGAGCCGCTGGTGGCAGGGTCACGTCTGCGCTGCCCGGGGCGGGAAGCTTTGCCTGTGCGGTGGGATCATAGTGCTTGAACCCCGGTTGCGAGGCGCCCCGCTTGGGCGTGGCACGGGTGAACGGTATCCGTTTGTCGTGCGGGATGTCCGGAGCGGAGACATGATGCTTCGCCGCGTCGGCCGCCGCGGCCGTGCCCACGGGCAGCAGACCCGACAGCACCAGAGCGCCGGCCGTGACGAACACCGTGCGTCGATATCTTCGGGTGTGTGAGGCCGACCTCCACTGCCGCCACCCCGCCGCTCGCACCATGATGCGCGATCCCCTCTCTGAGGCAAGAGCACACAAGGCGTCCCAGGACGCCTGAGTGCACATAGAAAGAGGGCACACAAAGCTCACACCCCCCGTGATAAATCACGTTAGGCCGCACACGATCTTCACAGGTAAAGAGTTCCTCGGGAAAGACCCAAGAGAAGTCCCGAGTTGAAACCCAAGTTGTGCTGTATACGGCAAAAGTGGACGATCGGTGGTCGTTGAATGATCAGTGCCGATGGACCTCGCTCGGTTGGGACCTCAGAATGCACAGCGGCGCGGACCCACGGGGGGACCGCACAAGAGCAGTGAAGGATCCCAGCCACGATGTCCGCCTTTCGCACACCCTTGCGTGCGTCCAGACGCCCTGCGGCCAAGCCCATCGCCGCGGCCGTGATCGGGGCCCTGGCCGCCGGGTCACTGACCGCCGCGGTACCGGCCCACGCGGCACCCAGTCGGTCGCCTCGGACGCAGCACCACGGCACGCGCTCTGCCCACCAGTTGAACGCCACGGAATCCGCGTCCGCGCGGGCCAAGACGACCGGCAAAGCGGTAGCCATCGATCAACTCACCGACATCGGCACGATCGTGGTGGCCAACCCCGACGGCACCTTCACCCGCACCGACGCCTCGATGCCGCAACGGACCCGGCTGCACGGCAAGTGGGTCCCAATCGACACCACACTGGTCCGGCAGGCGGACGGGACCTGGGCGCCCAAGGCCGCCGTCACGGACGTCGCCTTCTCCGGCGGCGGCTCCGGCGCGATGGTGACGATGCGCAGCGGCGCGGACAAGCTCGGTTTTGCATGGCCCGGCACACTGCCCGAGCCGGTGATCGCCGGCGACACCGCCACATATCCTGAGGTACTGCCCCAGGTCGACCTGCAACTGACCGCGGATGCCTCCGGATATTCCTCGATCCTCGTGGTCAAGACCGCCAAGGCCGCGGCCGACCCACGCCTGCAGAATCTCGCGCTCGGCACTACGTCCGCCGGTCTCCGGTTGACGCCCACCCGTGACGGCGGCGCCCAGGCCACGGACAGCCACACCGGTGAGACGGTCTTCCACAGCGACACCGCCCTGATGTGGGACAGCGCCGGCCACCACGCGGCGGCCACTCCCCTGGCCCGCACCGCGTCCGCCCCGTCCGCACGTACCGAGCACAAGGCCGCGGCCCAAGTCGGCAAACACCGCGCCCGGATCCGGGTGAGCTTCAAGGCCCATACACAACTACTGCGCTTGGACAAGCAGTTGCTGTCCTCGAAGAGCACCGCCTACCCGGTGTATGTGGACCCGGAGTGGAGCGGCAAACCATCCCAGCTGGACTGGGCACGGATCTCGGACAATGGCTGGAACGTCTACAACTCGACCTCCACCTCGGGTTCCACGAACGCACGCGAGGGCTGGGACAACAACTCCCCGGGCAATGGCGAACGAGCCCGCACCTACTATCAGATGAACACAAGCGGCATCAAGGGTGCCGTGGTAAGCCACGCTTCGCTCTATGTGAAGCAGCTATCCGCCGCCTCCTGTGCGGACACCCCAGCCGCCGTCTACGGCACCGATCGCCCCACTGGTTGGAGTTCCTCGTCGCTGTACTGGGGGCACGAGCCCGGGGGACGGACCGGTTCACTGGGTACCAACCCCAAGAGCCACGAGGCCGGCACTTGTCCGGTCACCGACGGTGCCAACTCTTGGGTCAGTCCGCCGTCGTTGGAGTTCGACGTGACCTCCCGGGCCCAGAGCGCGGCGGCCGGCGGCTGGAGCAGCATGACGCTGATGGTCCAGTCGCCCGACATGAACGACGCGACCCAGTGGAAGCAGCTCGCCTACGGCGGTGGCGCCACCATGTCGGTCACCTACAGCTACCGGCCAAAGCTCAAGAACGGCACCGGTACTCCGGCCATCAAGCCTTCTATCGTGAGCTTGGGCAAGACCATGACCACCACCCACACGCCGACGCTGTCCGCCCGCGCGGTCGACCCGGACCTGGCGGGCGGCAGCGAACTGGTGCGCATCGAATACAACGTCTACAACTCCTCCGGCACCCTGATCCACCAGGGCTTCGGCCCCAGCACGGACTCGAAGAAGCGCGCCCGGTACAGCACCAACGGCAGTGACTGGACCACTCCGAGCCTGCCGGACGGCAACTACACCTGGAAGGCCACCGCCCAGAACGCGGCCGGTTACTGGGCCGGCACCGGCTCGGGCATCTGGACCAAGACGCAGAGCTTCACGGTCGACACCACCGCCCCACCGGCCCCGACGGTGACCTCAAGTCAGTTCCCGGCCAAGCAGATCGGCGCCGCTTTCGGCGACAAGGGCACCTTCACGCTCAGCAACAACCACACCAACAACATCACCGGTTATCTGTTCGCCTTGGATGCCACGCTCGGCAACACGGTCTACACCAGCAGCGTCACCCCCTGGACCACGAGCACGACGATCGCGCCGGGACACGTCTACTACGCCAAGTCGGACAACGGGCCCGGCACCGGCACCGTGGTCCTCAACGGCAGCGCCTCCCCAGCCTTCGCCCCTGCCAAGGCTGGACCGCACACGCTGTACGCCAAAGCCGTGGACCAGGCGGGCTCTACATCCATCTCCCAGACGAGCTACGCCTTCTACGCCGGTACCAGCACGCCCACCTACGCCTACGGCGACAAGATGATCGCCGGCTGGACGGCGACCAACACTGACGGCACGACCACTGTCGTGCCCAAGGCGACCACCACGTCCAAGGGCGGCCAGCTGATCAGCCAGGCGGCGGGCAGCGGTTACGAGTTCGCCGACGGCTACCAGGCCATGCTGGCCAACAAGAGCACCACCTCGAAGGTGGTCAGCGGTGACAGCGCGACCTTCAGCTTCGACATCCCGAAGAACGGTCCCTGGAGCTTCGGGGCCAACCTGACCAAGGCCAAGGACTACGGCATCTACCGCCTGGTCCTGGATGCCGGACAGCCCACCCAGGCCACGCTGATCAGCAGCTTCGACGCCTACAACTCCTACGTCACCACCCAGTTCCTCAATCTGGGCATGCCTCGGGACACGAGCGGCCAGCTGCTCACGCTCAAGCAGGGCGTGCACACCCTGACCCTCTCGGTGACCGGCAAGAACCCCGGCTCAACGGGATATCAGGCAGGACTGGACTTGCTGCGGCTGGCGCCTGCGCTGACCTGCACCGTCAACGTCACGGGCAGCTGTCTGAACAACACCGCCACAAGCACCTTCACCACCGCGACCAGCCCGGCCGACGCCGACGGCTCGGGCAACAGCATCAACTCCGCCGACCTGACGAGCACCGCGGGCTGGCAGAGCGGCAAGACGGTGACCGTCGACGGCGCGAGCGTCACCCTGCCCAAGTTCGGCACCGGCACCTACGACAACATGCTGGCCTCCGGCCAGATCGTCACCGTGCCTAACAGCGGCGTGACGAACACCGGTAGTGCCGTGGTCTTCCTCGGCTTCGCCACCGGCGGCGCGGCAAAGGGTGCCACCGGCACCATCACCTACGCCAAGAACAACTGTCTCAATCCCAACGGCGATCCCGCCGACCAGTCCTACACCCTGGACACGGTGCCCGACTGGCTCAGCGGCTCCGCTTCGGCGGCCTCGGTGACTCTGGTCCACCAGAACCACAGCAACAACACCCAGACCAGCCCCAGCCCCAGCCCGAAAATCTACGCATTCAGCGTGCCGCTGGCCTGCCCCGGCTCGGTCATCAGCAGCATCTCCTTGCCGCTGTTCACCAACGGTGTCCAGGCCGGCCAGCCCACCCTGCACATCCTCGGGATGGGCGTGCGGCCGCTCACGGTTACCGGCATCGGGGCGAGCGCCCGGCACTGGGTCGGCACCTGGTCCTCCGTCCAGGACACCGCCAAGGTGACGCAGTCCGGCGGCGCCACTGCCACCGTCAACGGGCAGACGCTCCGCATACCAGCGCACGTCAGCATCGGTACCGATGACGGCAACGGCGTCCGCGTCCATCTGTCCAACGCCATGGGCACCGCGCCCGTGACCTTCGACGCGGCCTCCATTGCCCTCCAGGACAACACTGCGGGCGGCGCCACGGCCGCCTCGGCGCCGATGGCGGTGACCTTCAGCGGCACCGCCGCCGTCACCGTCCCGGCGGGCGGCGACGTCACCAGCGACCCGGTGACACTGACCGTCCCTCAGCAGTCGACCGTGCTGGTCAGCCTGCAGGTGCACGGCACGGTGACGGCCATGCCCGGCCACGCAGCGGCCCAGACGCCCGTGTGGGTGAGCGATGCGGCCAACCGCACCGGTGACACCGCTGCCACGAAGTACACACAGACGACGTACACCGGTCTGCCCTACCTGGCCGGCATCGACGTCACCACGCCTGTCGATGCCCCCACCGGCTCCCTGGTCCTCTACGGCGACCAGAGCGTCAACGGGGACACCGCGAGCGGCGACGGCCGGCACCACCTCAGCGACGCCGTCACCGACGCTATCGTCAACGACCCCAACGGCGACAACGTGGTGGACTACGGCGTGCTGAACGCCGGCACCAACAGCAACAGCCTGACCAACAACCTGCTGCCGCAGATCACCAATAGCGACAGCCCGGTCAACGCGATCAACCCGCTGGACCGCAATGTGCTGGCCCAGGGCAATGTGCGAACCGTCCTCGTCTCCACCGGAGCCGCCGACCTCCTCAACTGCACGGGCGACGCCAACACCTGCGCGACGAAGGTCGAGAACGGACTGGCGGCCCTCAACAGCCAGTTGAGTTCGTACACCACCGACGACGGGCAGAGCTACGTCAACGGGCAACCGCTGACGCAAAACTCCAACATCACCGTCTACCTCACCACCATCCCTCCATTCACCGCCGCCCATCCGGGAACGGCGGCCCAGGAAGCCGCACGTGAGCAGGTCAACGGCTACCTGCTCGACAACTTCCCGAGCCAGGTCATCGACTTCGCCGCAGCGGTCTCCACAGACGGCACGGCCATCTCGTCGACCGTGAAAACGACGGACCTCTCGGGCGGCACCCCCTCCGACACGTACTATGCCGACCTGGCAAGCCAGTACCTCAACGCCACGAATACCGGTGTGGTCGCCATCGCGCCGAACCTGATCGTCCCGGTCGCAACCGAGGGCGACACTCCCGACAACGAGTGGGACCTGGCTGCCGACGGCACCGACGCACGCGGGGACAACCCGTTCACCGCGGTCGGCGGGGCGACCTTCGGCGCAGCTGGGCCGGACGCGGTCAACGCGCCGGCATCCGCCTCCCACTTCGACGGCAGCACCGGATTCCTGTTGAGCGACCACACCGCCGTCAACGCCCTCGCGGACTACTCGATCTCCGCGTGGGTGAAGCTCGACTCAGTCGACAACCCGGCCACCGCCATCTGTGAGGGGACCAGCCAGCACCAGGCGTTCTACATCGGCTACGACCGGGGCAACCAGGGCTGGATGTTCCAGACCACGACCACCAACGACGACAACGCCGACTTTCCCACAGCAGAAGGCGACACAGGAACCGGTGCCCTGGGCACCTGGACCCACCTCCTGGTCACGTACACCGCTCCCGTCGACGGAGACGCCGGCACCGGCGTCATGTCGATCTACCAGAACGGCACGCTCATGGGGACAGCCGCCAACCTCACCCCGCAGTACGACTCGTCCATGCCCCTGACGGTCGGCGGCTGCATCAACAGCCCCGACCAGACAGACGCGTACAACACCTTCCCGGGCTCGGTCTCGGACGTGCAGGTCTACCCCTACGCCATGGCGGCGAGCGAGGCCGACGCGAACAGCGTGATCGTGCCGAGCGGCTGGGACAACGGCATGCCCGAGGACGAGTGGAAACTCGCCACGAACGGGACCGACACCGCTGCCCTGGACGCGCTCGCCGCCACCGGTAGCGTCGCCTTCAGCGGCGACGCGCCGAGCGGGCTGTCCGGCAGCGCCGCCTTCGACGGCAGCACCGGCTTCCTCAAGAGCAAGCAGAGTGCGGTGGACACACTCGACGACTACACCGTCTCAGCGTGGGTGAAGATCAACTCAGCACTTGGCGCCAGTGCCGTCTGCCAAGGCACCACACAGCACCAGTCCTTCTACCTCTCCTACGACAAATCCAGTGGCGCCTGGATGTTCCAGACCACGACCACCAACGACGACAACGCCGACTTCCCGACCGCCGAGGGGGACAACAACACCGGTGCCATCGGTACCTGGACCCACCTGGTCGCCACCTTCCGGGCACCGGTTCCGGGAGGCTCCACCGCAGGCAACATGGCTCTCTACCAGAACGGCACCCTGATGGGGACGGCCACCAACCTCAGCCCGCAGTACGACTCGTCCCTGCCTCTGACCGTCGGCGGCTGCGTCAACAGCGCTTCTGCCACGACGCCATACCTGGCGTTCCCCGGATCCGTGGCCGACGTCCACGTCTACCCGCGGACACTGTCGGCGGCCGAGGTCGGCGCATTGCACTGACCCGACCGCATCCCCTGTGCCCCGCCGCTCCCAGTCCGAGCGGCGGGGCACGCCCGTGCCCCGCGGGCCGCAGCCCTGTCGACGAATCCTGCTCCGGGCGCAATATTTACGACCATGGCCACGACAACGTCGATCTCCACCTCACCGGGCCCACGCCGTCACCCGCGCCGGAGACAGCGCTGACCCAGAATCGAGGGGCGGTTCCGGAAGGACCCGGTCACCATTGAGCCCGGACCGCCCGCGCTCACCTGCCGCGGAACCGCCCTAGTTGCGGGCGACCCACACCCGGTTGAGCTGTTCCTGGTAGTAGAAGGGCATCAGACCGAGGGCCGGCACGAGGAGGACGCCCTTGAAGCCGGAGGCCGAGCCGGAGAGACCGGCGCGGCGCTGCGCGCGGGCGATGCGGCAGCCGGTGTTGTAGAGGGAGACCGCGGCGGGCAGCAGCAGCAGGGCGCCGAGGGAGACCGCGAGTACGGCGAGGGCCGGACGGACCTTGATGCCGGGGTCGAAGTCGCGCAGTTCGCGGTTGGCGCGGTAGTACCAGATCAGCCAGTAGACGCCGAGGGTCGAGGCGCCCAGGAGCCACACGCGGCCCGGGCGGCGCAGTTCGCCGGAAGGCGTGGCGAGGTACGTGCGGGTGGTGACGGGGAAAACCGGGACGACCGGACGGGTCAGGGTCCGGTACCGGTCCTCGTTGTACAACATGCTGCCCCCGAGCGATATGCCGGCGAAGGTGGCGAGGAAGGCAAAACTACTCGGCGGTTCAGCCGAGTGTCAGGGGTCGGCGGCGACATATTCCGCACAGACTCCCGGGTCAGGATATGGCGATGGCGTGTACGACATGTACGGGGCGGTCGCTGCCGCTCACTTCGCCCCGGTACCGCCCGCACCGCCGCCGTCCGTCCCGCCGGCGTCCGTTTCGGTACCCCCGGCCTCGGCGACCGCCATCACACGGCGCAGCAGGTCGGACAGCATCCTGCGCTCACCCGCGTCGAGGGCGCCGAGCAGCCGGTACTCCTCGTGCCCCAGCACGTCCATCGCGCCGAGCCAGGCGGCGCGGCCGTCGTCGGTGAGCTCGACGTCGACGCGGCGGCGGTCGGTGCTGGAGTGCGTGCGGCGGACGTAGCCGCGGCGTTCGAGGCCGTCGACCCGGCCGGTGACGGACGCGGGGGCGAGGCCGAGGTCGGCGGCGAGTTCGGAGGGGACGGCACGGCCGCCGCGCCCGGCGAGCGCGTGCAGGGTGTGGAACTCGTGCCCCTGGAGGTCGTGGGAGGCCAGCGACTGCTCGCGGACCTTCTGCAGATGCCTGGTGACCAGCTTCATCCGCGTGACGGCGCCCTCGATGTCGGGATCGAGGTCCGGCAGTACGGGCAGCCAGCGCTCGACATGGCCGTCGGTCCAGTCCCGCTCCGTGCCGGTCGCACCCGGTGGCTCTGCTGTCATGGCCTGAATCCTACGGCACCATAAATTTCGGTGGCGAATCATTCGGCACCAAAATACATTGCGTCCTCATGGTCCCCATGACACCGACGCATCCACCGCGCCCGGCGCATCCGCTCCGGCTCCGCGCCTTCCGCCTGCTGTTCACCGGCCGCCTGCTCTCCCTGCTCGGCGACGGGGTCGTACCCGCCGCGCTGGTCATCGCGGTGACCCGGGTGACCGGCGACGTCTCGGCACTCGCACTCGTACTGGGCTGTGCGACGGTGCCGCGACTGCTGCTCCTGCCGCTGGGCGGGGTGGTCGCGGACCGTTTCGACGCCCGCCGGGTGGCCCTCACCACCGACCTCGTGCGCTGCGTGGCCCAACTCCTGGTCGGGGCCGAGTTGCTCGGCCTCCTCGGCGGCGACCCGGTCCTGCTGCACATCGCCGCCGCCGAGGCGGTCGGCGGCGCCGCCTCGGCCTTCGCCATGCCGACGCAGTCGCCGCTCGTGGCCGGCACCGTGGCCGCGTCCGCCGACGGCGAGGCGCGCCGCAGGGCCAACGCGCTGATGGGCATGGCGAGCAGCGCCACCCGGCTGTGCGGGCCGGGGCTGGCGGCGGCGCTGATCTGGGCCGCCGGACCGGGCCTGGCCTTCATGCTGGACGCGGCGTCGTTCGCGGTGAGCGCGGCCCTGCTGACCGCCATCAGGGTCGCACGCGTCCCCCTGCCGCGGGCGTCGGTGCTCACCGACCTCAAGGAGGGCTGGCGGGAGGTCCGCTCTCGTGACTGGTACTGGACCAGCCTGGTGGCGCACGCCACATGGAACGGCGCCGCCGCCGTGCTCACCACCCTCGGGCCGGCCGTCGTGATCGCCCGGCTCGGCGGCGAGGGCGTCTGGTTCTGGGTGTTGGAGGCCGGCGCGATCGGCCTGGTCCTCGGCTCGCTGCCGGCCGCCCGGCTGCGGCCCCGCCGCCCGGTGCTGATCGCCAACCTCGGCCTGGCGACGTACGCGCTGCCGCTGACCCTGCTCGCCGTGGCCGCCCCGGCGCCACTGCTGATCGCGGCCTACGGTCTCGCGATGGCCGCGCTCGGCTTCCTGAGCCCGGTCTGGGAGACCGTCGTCCAGCAGCAGGTGCCGCCGCAGGCGCTGGCCCGGGTCACCTCGTACGACTGGCTGCTGTCGCTCGCCGCGATGCCGTTCGGTTACGCGCTCGCACCGCCGGCCGCGGCCGCGTGGGGCAGCGCGGCACCGCTCGGGGTGTGCGCGGCGCTGGTGGCGATCGCCTGCCTCGCGACGGCGGCGGTGCCGGGCGTCCGCACGGTCGGCTCGTCGGTGCCCGCCGGGTCCCAACCCGGCGCGTCCGCACCCACTGCCGCACCCACCGGAAAGCCCGGAAACCCTGGCCCGCAAGCGACTTGAACGTGTTCAAAAACAGGTCTACAGTCAGTCCCGCAACGGGTTTTGAACACGTTCAAACAAGGGTGGGACCCATGGACCTCACGGTCGTCGCATACGTCATCTACCTGCTGGTCAGCGTCGCGCTGACGGTGTGGGTGGCCCGGACGCTCAGCAAGGCGGGCAAGGTCTTCCTCGAAGACGTCCTGCACGGCAACGAGAAGCTCGCCGATGCCGTCAACCACCTCCTGGTGGTCGGCTTCTACCTCGTGAACCTGGGCTTCGTCGCCCTCTACCTGAAGAACGCGGACGCCGTCGACAACGCCCGCGGCCTCTTCGAGGCGCTGTCGGTCAAGCTGGGCGTCGTCCTGCTGGTGCTCGGTGTGCTGCACCTGTGCAACGTCTACGTCCTGAACAAGATCCGCCGCCGCGGCGTGATGGACCGCGAGCAGACCCCGCCGGTCGCGCCGCAGGGCTGGACGCCCCCGGCCGTCCCCGGGGTGTGACGGTGATGGACCGCACCCCAGCGACCGGGGCCGCCACGGCGGCCCCGGTGCCGGTCCGCCGGCTGACCGTCCTGTACGACCCCGACTGCCGGCTGTGCTCCTTCGTCCGGGACTGGCTCTCCCGCCAACGGCAGCTCGTTCCCCTGGAGACGGTCCCGGTCGGCTCCGACGAGGCGCGGCGCCGCTTCCCGCGGCTGGACCACGCCTCGACCCTGCGCGAGATCACCGTCATCGGCGACGCGGGCCAGGTCTACCGCGGCGACGGCGCCTGGCTGGTCTGCCTGTGGGCGCTGTCGGAGTACCGGCCCACCGCGCACCGGCTCAGCACCCGCACCGGCGCGCCGCTCGCCCGCGGCGCCGTGCTCATGGCCGCCCGCTACCGCGAGTCCCAGTGGAACCGCGGGGCGGCAGGTCCCGGCTGGGGCGGCCGGGTCCACGGGACCGCCGACGGCTGGACGTACCACCCCGAGGACGGCTGGACCCGCACCGGCGGCCCCGCCGGCCCGGACTCCCCCGCCGCACCCGGCGCCTGCGCGGGCGGCTGCGCACCGCCCCGTTAGGCTCTCGACCGTGGACGAAGCACCCCCCGGCAGGACCACCGGGACCCCGCGCACCGCCAAGAGCGAGCAGACACGGGCCCTGATCCTCGAGACCGCCCTGCGGCTCTTCGAGGAGCGCGGCTACGACAAGACGACGATGCGTGCCATCGCCAACGAGGCCGGGGTCTCGGTCGGCAACGCCTACTACTACTTCGCCGGCAAGGAACATCTCGTCCAGGGCTTCTACGGCCGGCTCGCCGCCGACCACGAGGCCGCGGTCCAGGGGGTACTCGCGGAGGGCGGGACCAAGGACCTGGCCGGGCGGCTGCTCACGGTCATGGACGCCTGGCTGGACGTCGCGCGCCCCTACCACCAGTTCGCGGCGCAGTTCTTCAAGAACGCCGCCGACCCGGCCAGTCCGCTCAGCCCGTTCTCCCCCGAGTCGCACCCGGCGCGCGACGCGGCGATCTCGATCCACGAACGGGTGCTCTCCGGCTCGGACATCAAGCTCGACGCCGAACTGGCCGAGGTGCTGCCCGAGCTGATGTGGATGTACCAGATGGGCATCGTCGTCTACTGGGTCTTCGACCACTCCCCCGACTGCGAGCGCACGCGCCGGCTGGTGGCCCGCACCGCACCGCTCGGCGCGCGCATCCTCAAGCTCTCCCGTTACCGGCTGCTGCGGCCGATCGTGCGCGAGGTGCGCGAACTGCTCAAGGAGTTCCTCTTCGAGCGGTAGGGCCCTCCGCGGACCCGGTGCGCCGCTCAGGCGGAGGCCAGCACGGCCCACACCGTCTTGCCGTCCCGGCCGCGTTCGCGCACACCCCAGTTCCGCGACAGCGCCTCCACCAGGCGCAGGCCCCGCCCCGACTCGTCGCCGTCGGCGGCCTCGCGGGGCACCGGACGCACGTGCGCGGCGCCGTCGGACACCTCCACCACGCAGGAGCCGTCCGCCTCGATCGTCACCGCCACCTCGAACTCCCGCTCCAGCAGCGGGCTGTGGCGCACGGCGTTGGTGGCCAGCTCCGACACGACGAGAACCACGGACTCCACCGTCTCGTTCCCCCGCTCCCATCCCACCAGGTGGTCGCGGACCCGGTGCCGGGCCAGTCCTACCGACGTGGGATGTCTGGGCAGCCGGAACGTGCTCCGCCTCATCAGGTCACCCTCCCCATGAGCGAACCTCCCCCTTCACCGTTGCGGCATGCATTTCCGGATTCGGGGCCGCCGAAGCGCCGGACGCCGGAATTGCCGCTCCCGGTGGGCACTTTCCGGCCAAACTCGAACGCCGGGCATGGCGCGGGTCACGTTCGTGCTACCGGCCGTCGCGGCGGCCGCCGCGGGGAACCTGAGTATCCGTACTCATGGCCGGGGACTGAGCGCTCCCGATAATCGTGGCGTCGGGAGCAGCAGGAGCTGCGGGAGCAGCACTCAACGAGGGGCCGACCATGCCTGATGATCCGTCAGCCGATCCGCCGCACCATCCGCCGTCGCGCCGCCCCCGCAGGTCCCCCTGGGCCACCGCGGGTGTCGTCCTGGCGGTCGTCCTGGGGATGACGGGGCTCGCGGTCGTCGGCGTGCTCGTCCTCGCCTCCGTCGCACTCTCGAACTGGGGGAGCAACAAATGAGGGCACGTGTGCGCCTGTTGGTGCTGCTGAGCAGGCCCCCCGTGGCCCTGCTCCTGGCGCTCTACGCGGCGGTCGGCCTGAGCCGGGCCGGCCACGGCCAGGACCCCGTGCCGCTGGCCGGATCGCTCATGGCGGTCCTCGGCTTCCTGCTGTTCTCGGTGGCCTGCAACGACCTGGCCGACGTGGCCGTCGACCGGATCAATCTCCCCGGTGCGGCCGGACGGCCGCTGGTGACGGGCAGCGCGGCGGCGCGGGACATGGTCGTGGTGGCGGTCACATCGGGTGCCGTGGCGCTGGGGGTCAGCCTCGCCCTCGATCCGCGGGCCGCCGCCGTCACGGCCGCCGGGCTCGCGGTCAGCGCCGGTTACTCCCTGCGCCCGGTGCGTCTGGCGGACCGGGGCGCGGTCGCGGCGCTCGTGCTGCCGGCCTGCTACGTCGCCGTGCCCTACCTCGTGGGCGTGTTCGCCGCCCGCCACGCGGTGCGGCCGGGCGACCTGCTGCTGCTGGCGGGCCTGTACATCGGCTTCATCGGACGGATCCTGCTCAAGGACTTCCGTGATCTGCGCGGTGACGCGCTGTTCGGCAAGCGGACCTTCCTGGTGCGTCACGGACGCGGTCCGACCTGCCTCTTCAGCGCCTGCTGCTGGGTGATCGGCACGACGGTGCTGATCGCGGCCGCCCGTCCCGGGCCGGCGTACGCCCTCAGCACCGGCCTCTGCCTGGCCGGGGCCCTGTGGCTGCTGCGCGCCCTGGCCACCGGGCCCGGCCACCGGCGGGAGGAGGCGCTGATCTCCGCGGTCGCCGTCGTGGGGCGCGGGATGATCCTGCTGCTCCTGGCGCACCTGTCGATGCTCCAGGCCCACTGGACCGCGCTCGCGGAGTCGGCCGCCCTGGCCGCCCTGCTCGCGGTGACCGCGGGCCAGGCCACCACGATGGCCAAATACGGTCCGGTCACCCGCTCGACCGTGCCGTTCACCGAAGCGGAGGCCGCGGCCGGGTCCTCCGGGCGGCGCATGGCCTAGCGGCCACCCCGGCACCGCCCCGGTCAGGGCCGCGTCGAGGTCACCGCGTCCGGCGTGGAGCGGCGCAGTGCCCGCAATCCGCGCACGCCGATCACGCCGATCGCGGTGCCGAGCGCGAGCGAGGTGATCGCGAGGGTGAGGTGCACCCAGAAGTACGTGGTCGGCGAGCCGTGGTCACCGCCTTCGAACGCGAGCCCGCTCGCGTCCTTCCACAGGTTCTTGACGAAGGTGGTCCAGACGATCCAGCTCCACACCCCGAAGGCGGCCAGGAACCAGGACACGGGGCGGCTGAGCTTCATACGTCCAGTATGCGGGCCCCTTCGCGGGCCCCGGCACGGGGGCCGCGACGAGGCCGCCACGTGCCCCCGATATCCAATTCCATCCCGTTATGCCCGCTGTGGGGACGGTCCGCCGTCCCTACTCCCCGGCCGGGGACGCACCCCGGCTCCGAACGAGACGGCCGCGCACGGTGGATGGTTGCACTCCGGGGGCGTGGGAACGGTCACGGCCAGGATCAGCCCCCGCGGCTGCCGTCACGTCACCCTCTCCCTGTAGCTTCTCCCCGTGCCCAACTCCTCCCGCCGGTCCGTGCGCCGCCCTGCCCTGGTCGTGTCCGCCCTCGCGCTGTCCTGCGGAGCGGTCCTGACGACCGCCCCCCTCGCCCACGCGAAGGGCCCCTCACCGACCCCCACCCCGACCCCGCCCGCGGGCATGTCGACGGTGGGTGGCGAACGGCTGGGAGCGCCGGGCACGCAGGTCGACCCGCTCGGCGGCGCCCCGGCACTGCCGGCGAAACTCACCGCCCGCTCCTGGATCGTCTCGGACGCCGAGTCGGGCGAGGTCCTCGCCGCCCACAACGCGCACTGGAGGCTGCCGCCGGCGAGCACGCTCAAGATGCTGTTCGCGGACACCGTGCTGCCGAAGTTCGACAAGACGCAGACGCACAAGGTCGCGGTCTCCGACTTCGACGGCGTCGGTGCGGGCAGCAGCCTGGTCGGCATCAAGGAGAACCTGACCTACACCGTCAAGGACCTGTGGCTGGGCGTCTTCCTCCGCTCCGGCAACGACGCGGTGCACGTGCTGTCCGCCATGAACGGCGGTGTCGACGCCACCGTCCTGGAGATGCAGGCCAAGGCCGAGGACCTGCAGGCCGGCGACACCGAGGTCGTGTCCCCCGACGGGTACGACATGCCGGGCCAGGTCTCCTCGGCCTACGACCTCACCCTCTTCGCGCGCTCCGGCCTGCAGAACCCCGACTTCCGCGACTACTGCTCGACCGTGCGGGCCAGGTTCCCCGGCGAGTGGAAGACCACGAAGGCCAAGGGTGGCAAGAAGGCGACGAAGAAGCGCGAGACCTTCGAGATCCAGAACACCAACCGCCTGCTCACCGGCGACTACGACCTGCCGTCGTACCAGGGCATAGCCGGCGTCAAGAACGGCTACACCAGCAAGGCAGGCAACACCTTCACCGGGGTCGCCCAGCGCGGCGGCCGCACGCTGCTCGTCACCGTCATGCATCCGAGCGAGGGCCACAACATGGTCTACAAGGAGGCCAGGCAGCTGTTCGACTGGGGGTTCAAGGCGGACGGCAAGGTGACCCCGGTCGGTGTCCTCGTGCCCCCGAAGTCGGCCCTCGCCACCGCATCGCCGTCGCCCGCGCCGTCCCCCGCCGGCACCGCCCGGGCGGGCAACCCGGCCGACACCACGTCCGCGTCCGCGGCCACCTCGTCCGGCGGCGGTCTGTGGACCGCGCTCGCCGTCACCGGCGGATCGGCCCTGGTCGTCGCCGCGGTCGGCTTCTTCGTCCGCAAGCGCTGGCCGCTCCCGAAGCGGACCACCACCGCCGAGGCCGGCGCCGACCGGTCCTAGGCCCCGTCGCCGCTCCCGTCCGGCCCCCGCGCTTCCCGCGGGGGCGCTCGACGGCGCTCATGCGGCGCGTGCGCCCACCCCGCTCCGACCGCCCCCCACCGCGCAGGTGGCACGGACCCCCGCCCCGGACATGACCCAGGGGACAGGGACGCGGGAACACGGGGACACCGAGGGGAAAAGGTCAATGGGCATACTGTCCGTCATCGGACTCGTCATGGGGCTCGCGGTCGCCGTCTACTGCGTCCGGGCCGCCTTGCGCACCAGGATTCCCGCCGCCCGCTTCGGCTGGGCGGCCGCCGCTCCCGGGGCGGTCGTCGCGGGGACCTACCTGGCGGGATTCATCCTGGTCACCGCGGTCGTCCTGGCCGTCACCTGGTTCACGGTCGCACACTTCCTGCGCTGAACCGATGAGTCGGCGGCGGTCCGCCGGTCCACCTCCCCGTACACCCGACACCGGAGGAGACCACCATGACCGCCGCCGCTCCCGCGTCCGCTCCCGCCGTTCCGCGCCCGGGCCGCCGCGCGAACGCCGTCCTGTGGACGCTGCAGATCGTCCTCGCCCTGTTCTTCGCGTTCGCCAGCGCCATGCCGAAGCTCATCGCCCACCCGTCGGCGGTCCAGAGCTTCGACACGATCGGCTACGGCACGTGGTTCATGTACCTCATCGGCACCCTCGAACTCGCCGGCGCCGTCGGCCTCGTCCTCCCGCGCCTCGCCGGCATCACCGCGATCGCCTTCATCGGCCTCATGACCGGGGCCGCGCTGTTCCAGATCGCCTGCTTCGACGGCGAGAACGTCGCCACACCGGTCGTCATCGGCCTGCTCATGGGTCTCGTCGCCTGGCGCCGCCTGCGTCGTGCGTGACCGCGAACCCGACGAACGCGCGCCATGCGTCGGGCGTGAACGTCAGCCTGGCCCCGGCCCTGTCCTTGGAGTCCCGCACGAGGACGGCCCCGGGGCCGAACGCGACCTCCACGCAGTCGCCGCCCTCGGAGTTGCTGTAGCTGGACGTGAACCAGACCGGCTCGGTTCTCAAAGCGCCTCCGCCAACTCGCGCATGAACCGCGCCGACTGCTCCGGGCCGAGCGCCTGCCGGGCGATCATGTCCTGCCGCCGCATGACGATACTGACCTTGTCGGGCTCCGCATACAGCACGCCCGTCGTCTGCCCCTCCTCGTAGACCATGTGATCGTGCTCAGGCGTCTCCAGAAGCACGAACGGTCCGAGCAGGCCGCAGTGGAACCCGCCGCCGGCGGCCATGACCTGGATCGTGACGTTGCGCCGCTCCCCCACCCGCTGCAGGTGCTCCAACTGCCGCGCATGCGCGTCCCGGTCACCGAAGCGACGGCGCAGGGCGGCCTCCTCGACAACGAAACTGAACGACTTCGTCGGCTCGCCCAGCAGGTTCTGCCGTTCCAGCCGGGCCGCGACACGTTCCTCGACGGTCTCGTCACCGAGCGGGGGCCAGTGCGAGGCCAGCAGGCGGTGCGCGTACTCCTCGGTCTGCAGCAGCCCGGGGACGTACTGCGCCTCATAGGCGTAACGAGCGATGGCCTCCGCCTCGTACCGCATGAAGTCCAGCGCGTACGAAGGGAACCGCTCCGGTTTCAGGAACGCGTCCGCCGCCGTGAGTTTGCCGCCCGCGCCGCACATCTGGTCGGCGACCTGGAGGAGCCGGATCGTGGGCCGGCGCCGGCCGAGCTCCATGGAGCGCACCGTCTCGCAGCCGTAACCCGCCTCGTCGGCGAGCTGTTCGCGGGAGACGCCCGCCTGTTCGCGCCAGAGCTTGACCTGGTTGCCGCAGTAGCGCCACGCCATCGGGGGCGGGGACGTCTCGCTCGCCATGGGGTACAACCACCCTCCGTACACGCCTGGTCACTTCCGAGGCTACGCACTGACCTGCACCTTTGGAGTCATGAACGAGACAACTCCCCCGACGGAGTGGCGCTTTCCGCGCCGGGCCCGCAGTGTGCGCCTCGCGCGGGCGCGGTTGCGCGAGCAGGCCGCGGTGTGGGGTCTGCCCGTGGAGACCACGGAGACGGCGGTGCTGCTGCTGAGCGAGCTGTTGACCAATGCCGTCCGCCATGCCCGGGTACCGCCGGACCGCCACGTGGCGGCGCGGGCCGTCCTGACCGGGGACCGGCTGCGGGTGGAGGTGTGCGACGCGAGCGACACCCACCCGCGTCCGCGAGCCGCGTCACCGGAGGACGAGTCGGGGCGCGGTCTGGGGCTGGTGGAGGCGCTGGCGGACGCGTGGGATGTCCGGCCCCGTCCGTACGGGATCGGCAAAACGGTCTGGTTCGAACTGAGAGTGGTAAATGCCTGCGCAAAGAGTAGTGACCCATGGCCGGAAACAGACGTACTGTTTCCCGTCATGGAGAGTGATGAGGGACTGCTGAACGTCATCGATGTCGAGGCGACCTGCTGGGACGGCGAGCCGCCGCCCGGAGCGGTGAGCGAGATCATCGAGATCGGTCTGACCGTCGTGGACCTCGCCCGGGGCGAGCGCGTCGCCCGGCACCGCATCCTCGTACGGCCCACGCGGTCGCAGGTGAGCGACTTCTGCACCGAGTTGACCGGGCTCACGCAGGCCGAGGTCGATCAGGGCGTCGACTTCGCCGACGCCTGCAAGCTCCTGGCGGCCGAGCACCACGCCGGCCCCCGTGCGTGGGCCAGTTGGGGCGACTACGACCGGCACCAGTTCAACCGGCAGTGCCGGGCGACCGGGACGACATACCCCTTCGGCAGCCGGCACATCAACGTCAAGACACTTTTCACTCAAGCGCACGGCCTGGCCAAGCGGCCCGGCATGGTCGAGGCCCTGCAGATCGCCGGGCTCCCGCTCGAAGGCCGTCACCACTGCGGCGAGCACGACTCCTGGAACATCGCCGCCCTCGCCCTGGCGCTCACCCGCCTCGGCGCCTGGCCGGGCCTGCCGGGCCGCTGACCGCTCCCGGCGCGGCGGGGCGCGTCACGGCGTGCCGCGGTAGCTGACGTGGTCGCCGCCGCGGAAGAAGACGCGCCAGGACTCGGCGGGTTCGGAGGTGACCGGGAGGACCTCCAGGACCCAGGCGTCCTCCATCTCCACCGTGACGCGCCCGCCGTCCCCGAGGGTGGAGCGCACGACGTCCAGCGGATGGTCGCCCAATCGCCCGCACAGCTCGCGCGCCTGCGCGTCGTAGCGCGTGGTGGAGTCGGCGAGGGCGACCACGGGGTCGGCGCCGCGGGCCTTCGGCCACCGCATGTCCTCGGAGCCGAGCACGAGGTCGCCCCCGTGCGTCATCCGGAACGGGCAGTGCGCCTGGAGGACCGCGCCGGGCGTCAGGGACTCACGGGTCGCGAACGCGAAGACACCGGTGAGCCCGTCCCGGTCGATCCCGGTCAACGTGTAGGGGACGAGGCAGGCGACGGCCTCGTTCAGGGCGATCTCGGTCAACTCGGCTCCTTGGTCCCGGCCGCGGCCCGCAGCTCGGCGCTGTGCGGCGTGGCCGTCCACGCCGCGCAGTACAGCAGCAGCTTTGCGGTGAAGTTCATCCACAACAGGAGCGCGATGGGCACCCCGAAGGCCCCGTACATGCTCTTGGTGGCGACGCTCTGCAGATAGCCGCTGATCAGCAGCTTCAGCACCTCGAAGCCGACGGCTCCTATCAGGCTCGCCACGATCACGTCGCGCCGGTCGGGGCGCACGCCCGGCAGGAGGGTGAGCAGGTAGGCGAAGATGCCGACGTCGATGAGGACGGCGACGCAGAAGCCCACGACGGACAGCAGGACCCGGCCGGGGCCGTTCTCGTCCAGGCCGACGGCGTCGCCCAGGCGGTTGATGGCGGAGCCCGCGAGGGTCGAGCAGGCCACGGAGAGCAGGGCCACCGCGCCCAGGCCGATCAGGACGCCGAGGTCCTTGAGCCGGTCCAGGAAGGGGTTGCCGTTCTCGTCGTCCTTGTGCCAGATGGCGCGCAGGCAGTCCCGCAGCGCGGCGACCCAGCTGACGCCGGTGAGGACCAGCAGGATCGCGGCGATGGCCCCGACGGTGCCGGCGTTGTCCACCAGCCCGTTGATGTTGAGTTTGTCGGCGATCCCCGGCACCTGTTCGGCGAGCTTGTCCTGGAGCTGCTTGAGCTGGGAGGGGGACAGCAGTGCCGCCCCAACCGCGGCGCCGACGGTGAGCAGCGGGAAGAGCGCCACGAAACTGACGAAGGTGATGGCGGCGGCGAGCCGCGTCCAGTGGACGCTCTCCAGGTGCTCGTAGGTGCGCCAGGCGTGGGTGCGCATGAGCCGCGCGATCCACGGACCGATCACCGGGATTTTCGTCAGCCATTCCATACCGCGCGCCTACCCTCCGTCACCCCCTGCACTCTAGGTGGCGGGCGCCGTGGCGGCGGTGACCGCCTCGAAGACACGGTCCGTGTCGGCCTCGGACGTCCGCCAGTTGCTGAAGGCGGCACGCAGGGCCGGCACGCCCGCGTGGACCGTCGGGGTGAGGAAGGCCTCGCCGGAGGCGGCGACGGCGCGGGCGGCGGCGGCGACGCGCTCCCGGAGTTCCTCCACCGGGGCCTCGCCCGCGAAGGTGAAGCAGACCACGTTGAGCCGGACGGGGGCGAGCAGCCGCAGGTGCGCCGTGCCGGCGATGCGGTCCCCGAGGCGGTGGGCGAGGGCGATGTTGCGCTCGACGATGTCGCGATGGCCCTCCCGGCCGTAGGCGGTGAGCGAGAACCATGCGGCCAGGGCGCGCAGGCGGCGGGAGCTCTCGGGTGTCAGGTGCAGGAAGTCGGGGTCGGGCAGGTCCGGCAGGCCCAGGTAGGGCGCGGCGTTGTGGAAGACCCGCACCTGCAGGTCCTGGCGGCGGGTGAACTGCACGGCGGCGTCGTAGGGGACGTTGAGCCATTTGTGGAGGTCGACGCAGACCGAGTCCGCTGCGTCCACCCCGCGGTGAGACGGGCGTGACGGGGCGACAGCGCGGCGAAACCGCCGAAGGCCGCGTCGACGTGCAGCCAGAAGTCGTGACGGTCCTTCAGGGCCGCGATGGCGCGCAGGTCGTCGAAGTCCACGGTGTCGACGGTGCCGGCGTTGGCGACCACGATGGCGGGCCTGCCGTCGAGCGCGTCCAGCGCCTCCGCCAGCCGGGCGACGTCCACCGCCTCGCGGCCGCCCGGCAGCAGCGGGACACGGGTCAGGCACGCGCGGCCGAGGCCGAGGACCGACAGGGCCTTTTCGGTACTGGAGTGCGGCGCGCCGGACAGCACCGTCACGGGGCCGAGCGCCGCGACGCCGTCCCGGGACACCGACACGCCCTGCCGCTCGCCGAGCCATTCGCGGGCGACGGCCAGACCCACGGTGTTGGAGACCGTCGCGCCGGTGACGAACGCACCGCTGTGCGCGGTGCCCAGGCCGAACAGCTCACGCAGCCAGGCCAGGGTCTCGCGCTCCAGGGCGCCGGCCGAGGAGCCCGTGTCCGAACCGGCGTTCTGGTCGTACGCGGCGGTCAGCCAGTCCCCCGCGACGGCGGCGGGCGTGGCACCGCCGGTGACGAAGCCCAGGTACCGCGGACCCGCACTGCCCGAGAACCCCGGTGCCCAGCGTCGCGCGAAGCGCTCCAGCGCGCCGTCCGCACCGACCCCGGCATCCGGCAGCGGCTCCGGCGCGGGGGCCGGGCCGGGGTGGGCGGCCGGCCGCTCGTCGACGGCGGCCAGTTCACGGGCGGCGAGATCCGTGACGGAGCGCAGGAGGTCGGGGAAGCGGTCGCGGTCCGCCGCGAGGAGGGCATCCATGGCGGCAGCCTAGGCACGCCGCGGTCAGCGGGTCCGGGGCCACCAGCGAAGAAGTGGCCCGCCGGCGGCGTCACCCGGCAGGCGGCGCGGCGTCGCGCGGACCGGCGTCGTCCACGGGTCCGGGCCGGCCTGCTCCGGCCGGCCCGGGCCGCTCACGCGGGCTGCGTACCCCGCGCGGGAGCCGTACCGAGTGGTTCGCAGGCCCCCGGCTGCTGGGGGAGCAGGGGGTGGGGGGCGGCGGCCCCGAAGGCGTAGTCGCGCAAGGGGCGCCAGACGCCCTCGTCGTCCTGCTCGTAGAGGGAGAAGCAGGTGGCCGTCCACGCGGCGGTGAAGTCGGCGAGCTCCATCTGCGCGCGGTCCAGCGCCTCGTCCGGGATGCCGTGACCGATGGTGACGTGCGGGTGGTACGGGAACTGCAGCTCGCGGCGGACCGGGCCGGAGCGCACCCGCTCCTGCAGTTCGGCGCAGTCCAGGCCGCCCTGGGCGAGCTCGACGAAGACCACGGGCGTCAGCGGCCGGAAGCTGGCCGTTCCCTCCAGGCGCATCGGGAAGGCGTGGCAGGCCGCCGCGACCTCGCCCAGGTGCTCGCGGAAGGCCGGGAGGACGGCGGCGTCCACCTCGGTCGGCGGAAGCAGTGTGACGTGGGTGGGGATGCAGTAGGCCACTGGGTCCCCGAAGTCGGCGCGGCACTGCTGCAGCAGGCTGCCGTACGGCTCCGGGACCGCGATGGACACGCCGATCATGCGGTTTCCCACGAGTTCACCCCTTTCCCGGTCGTACCCCGGTCCTCGCACCGTCGGTTTCCGGCCCGCTCCCGTCCGGTCCCGGGCGGGCCGGAGGCATCGTACGCACGGTGTGCGGCACAGCGCCTCCGCAGCAAGTGTGACGCGCTCGCGCCCCGAGGCGCGAGCGTCGTCCGTCACATTCGCGCGGGACCAAAGGCCCGCGCCACGGGGTGCCGGAATGCCCCGTTCAGTGCTTGGCGGGTAGGAAACCGACCCGGTCGTAGGCGTTCGCCAGGGTTTCGGCGGCCACGGCGCGGGCCTTCTCCGCGCCCTTGGCCAGCACCGAGTCCAGGCTCTCCGGGTCGCCCAGGTACTCCTGCGTACGCTCGCGGAACGGGGTGACCCACTCCACGAAGACCTCCGCGAGCTCGGTCTTCAGCGCGCCGTAGCCCTTGCCCTCGTACCGCTGCTCCAGTTCGGGGATCGCGGTCCCGGTGAGGGTGGAGTAGATGGTCAGCAGGTTGCTGATGCCCGGCTTCTCCTGCTCGTCGAAGCGGATCACGGTGTCGGTGTCGGTGACCGCGCTCCTGATCTTCTTTGCGGAGGCCTTCGGTTCGTCCAGGAGGTTGATGAGGCCCTTCGGGGACGCCGCCGACTTGCTCATCTTCGCCTGCGGGTCCTGCAGGTCGTAGATCTTCGCCGTCTCCTTGACGATGTACGGCGCCGGGATGGTGAAGGTGTCGCCGAAGCGGCCGTTGAAGCGCTCCGCGAGGTCCCGGGTGAGCTCGATGTGCTGGCGCTGGTCCTCGCCGACGGGGACGGCGTTCGCCTGGTACAGCAGGATGTCCGCGACCTGCAGGATCGGGTACGTGAACAGGCCCACCGTCGAACGGTCGGCGCCCTGCTTGGCGGACTTGTCCTTGAACTGCGTCATGCGCGACGCCTCGCCGAAGCCGGTGAGGCAGTTGAACACCCAGCCGAGCTGCGCGTGTTCGGGGACATGGCTCTGCACGAAGAGCGTGCAGCGCTCCGGGTCGAGCCCGGCCGCGAGCAGCTGCGCGGCGGCCAGCCGGGTGTTGGCCCGCAGCTCCGCCGGGTCCTGCGGCACGGTGATCGCGTGCAGGTCGACGACCATGTAGAAGGCGTCGTGCGACTCCTGGAGGGCCACCCACTGGCGGACCGCGCCCAGGTAGTTGCCCAGGTGGAACGAGCCTGCGGTGGGCTGGATGCCGGAGAGCACACGGGGACGATCGAGAGCCATGCCACTCATTCTCTCAGGTCCCCGGGGATTGTCCGTCCGCAACGGGAACCCGGCCGCGGGGAGCGGTGTAGAAGGGGTGACGGGGTCGCACGGGGGCGGCCGGGGAGCGAAAGGGGGCCGCCACGGAGGGGGAGGCGGCGGTGATCGCACGCGTACGCGCCGGGGACCGTGAGGCGTACGCGGAGCTGGTGCGCGTCCACGCGGACGTCGCGCACCGCACCGCGGTGCTGCTCGGGGCCGGTGCCGACGCGGAGGACGTGGTGCAGAACTCGTTCGTCAAGGCGTACCGCGCCCTCGGCGGCTTCCGGGAGGGCTCCGCCTTCCGCCCCTGGCTGCTGCGCATCGTCGCCAACGAGGCGCGGAACGCGGCGCGGGCCTCCCGGCGGCTGCGCTCGGCCGTCGAGCGCAACGCCGCGCTGGAAGCCCTGCCCCCGCCGGACCAGGATCCGGAGACCCTGGCGGTGACCCGGGAACGGCACGCGGCGCTGCTGGCCGCGGTCGGCGCCCTCAGCGAGCCGCACCGGCTGGTGGTCACCTGCCGCTATCTGCTCGACTTGGACGAGGAGGAGACGGCCGCGGTGTTGGGCTGGCCGCGCGGCACCGTCAAGTCCCGGCTGCACCGCGCCCTGGCGAGGCTGCGGACCGGACTCGCCGAACCGGTGCCGGCCGCTTGGAACGGGGGGCTGCGATGACCGACCGGCTCCCGGAGGAACTGCGCGAGGCGGGGCGGCGGATGGACATCCCGGCGCCGTCGCCGGACTCGGTGGCCGAGCAGGTGCTGGCCCGGCTGCTCGCCGAGGCCGTGCCCGGTGAGGGGCGCGTGCGGCGCGCCCGGATCGGGCTCGCGGCACGGTGGCGGACCCTGGTGGCGCTGCTGTGCGGGGTACTGGCCGTGCTGGTGCTCACCCCACCGGTGCGGGCCGCGGTCTCGGACTGGTTCGGCTTCGGCGGCGTCGCCGTGCGCCACGACCCCTCGGCGACCCCGGGCGCGGGGAGCCCGCCTCCGGTCCGCGGACACGCACCGTTGGACGGGGCGTTCGTCCCGGCCGCGCTGGGCGAGCCGGACGGGGTCGCGGTGACCGACGGCGGGCGGGTGCTGTCGATGACCTGGCGGCGCGACGGCCGCACGATCCGGCTCGACCAGTTCCGGGCCTCGATCGACGTGGTCTTCCTCAAGACCACCGGCTCCGCGGCCGAATGGGTCGAGGTCGGCGGCGAGTTCGCGATGTGGTTCGCCGAGCCGCACTACGTCCGGCTCGTCGACCCCGACGGACGCACGCGCCGCGAGCCGCCCCGGGCGGCCGGGCCCACCCTGCTCTGGCAGCGCGGCCAGGTGACGCTGCGTCTGGAGGGCGTACCCGACAGGGCGCGAGCGCTCGCGATCGCCGAGTCGGCCCGTCCGCGGGGCGCGGCGAGCCCGTCCGCCTGACCGGCCGGAGGCCACCCGCGCGGCGGCGAGGCTCCTCGGCCCGCGCGGCCAGGTCGGCGGGCCCCGCGGGGACGAAACCGCTCGGCAGCGGTCGCGGTCCTCGCCGGGATCACCGCCCCTCCCGCGGACGGGCCGGGGCCCTTGGCCCCGTGGGGACGCCGTTCGGCGGGAACCCGGCCGGCCCGGGCGGTGTAACAGGGGCAGGACCGAGCGAGAGGGGGACCCATGCGGTTCAGAAGGTTCGTCACCTGGGCGGGAGTCACGGGCGCGGCGCTCGGCGCCCTGCTCACCGGCGCGGGACCGGCCACGGCCGGGGGGCCGACCAGCGTGATGCTGGTCGCGCCGGAGAGCGGCAAGGCCGCGGCGATCTACACCACGTCCCCGGACTACCAGACGCTGGACGCGTCCATCGGGCGGGAGCCCGCCGCCTCCGCTCCGCCGTCCCTGACGGATGTGGAGGCCGGTGGGCAGCGCCAGGTCACCGTCACCTGGCTCGTCCACGACGTGTCGGTCTGGCGTGTGGACTTCGTCTACCCGGACGCCGCCGGGGGTCCCTGGATCCACACCCGCGAGGTGGGGGAGAAGGGTCTGCCGGAACAGGGGGTGTGGCACCACGCCGCCCAGCCGAAGGCCCTGGGCGCGCTGCTCGGGCGCATGGGCCTCCTCGGCCCGGACAAGGGGCTCGGCGTCAGCGCTCCCGACTATCCCTTCGGGGTGGCGCAGGGCTCCTCCCCGGCCGCCTCTTCCCCCGCCCCCGCGGCGGCCGAGGACACCGCAGGCGGCACCGACTGGTGGCTGTCCCTCCCCGGACTGGGCGCCGGCCTCGCCCTCGGCAGCGCCGGCACCCTGCTCGCCTCCCGTCTGATGTCCCGCCGGACACCCCGCGACCCCGGCCCCCGCCAGGAACTGGTCGACGCGTGAGAATCCGCCCGCGCGTACCCCTGGCCACGTTGGCGCTGCTGCTGCCCGCTGTTGTGCTCGGAGCGGGGCCGGCGGCCGCCAAGGTGCCCGGCACCGCGGTGCTGACGTCGGTGGCGACGGGCCGTACGACAGGACTGGACTCCTCGTCGCCCGACCACATGCCGCTCGCCACGGCCCTGGTGCTGAACGACGACAGCGGCACGCCGGACCCGCCCGGACCCATGGCCGACCGGGCCGTCGCGGGCAGTGTGACCGTCCGCTGGCATCTGGAAGCCGGCGGTCCCCTGTTCCAGGTCGACCAGGTGTTCCCCGATACGGGAGACGGCGTATGGGTACGGACGGACTCGGCGCCCTACGTCGCCGACGACGACGTGCTGTGGCATCGCGCGCCCGCGTCCCTCGGCCCGCTGCTCGCCCGCCTGGGGCTGTTCGAGCCCGACGAGCCAGGTGAGTGGCCGAAGCAGGCGGGTACGGCCCCGGCCGGCGGCGAGGGTGCGGCGGAGGCGTGGTGGTGGGCCCTGCCCGGTCTCGCCGCCGGGTCGGTGTCGACGGCGCTCGGCCGACGGTGGTGGTCGCACCGCCGGCCGGACGCCGGCCCGGCTAACTGAGGTCGATCCCCGGGTAGAGCGGGAAGCCGGCCAGCAGGTCGGCGGCGCGCTGCGCGATCTCGTCGGCGACCTTCGCGTCCAGCACGTGCTGCGCCTTGGACGGCTTGCCGGCCGAGGTGACGCCGGCCTCGGTGGTGGTCAGCACGCGGTCGATCAGGCCCGCGATCTCGTCCATCTCGCCCGTGCCGAGGCCGCGGGTGGTGAGCGCCGGGGTGCCGATGCGGATGCCGGAGGTGTACCAGGCGCCGTTCGGGTCCTGGGGGATGGAGTTGCGGTTGGTGACGATGCCGGACTCCAGCAGGGCCGCCTCGGCCTGACGTCCCGTGAGGCCGTAGGAGGACTCGACGTCGATGAGCACCAGGTGGTTGTCCGTGCCCCCGGTGACCAGGGTCGTGCCGCGCCGCAGCAGCCCCTCGGCCAGCGCCTTGGAGTTGTCGACGATGCGCTGCGCGTAGCCGTGGAAGTCGGTGTGGCGGGCCTCGGCCAGGGCCACCGCCTTGGCCGCCATGACGTGCGGCAGCGGGCCGCCGAGCACCATCGGGCAGCCGCGGTCGACCTGTTCGGCCAGCGAGGAGTCGCACAGCACCATGCCGCCGCGCGGGCCGCGCAGCGACTTGTGCGTGGTGGTGGTGACGATGGGCGCGTGCGGGACGGGGTCGAAGTCCCCGGTCAGGACCTTGCCTGCGACCAGGCCCGCGAAATGGGCCATGTCGACCAGCAGGGTGGCGCCGACCTCGTCGGCGATCTCCCGCATGATGCGGAAGTTCACCAGCCGGGGGTAGGCCGAGTAGCCCGCGACGATGATCAGCGGGCGGAACTCGCGGGCCGTGCGGCGCAGCGACTCGTAGTCGAGCAGACCCGTCGCGGGGTCGGTGCCGTAGCTGCGCTGATGGAACATCTTCCCCGAGATGTTCGGACGGAAGCCGTGCGTGAGGTGGCCGCCGGCGTCCAGGGACATGCCCAGCATGCGCTGGTCGCCGAGCTCGTGGCGCAGCCGCTCCCAGTCCGCCTCGGTCAGGTCGTTGACCTGCCGTACCCCGGCCCGCTCCAGCGCCGGTGCCTCCACCCGGTCGGCCAGCACGGCCCAGAAGGCGACCAGGTTGGCGTCGATGCCGGAGTGCGGCTGCACATAGGCGTGCTCGGCGCCGAAGACCGCCCGCGCGTGCTCGGCCGCGACGGCCTCGACGGTGTCGACATTGCGGCACCCGGCGTAGAAGCGGCGCCCGACGGTGCCCTCGGCGTACTTGTCGCTGAACCAGTTGCCCATGGCCAGCAGCACCGCCGGGGAGGCGTAGTTCTCGCTGGCGATGAGCTTGAGCGAGGCCCGCTGGTCCTCGATCTCCTGGCCGATCGCGTCGGCGACGCGCGGCTCGACCCCCCTGATCACGTCAAGGGCACTGCGGAAGGCGGTGGATTCGGTGCGACCACTGGACATGCGGACCTCCTGCGCGGCACGGCATACCGGATGGCCCAGGCGCACGGCACACAGATCACGGGCCGCTCCCCGATGGTCGATCCCATCCCAGCGCGCCAGTCACGGCCCACGGCCAGCGTAGCAACGCGGGGTCGGGACGTCGCCGCGATGTTTTTTCGCATCCCGGGCGAGCGACGATAGGACCAGACGACAGGAACAATGGAAAGGAGCCCCACCGGGCTCCAGCGCCACACCTCCCGACGTACCACGAACGGAGCACTCACGTGTCGACCGCCGCCGAGCACATCGCCGCAACGGAAGCGCACAGCGCGCACAACTACCACCCGCTCCCCGTCGTCGTCGCCTCCGCGGACGGCGCATGGGTGACGGACGTCGAGGGCCGCCGCTACCTCGACATGCTCGCCGGCTACTCGGCGCTCAACTTCGGCCACCGCAATTCCCGCCTGATCGAGGCGGCCAAGGCGCAGCTGGACCGGGTCACGCTCACCTCGCGGGCGTTCCACCACGACCGGTTCGCCCGGTTCTGCACGGAACTCGCCGAGCTGTGCGGCATGGAGATGGTGCTGCCGATGAACACCGGCGCGGAGGCCGTGGAGACCGCGGTCAAGACGGCCCGCAAGTGGGGCTACCGGGTCAAGGGCGTGCCGGACGGCCAGGCGAAGATCATCGTGGCCGCGGACAACTTCCACGGCCGCACGACCACCGTCATCAGCTTCTCCACCGACCCCGAGGCCCGCGCCGACTTCGGCCCGTACACCCCGGGCTTCGAGATCGTGCCGTACGGCGACCTCGCGGCGCTGGAGGCGGCGATCGACGCGAACACGGTGGCCGTGCTGATGGAGCCCATCCAGGGCGAGGCCGGGGTGCTGGTGCCGCCGGCGGGCTACTGGGCGGGAGTCCGGCGGCTGACCTCCGAGCACGGGGTGCTCTTCATCGCCGACGAGATCCAGTCGGGACTGGGCCGTACGGGCAGGACGTTCGCCTCCGAGCACGAGGGCGTCGTCCCCGACATGTACGTCCTGGGCAAGGCCCTGGGCGGCGGCGTCGTGCCGGTCTCGGCGGTCGTGTCGTCCGCGGAGGTGCTGGGGGTGTACCGCCCGGGTGAGCACGGCTCGACCTTCGGCGGCAACCCGCTCGCGTGCGCCGTGGCACTGGAGGTCCTCGCGATGCTCCGCACGGGTGAGTACCAGCAGCGGGCGACCGAGCTCGGCGACCATCTGCACCACGAGCTGGCCCTGCTGGCCGGCGGCGGCGCGGTCACGACGGTGCGCGGCCGCGGCCTGTGGGCCGGGGTGGACATCGCCCCCGGGCACGGCAGCGGCCGCGAGGTCTCCGAGCGGCTGCTGGGGCGGGGTGTCCTGGTCAAGGACACCCACGGCTCCACGATCCGGCTCGCGCCGCCGCTGGTGATCTCCAAGGAGGACCTGGACTGGGGCCTGGACCAGCTGCGGGCCGTACTGTCCGCCTGACGGCGGAGCCCCCGGGGGGTGCGGTCAGATCCCCTCGGGGCGCCGCGCCGGCGACATCCGCGTGGTGATGCCGATGCGGTTCCAGGCGTTGATGGTGATGCACATGGCGATCAGGCGGGGCAGCTCGTCCTCGTCGAAGAGCCGGGCGGCCTCGTCGTACACGTCGTCCGGGACACCGTGCTCGCCGAGGCGGGTCACCGCCTCGGCGAGGGCCAGGGCGGCCCGCTCGCGCGCGGTGAAGAACGGGGTCTCCCGCCACACGGTCAGGCCGTGCACCCTCTGCTCGGACACACCCAGCCTGCGGGCGTCGGCGATGTGCTGGTCGACGCAGTAGGCACAGCCGTTGACCTGCGATGCGCGCGCCTTGACCAGCTCGGCGACCACGGGGTCGAGGCCGTTGCCGGCCGCGGTGTCGAGGGCGATCATCGCCTTGTAGAAGTCGGGGGCGGCCTTGGCCAGCGCCATGCGGGGGGCGGGGGCCGGGACGAGCTCGTCCGGACCCTGGCCGGACGCGGTGTCTGCGGAAGTCGTGGTCGTCGTCATGTCAGCCAAACTACCGACGCAGTGTCCCTGTCCCGTGGTCCACTTGAAGGGTGAACGAGTGGGCCAATTCAGGAGTCGACCTCCATCTCGACCTCGTCGGGGGGACCGGCGCGCGGGCCGGACTGGAGCAGGCGTTGCGGGAGGCCGTGCGCATCGGGCGGCTCGCCCCGGGCACCCGCCTGCCGTCCTCGCGCGTGCTGGCCAAGGACCTCGGCCTCGCCCGCAACACCGTCGCCGAGGCGTACGGGCAGCTCGTCGCCGAGGGCTGGCTGACCGCCCGCCAGGGCTCGGGCACCCGCGTCGCCGACGGCCGGCGCCCGTCCGGGCCGCCCACCCGGCCCGGACGCCTCCAGGCCGCCGCCCCGCGCGGCGCCGCCCCGGAAACCGGGGGCGGTCGCTTCGCCGAGACGGCCGGGGTCCTGCCCGACCGGGAGCGGTTCGCCTACGACCTGCGCCCCGGCTCCCCCGACGTCTCGTCCTTCCCGCGCGCCGCGTGGGGGGCGGCGGCCCGCAGGGCGCTGGCGGCCGCGCCCAACGAGGCCTTCGGCTACACCGACCCGCGCGGCCGGCCCGAACTGCGCGAGGCGCTCGCGGTCTACCTCGGGCGGGTGCGCGGGGTCCGTACCCGGCCCGAACTCCTGATGGTCTGCTCGGGGTTCGTGCAGGCCGCCGGCCTGCTCGGCCGCACGCTGCGGGCCGGCGGGGCGCGCCGCGTCGCCGTCGAGGCGCTCGGCTACCCGCACACCGTGGAGATCCTGCGGTCGGCGCGGCTCACGACCGTCCCGCTGCCGGTCGACGACGACGGCGCCCAGGTCGACGCGCTGGACCAGGACGTGGACGCCGCGCTGCTGACCGCGGCCCACCAGTTCCCGTACGGCAGTCCTCTGTCACCGGAGCGGCGCACCGCCACGGTGGCCTGGGCCCGTGCCACCGGCGCGGTGGTCGTCGAGGACGACTACGACGGGGAGTTCCGCTACGACCGGCAGCCGGTCGGCGCCCTGCAGGGCCTCGCCCCCGAGCACGTCGTCTACGCCGGCACCGCCAGCAAGAGCCTGGCGCCCGGCCTGCGGCTGGCCTGGCTGGCACTGCCGCCCGCCCTCGTCGAACCCCTCCTGGACGAGAAGCGGCTGGCCGACCACCACTCCCCCGTCCTCGATCAGTTGACGCTGGCCGAACTGATCGTCTCCGGCGCGTACGACCGCCATGTCCGCCGGATGCGGCTGCAGTACCGCCGGCGGCGCGACCGGCTCGTCGCGGCACTGGCCGAACGCGCCCCCGCCGTCCGGGTCTCCGGCATCGCCGCGGGACTGCACGCGGTGCTCCGGCTGCCGCCCGGCACGCCCGCCGCGGAGGTCGTCGCCGCGGCCCGCGCCCGGGGCCTGGGGCTGCAGAGCCTGGACGACTTCGGCGGCCGGGACACCGACGCGCTCGTCGTCGGCTACGGCACCCCGCCCGAGCACGCCTTCGCCGGGGCGCTCGACGCGCTGTGCGCGCTGCTGGCCGAGCGGAGCTGACCGCCGGGAACGCCAACGGCCCGCTGCCGGACCCGGGAGGGGTCCGGCAGCGGGCCGTCGCGGACGCGTCAGATCAGGCCGAGGCCGCGGACCGCGTCGCGCTCCTCCTCGAGCTCCTTGACGGAGGCGTCGATGCGGGCGCGGGAGAAGTCGTTGATGTCCAGGCCCTGGACGATCTCGAACTTGCCGTCCTTCGCGGTGACGGGGAAGGAGGAGATCAGGCCCTCCGGCACACCGTAGGAGCCGTCGGAGACGACACCCGCGGACGTCCAGTCGCCCTCGGCGGTGCCGTTGGTCCAGGTGAAGACGTGGTCGATCGCGGCGTTGGCGGCCGAGGCGGCGGAGGACGCGCCACGGGCCTCGATGATGGCCGCACCGCGCTTGGCGACGGTCGGGATGAACTCCTCGGCCAGCCACTTCTCGTCGTTGACGGTCTCGGCGGCGTTCTTGCCGGCGACCTCGGCGTGGAAGACGTCCGGGTACTGGGTGGCGGAGTGGTTGCCCCAGATGGTGAGGCGGCGGATCTCGCTCACCGGCACGCCGGTCTTCTTCGACAGCTGCGAGATCGCGCGGTTGTGGTCCAGGCGGGTCATCGCGGTGAAGCGGTCGGCCGGGACGTCCGGGGCGGAGGACTGCGCGATGAGCGCGTTGGTGTTGGCCGGGTTGCCGACGACCAGGACGCGGATGTCGTCCGCGGCGTGGGCGTTGATGGCCTTGCCCTGCGGGCCGAAGATGCCGCCGTTGGCCTCGAGCAGGTCGCCGCGCTCCATGCCGGCGGTGCGCGGGCGGGCGCCGACCAGCAGGCCGACGTTGGCGCCGTCGAAGGCGACGTTCGGGTCGTCACTGATGTCGATGCCCTGGAGCAGCGGGAACGCGCAGTCGTCCAGCTCCATCGCGGTGCCCTCGGCGGCCTTGAGCGCCGGGGTGATCTCCAGGAGGCGCAGCTTCACCGGGACATCGGGGCCGAGCAGGTGGCCCGACGCGATGCGGAACAGCAGCGCGTAGCCGATCTGTCCGGCCGCTCCGGTTACGGTGACGTTGACGGGAGTGCGAGTCATTGCCTTCTCCTGGCCTTCTGCTGCTGGATCCCATGCCGCCCCGGCAGCGTCCCTTGCTCCCGGAACGGGGATCTCTCGGCGTCAAGAGACCCACGCCAGGCTATACCCGTGCCGTCCCGGCGGCTGCCACACCGGGTGTGGCCCCGGTCACCGCGCCCCCGGCGTCCGGAGCGGCTCCGCGCGGGACGCGGGGGCGGGAGGCGGCGAACACTTGCGGTCCTGCGGACGCGCTCACGTCCGCCCGGGCCGTGACACCGCGCCCCGACCCACCCCCGTGCGGCACGCCCCAGGACCGAGCGGAAGCGACCCCAGCCGGACCGGCCGGCGCGACCACGCCGGGTCCGCGCGGCGGACAACCGACCCGGACCGGTTCGGTGACGCTTCGCTGACCGTCCCTGGGACCGGTGGTGCCGTGCACCCCCACACGCCCGCGGCAGGCGTGGCGCCGCACAGGCGGCAGGGGGGCCGCCCCCGGTTCGGCCGAGCACTGGGCTGCCCGAATTCGCATCTCGACGACCCACCCGGCCAAGGCCGCTTCCGTGGGGCACGTCGCCGAGGCGGTGACCGGGGAGGGTCACCGGGCTCCGGCACTGGTCGCGCGCGGGCCCATAGCCTGGCCGGATGCCCGATGACATCCTCGATCTGTGGCCCCGCGCGCCCGCCTCCGGGACCGACTGGCTCGCCGAACTCTCCCAGGACGACGGCCTCACCGGCTACGAGGCGCCCGGCCGGCCCGACGCCGCCTGGGTGCTCGGCGGCATGTACGAGCGCGGGGAAACAGCGGGGGATTCGGCCAACCACGCCCAAAGCCGGTCCGAGCACCCAGGCCCGGGGTGGGAGCGGCTGCGCTGGACGGAACTGGCCGCCCGCATCGGCGATCCGGTCGTACCGCAGGGCCTGTACCCCTGCTTTCGTTGCTTCCCCTCCGCAAAAGAGGCGGGGATCCAGCCCGGCTCCATCGAATGGCCCGCAGAGGGCAGCCTCGACAGGCCGACATGGAACCAACTGATCCGGTTCCTCACGGCGCACAGCCCCCAGGGGGCAGACACCGACTGCCTGGCGTACTACAACCCGATCATCACGCAGGACTTCGAAAAGGGGCATGTCCGCTCCGGCCGCCTGGGCCACGCCCAGCCCCTTTTCGACAACCCGGACATCCTGTACACCCCGTCCAACCTGTGGGCCGCGGACCGCTCTTGGGTCGTCTGCACCGACTACGACCTCTGGGGCACCAAAGTCTGCGGCCCGCGCCCGCTTATTGAGGCACTGCTCACGGACCCCGAGATCGAAGCCGTCCGCCTGCCCTGGACCACCTGGGGACGTGCCGGGCACCGCGACCCGGTGGACCGTTCCCGCCACGGCACCAGGAACCGCCCTGTCGAGTAACGCACCCGTACGACCACTGGCCAACACGACGCGGGCGTCAGGGAGTGGCCAACGGGGTCGCGCAGCCGTGGAGGCCCGAGGCCAGGGTGGCGCAGGCGCGGACGGCGGCCGGGGCGGGGGCGGCGAGCATGGGGGTGTACGCGGCGGCGGTCCGGCCGATGCGGGTGCGCTGGGCGGGGCCGCTGGCCCCGGCGGGGCCGACCGTGAGGGTGTCGCCCAGGGCGGCGGCGGATATCCGTGCCCAGGCGGCCGCGCAGACCTCGCTGTACCGCGTCTCGACGTAGGCGCCGCCGATCCAGGCCGAGGCCGTCGTCCGCGCGTGCGCCCCACCGCAGCCCATGCCCTCGGGGTCCTCTCCGGTGCAGGTGGCCCCGGTGCACTTGACCCCCGAGGGGAGTTCGGCGGCGCGGGCCGTGCGGGAGGGGTGCGGCGCCCGCGCGTCCGCCGCGCGGCCCGTGCCGCCGCCCCCGCCGCCGAGCAGGCCCACGCCGGCGACCGCCAGCACCACGGCGACCGCACCCGCGGCGAACAGCACCAGGGCCCGCCGGGACCGGCGCGGGGCCGGGGCACTGCCCGGAGGGGGCCCGAACTCGCCGAGCGCGGCCCGTGCTTCGGCGACCCGTCCGGCCTCCATCGTGACGTCGTGCCGGTCCTCGGCCCGGCTCCAGGCCCGTTCGGCGACCTCCCACAGCGTGACGAGGTGCCGCGGGTCGGCGCCGGTCACCTGGGCCAGCGCGACGACGGCGTACCGGGGCGGCAGGAGCCGGGCGGACAGATACCGTTCCCAGGAGCTTCTGCTGTACCCGGTGGCCTCGGCGAGCGCGGCGGCGCTCAGGCCGCCGCGGTCGACCTGCCGCCGCAGATGCTCGGTGAACTCCCGGACGCGTGGGTCGAGATCGTCCGCCAGCGGTCGCCAACGGGTCATGGTGCGGTCCCCCTGCTTGCCTTGCCGAAGTGCGCGTCGTGCTGCGGTGCGGCCCGCCCCGTCACCCGATGCAGATGCCGAGGACGATCAGCCCCAGGCACAACCCGTGGCCGGAACTCGGGCTCGGTGCGGCGGAGGAGGGCGCGGGGGTCTGGGCGGGCGGTGCCGTGGTGGCCTGCGGCGGCGTGGTCGCGCCGCCGCCCGGCGCCGTCGTGCCGTGCCCGCCGCCGGAACCGCCCGTGCCGCCGGCATCACCGGAATCGCCGGAGTCACCCGTGCCGCCCGTGCCGGCCGTCGCCGGGGCGTGGCCGCCCGCGGGGCGCTCGCTCACGTCGTCGACCGGCGCCGCGGGCGTCCCGCCGTCCGGGGTGACGGCCCCGGCCCCGGTGCGCGGGGCACCGGGCCGCGCCGGCGTCCCCTCCCGGGCCGGCGAGGACGTCCCGGAGCGGGTGGTGGCCACGGCCCCGGGAGCGGTGGCGGAAGGTGCGCCGCCGCCCGCCGCGGCCCCCGTGGGGTGCGCCGACAGCGGTGCCTGGGCGCGTGGGGCCCCGTCGGTGGCGATCCCGGCGACGACCAGCAGCCCGAACGCCCCGGCCAGCATCCCGGCACCCACCAGCAGCGCCCTGCGCCGCCGCCGGGCCGCGTGCCGGGGCATGCCCTCGACCGGGGCGAGCGGATCGAGCGGATCGGAGTACTTGAAGCCGGTCATGGTGTCGTTGACCCCGCGGTCGGCCAACTCCCACAGCGCGACGAGCCGTTCGTAGTCCGCGCCGCTCAACTGGCCCAGCACCTCGACCGCGTCGCGCGGCGGCACCCGGACACCGTTGAGGAACTGCTCCCACGCCTCGGTGCTCTGAGCGGTGCGCGCGGCCAGCGCGGGCACGCTCAGCCCGCTGCGGTCCTTCATCCTGCGCAGGTGCACGGCCAGTCGGCGCGCGGCGGCGTCAAGTGTCTCGGGCAATGGTTCCCATCGCGCCACCACGCACCCCCCGGTTCCGTCGGTCAACCCACGGTAGCGACGCACATACGCTCGACGCTTGAAATCCGGAGAATCCTCATCCTCTTCGCGGGGTCACGAGTCCCGTCTCGTACGCCAGCACGACCGCCTGGGCGCGGCTGCCGATCCCCAGCTTGGCCATGGTGCGGTTCAGATGGGTCTTCACGGTCGCCTCGCTGATGAAGAGCCGCTCGGCGATCTCCGCGTTGGACAGCCCCTTGGCGATCATCCGCAGCACCTCCAGCTCGCGTGCGGTCAGCGCCGCGAGTTCGGCGGGGGGCGGACGGCCGGGATCCGAAGTCGGCCGCACCGGCGCGTACGCCTCGATGAGCCGCCGGGTGACGCTCGGCGCGAACAAGGTGTCGCCCCCGGCGACGGCGTGGACGGCGGCGATCAGCCGTTCCGGGCCCGCGTCCTTGAGCAGGAAGCCGGAGGCCCCGGCGCGCAGCGCGGTGTACACGTACTCGTCGAGGTCGAAGGTGGTCAGGATGAGGACGCGCGGTGCCCGCTCGCCGGCCGCGGCCAGGATGCGCTCGGTCGCGGTGACGCCGCTGATGCCGGGCATGCGGATGTCCATCAGGATCACCTCGGGCGCGGTCTCGGCGGCCCGCTCCACGGCCTCCTCGCCGTCGCCGGCCTCCCCGACCACCTCGATCCCGGGGGCGGCGCGCAGCAGCCCCACCAGTCCGGCCCGGATCAGGAACTGGTCGTCGACGACGAGCACCGTGGTCATGCGTCCAATGAATCCCCTCGCCGCGCGGCCCCGCGCGCCGATGTGGGGAGCGTGAGGCGTACCTCGAAACCATCGCCGAGCGGGCCGATGTCCACCGTCCCTCCGTAGAGCCTGGCGCGCTCACGCATGCCGATCAAGCCATGACCGGCTCCCTGGGGGATTGTGTCCGGATCGGAACGACCTGGTGATCCGTGCGGCCCGGCCCCACCGCCGTCGTCGGTGACGGTGACCCGCAGCTGGTGGGGCTCGTACGCCACCAGGACGCGCGCCCGCGCGTGGGGGGCGTGCTTGAGGACGTTGGTCAGCGCCTCCTGCACCACCCGGTAGGCGCACAGGCCCACACCCGGGGCGACCGGGCGCGGCGATCCCTCGATGCGCAGTTCCACCGCCAGTCCGGCGGCGCGCACCCGCTCGATCATCTCGCCCATGCGGGTCACCGAGGGCATCGGGTCGTAGGAGGGCGCACCCCCCTCGGGCTCCCCCGGTCCGGCGCGCAGCACCTTGAGCATGCGGCGCATCTCCTGCAGCGCCTCGCGCGTGGTGTCGGAGATGGTGTCCAGGGCCTTGCGCGCGCTCTCGGGCTCGCTGGCGAAGACGTACGAGGCCATGCCCGCCTGCACCGAGATCACGGACATGTGGTGGGCGACGACGTCGTGCAATTCGCGGGCTATGCGTGCCTGTTCCTCCGCGACCGCCTGCTTGGCCGCGTCCTTCCGCTCCGCGCGCAGCCGCTCGGTGACCTCCCCGAGCCGCTCCGCACGCTGCGCCGACACCCGCGCGGAGTGCCCGAACAGACACATGACCAGTGGGAACACCAGTGCCTGTGCGACCACGGTGGCCATCGAACTCTGCGCGGCCGTCAGCCCCGCGTACACCCACACCCCGCCGGTGAGCGCCGCGCAGCCCAGCGCCAGGCGCGCCGGGCGCACGGTGGCCACCGTGTACAGCGCCATCAGCGGGGCCAGGCTGTTGACGACCGGCCAGTAGCCGGCCGCCACGAAGACCACCCAGGCGACGCAGACGAAGACGCTGACGCCGACCGGGAAGCGGCGCCGGGCCGCGACGGGCAGGTTGACCAGCGCGGTGAGCGCGTAGCCCGCGGCGTCCAGCCGATGCCAGTCCGGCGGTGGCTGTTCGTGTCCCAGCAGCATGCTGGCCGCCGTGAAAGCCACCGCCAGCGCCACGTCCGCCAGCACCTTGTTCCGCACGCGCGAAGCGTAGGCGAGCCGGACCGGACCCGCGTCAGCCCGTCGCCGTACCGCGAAAGTTGTACTCCGGGCGGAAACCTCCACCCAGAACGGGACGCCCCGGCGGGCGGCCTGCCCGTACCGTCATCGCCGGGGAGCCAGAGGGGGGCACCCTACGCGACGGTGTCCCGTCCTCCGACGGGGGGAGGACGGGACACCCAGTGCTGTCGCGGGGCCCATTCGCGCGGTGCGCTCAGCGCACGGAGAAGCGGACCACGTCCTCCAGGAACGGGATCTCCAGCACCGGATGCGGCTGTGCCATCAGCGCCAGCAGCACGATCACGACGCCCAGCAGGCCGTAGGTGATCACGTCCGTGAAGCGGCTGCGCACCGCCAGCATGCCGACCGAGGGCAGCGCCCAGCGCAGCAGCGCGCCCGCGAGCAGCGCCGCGCCGATCAGTACCGTGCCGGCCCGGACGGTGTCGGCGGCGATCAGCACCAGGCCCAGGGCCACCGCCCCGCCGACCCCCAGGATCGGCCACTGACGGGCGGGCGCGGGCGCGTCGCCCGCCGCCGCACGGCCGCCGCCCTCGGGCCGCGCGGTGCCCCGCGTGACGGCCTGGAAGCGGCGGCTCACGCCGGCCTGGTCCTGGTCCCGCTCCTGCTCCTGTGCCGCCTCGGCGGTCTTCGCGGCGGCCGCGGCCACCGGGGTGCCCGCCGCCGCGGTCTCGTCCTCGGTGCCGGTGCCCCTGCCCTGGCCCGGGCCGCCGGTCATGAGAAGCGGCCCTCCGCCGCCTCGACCACGTTCGCCAGCAGCATCGCCCGCGTCATCGGGCCGACGCCGCCCGGGTTCGGGGAGATCCAGCCGGCGACCTCGGCCACGCCCGGGTGGACGTCGCCGACGATCTTCCCGTTCTCGTCCCGGCTCACGCCGACGTCGAGCACCGCGGCGCCCGGCCGCACGTCCTCGGGCTTGACCAGGTGCGGCACACCCGCGGCGGCGACGATGACGTCGGCCTGCCGCAGCTGCGCGGCCAGGTCCCGGGTGCCCGTGTGGCAGAGGGTGACCGTCGCGTTCTCGGACTTGCGGGTCAGCAGCAGGCCGATCGAACGGCCCACCGTCACCCCGCGCCCGACCACGGCCACGTGCGCGCCGTTGATCTCCACGCCGTGCCGGCGCAGGAGTTCGACGATGCCGTTCGGCGTGCACGGCAGCGGGCCGCGCTCGTTGAGGACCAGCCGGCCCAGGTTGGTGGGGTGCAGTCCGTCCGCGTCCTTGGCGGGGTCCATCAGACCGAGGACGCGGTTGGTGTCGATGCCCTTGGGCAGCGGCAGCTGGACGATGTAACCCGTGCACTGCGGGTCCTCGTTGAGCTCGCGCACGACCGCCTCGATGTCCTCCTGGGTTGCCGTCTCCGGCAGTTCCCGCTGGATGGACGCGATGCCGACCTCGGCGCAGTCGCGGTGCTTGCCCGCGACGTACCAGCGGCTGCCCGGGTCGTCGCCGACCAGCAGGGTGCCGAGCCCCGGCGTGACCCCGCGGGCCTTGAGCGCCTGGACGCGTACGGAGAGTTCTGACTTGATCGCGGCAGCAGTGGCCTTGCCATCGAGAATCTGGGCGGTCATACCTCCATCTTCTCAGGTCTCCCCCCGGACGCTGGACAGCGGATGACACCGCCCAGGACGATGTGGGCCGTCCCCACTCACATCAGCGTGAAAGAAGTCACCGTGAGCTACCCGCCCGGTCCCGCAAACCCGTACGGCCAGCAGCCCGTTCCGCCGCAGCAGCCCCAGCCGCAGCAGCCCTACGGGTACCCGCAGCAGCATCCGGCCCAGCCCGGTTACGGCTACCCCCAGCAGCCGCAGCCCCCGTACGGCACGGTCCCGCAGCAGGCCCAGGGCCCGTACGGCTACGGGGGTCACGGCTACCCGGCCGGACCGGTGCCCGGCATGCCGCCGTTCGCGAGCTGGGGGGCGCGGGTCGGCGCGACGCTGCTCGACTTCCTGATCGTGGGCCTGGTCCCGATGATCCTGGTCGGCATCGGGTACGGGCGCTTCGTCGCCGTGGTCGTGGACGCGGTGCAGGCCTGCGACACCGCCAACACCGACGTGTGCCCCAGCCCGCAGATGCCGGGCGGCGCCCTCGCCCTGATCGGGCTCGGCGCGCTGCTGTCCTTCGTCGGCGGCCTCTTCCTCTGCTACCGCGAGGGCAAGACCGGCCAGACGCCGGGCAAGAAGGCCCTCGGCATCAGCGTGCTGCGCGAGGCCGACGGCCGCCCGCTCGGCTTCGGCATGGCCTTCGTGCGCCGACTGTGCCACGGACTGGACGGCGCCGCCTGCTACATCGGCTACCTGTGGCCGCTGTGGGACGACAAGAAGCAGACCTTCGCCGACAAGATCCTCAGCTCCGTGGTCGTCAAGACCCAGTCGCCCCGGTGACGTTCGGCAACAACAATCGCCACAGCAGCAACGCCGACCCCAAGGCCCCGTCCGCGCGAAGGAATCAGAAGTGAGTCATCCGCCCGGCCCCGGCAATCCGTACAACGCGCAGCCCACGCCACCGCGGCAGCCGTACGGCCAACCCCAGCAGCACCCGACCCAGCCCTGGTACGGCTTCCCCCAGCAGCCGCAACAGCACTGGGGCGGGCCGCAGCAACCCCAGCCGCCGTACGGCTGGGCCGGGCAGCCGGGCGGGCCGCAGCCGATGCCGTCGTCGGCGAGGACGGCCCGCGCGATGCTCTATGTGCTGGCCTGCATGTGGACCCTCAGCGGGCTGCTGGTCCTGCTGGTCGGCGTCGTGCTGGCGAACGTCGACGACGACACCGGGCTGGCCGCGAAGTACGGCGGCCTGCTGTGGGTCGCCGGGGTGCTGGCGCTGGCGCTCGCCCTGGTGGCGGTCGGCGTGGCGGCGAAGTACCGGACCGGCGGCAGCGGGACGCGCACGGGCTCCATCGTGATCGGCGCGATGAGCACGCTCGGCCTCGTGAGCAGCCTGGTCACGGGCGCGTTCCTGGCCGTCGTACCGCTGGTGCCGAGCATCCTGCTGATCGTCTTCGCCGCGAAGGCGGAGACCGCGGCATGGTTCGGGCGGCCGCAGTACTGAGGCCGTGAGGCGGGCCGCCCCGGCCCGCGGTGTGCCGAAGGCCCCCGCTGGTGCGGGGGCCTTCGGCACGGCTACGGGTTCCGCGTCAGTGGAAGAAGTGCCGCGTCCCGGTGAGGTACATGGTCACGCCCGCCTGGCGCGCCGCCTCGACGACGGCCTCGTCGCGCACCGAACCGCCCGGCTGCACCACGGCCTTGACCCCTGCGGCGGTCAGCACCTCCAGCCCGTCGGGGAACGGGAAGAAGGCGTCGGACGCCGCGTAGGAGCCGGCCGCGCGCTCCTCGCCGGCCCGCTGGACGGCGAGTTTGGCGGAGTCGACCCGGTTGACCTGGCCCATGCCGACGCCGACCGTCGCGCCGTCCTTGGCCAGCAGGATGGCGTTGGACTTCACGGCCCGGCAGGCCCGCCACGCGAAGGCGAGCTCGGCCAGCTCCGCTTCGGCCAGCGGCTCTCCGGTCGCCAGGGTCCAGGTGGCCGGGTCGTCTCCGGTGGCCTGGAGACGGTCCTTCTCCTGCAGCAGCAGCCCGCCCTCGACCGGGCGGAACTCCGTCTGCGCGACGGGCGCCTCGGGGCAGCGCAGCACGCGGATGTTCTTCTTGCGGGCCAGGACCTCGACCGCGCCCTCCTCGAAGTCCGGCGCCACGATGACCTCGGTGAAGATCTCGGCGACCTGCTCGGCCATGGCCGCGCTCACCGGCCGGTTGACGGCGATGACACCGCCGAACGCCGACAGCGGGTCGCAGGCGTGCGCCTTGCGGTGCGCCTCGGCGACGTCGTCGCCCACCGCGATGCCGCAGGGGTTGGCGTGCTTGATGATCGCGACGCAGGGCTCTTCGTGGTCGTACGCCGCCCGGCGCGCGGCCTCGGTGTCGACGTAGTTGTTGTAGGACATCTCCTTGCCGTGCAGCTGCTCGGCGTTGGCGAGGCCCGGACCGCCGTCGGTGTACAGGGCGGCGGCCTGGTGCGGGTTCTCGCCGTAGCGCAGCACGTTCTTGCGCTCGTAGGTGGCGCCCAGGAAGTCCGGGAACGGGCTGTCGTCGGCCGGCGCGTAGGAGTCCGCGAACCAGCTCGCGACCGCGACGTCGTACGCGGCGGTGTGCTGGAAGGCCTCGGCGGCCAGGCGCTTGCGCGTGGGGAGGTCGAAACCGCCCTCGCGCACGGCGCCGAGCACGTCCGCGTACCGCTCGGGGCTGGTCACGACCGCCACGGACGGGTGGTTCTTGGCGGCGGCGCGCACCATCGACGGGCCGCCGATGTCGATCTGCTCGACGCACTCGTCGTCCGAGGCGCCGGACGCGACGGTCTCACGGAACGGGTAGAGGTTGACCACGACCAGGTCGAAGGGCTCGACGCCCAGTTCCTCCAGCTGCCGGCGGTGGTCCTCCAGCCGCAGGTCGGCGAGGATGCCCGCGTGCACCTTCGGGTGCAGGGTCTTCACCCGGCCGTCCAGGCACTCGGGGAAACCGGTCAGCTCCTCCACCTTCGTCACCGGCACCCCGGCGGCGGCGATCCGCCCGGCCGTCGAGCCGGTGGAGACCAGCTGGACGCCCGCCTCGTGCAGGCCGCGGGCCAGCTCCTCCAGACCGGTCTTGTCGTAGACGCTGACCAGCGCGCGCCGGATCTCCCGCTTGGTACTCACGGCAACAGAACCTTTCGTCCCTCAATGCGATACCCGTCGCGGGACAACCGCCCCACGACGTCGACGAGCAGCCTTCGCTCGACTTCCTTGATGCGCTCGTGGAGAGCTTCCTCCGTGTCGTCCTCCCGGACCTCGACCACGCCCTGGGCGATGATCGGGCCGGTGTCGACGCCGTCGTCGACGAAGTGGACGGTGCAGCCGGTGACCTTCGCGCCGTACGCGAGGGCGTCGCGCACCCCGTGCGCGCCCGGGAAACTGGGCAGCAGCGCCGGATGGGTGTTGACCACACGGCCGCCGAACCGGGCCAGGAACTCCTTGCCCACGATCTTCATGAAACCGGCCGAGACGACCAGGTCGGGCTCGTACGCCGCGACCGCCCCGGCCAGCGCCGCGTCCCACGCCTCGCGGTCGCCGTGGTCCTTCACCCGGCACACGAACGTCGGCACCCCGGCCCGCTCCGCGCGCTCCAGTCCCGCGATGCCGGAGCGGTCCGCGCCCACGGCGACGACGTGCGCCCCGGCATCCAGCAGCGCCTGCAGGTTCGTACCGGAACCGGAGACGAGCACGACGAGTCGGGCGGGGCGGGAAAGGGGCGGAAACACTGCGGCCACTGCGGCTCAACTCTCGGGTCCGGCGCTTTGGAGGATCGTACGACTCGAAGATCCCTCGCATTCCGGGGAACCCTACGAGCCCGTCGACCGTCAGCAACGATACCGGCACACCCGACCGCCCCCCACGGGACGGGGGAGCGCCCGGACGGTAGCGTCTGGGGGGAGAACGGCGTAACGACGCGTCCGACAACTCGAGGAGTCGACGGCAAGGGGATGACCCAGGCAACCATGAGCAGTGGCCGCGGCCATGAGCAGGACAACCCGTTCGCTCCGCCGCCGGAGGACGCTCCCGACCAGCCGTGGCAGCCGCGCAGGCCGCAGCAGCCCTCGGACGAGCAGGACTCCGACCAGCGGCCCACGCCACCCCCGCCGCCCGGTTGGGGCAGCCAGTGGAGCGACCGGCAGCCGGGCCGCGGCGGCGGTCTCGGCGACCGCCCCGGCGGGGACGGCGGCTACGGCGGCCGGCGCCCGGACGGGCCGCGGTTCGACCCGACCGACCCGGCGCAGCGGCGTGCCCGCTACGCCTTGCTGTGCGGCATGTGGGGACTGTTCTTCGCCCTGCTGCTCGGCTGGACGTACCTCGCCCTGCTGCTCGGCGGACTCGCCCTCTACTGGGGCGTCAACGCGCTCCGCATGAAACCGGAGGAACGCGCCAAGGCCCGCGCCGAGGCCGCCGCGCTGCTGGCCGACGGCCCCGCCGAGCCGCCGCCCCCGCCGGCCGACCCCAACGCCAAGCCCCAGCGGCCCGCCGCCGTCGGCGGCATCGTCATGGGCGCCCTCGCGGTCGGCCTCGTGGCCGGCCTGCTCAGCAGCGAGTACGCCTACCGCGACTACTACGCCTGCGTCGGGGACGCCCTCACCCAGTCGGCCCGCGACTCCTGCGCCCACGACATGCCGGCCCCTCCGGTCTGGCTGCGCAAGGCCTGAGCCCCACCCCGCCCTCGCCGGGTCCGTCCGCGCCGCTCCCGGCGCCGCGGACCCGGCGTTCGCGTCCCCGCGGATGCCGCCGCGGTCAGGCGGGGTCCGGGGCCGCGGTATCCGTCCGGCCGTCCTCGCTGCCGGTCCCGGACTCCGTCCCGTCCACCTCATCCACCTCATCCGCCTCTTCGGCGTCGTCGGCGTCGTCCGCCTCGTCGTACCCGTCGTACGCGTCGTACGCCTCGTCGAGGTCGGCACGGGACGCACGGAAGCCGCGGACCCAGCGCACCACGAGCGCGGTGGGGGCACCGATGACGACGGTCCAGCCGACGGCCGCGGCCGCGGTGAGCCAGCGCGAGGGCCCGAAGTCGGCGAGCGCGCCGGAGCCGAGGGGCCCCGCGGCGAGCTCCGTGAGCAGAGCGAGGACCACGCCGCAGGCCGTGCCGCCCAGTGCCGCGCGTGCGGCCGTGCGGCCCGGGCCCGCGGCGGCCTCGCGGTCGACCGCGAACCACCCCACCGTCACCCCCGCCACGGCCGGCACCAGCAGCGCGAGCCAGGTCGCCACCGTGCCCGGCCCGGCCTGCGGCAGCGCGACCAGCAGCGGGAAGTCGGGCAGCACGGGATCGCCGACCGCCCCGGCGGGCCGGACGACCGCCTCCGTGCCCAGCGAGAACCCCGGCCCGAGGGCGTAGGCCGCCCCCCACACCGCCGCGTTCGGGATCAGCGCGACCGACAGGGCCAGCACTGCCAGCCGCCCGGACAGTGCCTCGCTGAGCCGGCTGAACGACGCCCCCGTGGCCCCGGGATGCAGGACCAGCGCGACCGCCGTGAGCACCGCGCCGCCCGCGAGCAGCACCGCCACCCCGGCCGCCGCCGACCGGGCCACCGGCCCGGTCTCCCCCGCCGGCACGCGGTCGGTCACCCGGTGGAACGCCGCCGGAAGGGGGATGTGCGGCCGCCCCCGTTCGGCCCACGCCCCCGCGGCCGCGGCAAGGGCGGCGACCACGGGCACATGGAGCCCGGCGCTGAGCGCGTCGCTCCGCACCGGCCCGTACGAGGTGAGGATCGCCGCGCCCGCTGCCACCGCGACGTACCCGCCGATCAGCCAGGCCACGGCCGACGCCGCCGCCCGGTCGGTCGACGCGGGGGCGGCGGCGTCCGCTCCGGCCCGGTACAGCAGCCAGATCGGGAAGGCCGCCAGGAGCAGCGGTGTGACCCCGACCGGCGCGGGAACACCGGAGAGCGTCTCCACCCGCACCAGGTCCGTCCCGTGCGCCAGCAGCCAGCAGTCGGCGGCGATGTGCAGGGCCCCGTACAGCCCGCTGTCGGGGAACGGGGAGATGATCCAGAGGAACAGCACCAGCACGGCGAAGCCGCCGAGTCCCAGCCCGGCGGCGAGCACGCCGCCAGTGAAGGCGGGCACGGATTCCGCGGTGCGCAGGGCCTCGTGCGCAGCCCGGACACGGCGGAAGGCAAGGCTCACAGCGCGTGCGGCGGTCACGGCACCCCATGCTGCCAAGAAGACCCCTTTTACCGTCGCAGCATGCGAATGTCCGTCGTGTCGCGGAATATGGCGTTATGCGCATCTTCACACGATCCGAGTGGTCGATCGCATGACCCGAGCCCACCTGACGAAGACGGCACGGACCGCCAAGAAGCGGCGGCCCCACCCGCAGCCCGCGACGACCCCGCGGACCGCACCACCGGCTCCGCCCCCGGCCGCCCCTCCCGAGGGGGCGGCCGGGTCGGCGGGGTCGCCGCGCGCGCCCCGGGCCGAGCCACCGCAAGCCCCGCGACCCGCGGAGCCGGACCGGTCCGCCGCGCACTCCGAGCCGGCCTCCCAGCCGCCCACCGGGCCGCTCTCCGGGACACCGGAGGACTCCGGCGCGCCCGCATCCGGGGACGACGCGGCGGTCGGGGCGTCCGAGCCGACGGCGAAACAGGTCAAGGCGGCGGCGAAAGCGGCGGCGAAAGAGACCAGGGCCGCGGCCGAACAGGCCGAGGCGGCCGCCGAGGAGGCGGAGCTGCGCCTTGCCGAGGCCGCCGAGGCCGCCTTCGACACCCTCTACGCGCACGCCGCCCCCGCCCTGATCCGGCAGGCCGAGGTGCTCACCGGCAACGAGGAACTGGCCCGGTACGCCGTCCACCGCGCCTTCGACCGGGCCTGGCTGCGGTGGCCCGAGGTCGCGACCGACCCCGATCCCGTCGGCTGGCTCCGCTCCCAGGCGTTCGAGCTCGCGCTCGCCCCCTGGCAGCAGCTCCTGCCCTGGCACCGCACACCGCGCCGCGCCCGCGGCGACCTCCAGCGGCTGCCGCGCGGCGCCCGGCACGCCGTGCTGCTCCACGAGGGCCTCGGCCTCGGCCTGCGCCGCACGGCGGCCGAGAGCATGGCCAGCACACCCACGACGGCGGCGCGCATCATCCGGGCCCGTGACGCGCTCGGCGAGGAGGCGGTCGCCGGGCTGGCCGGGCTCCTCAACGAACCGCGCGTGCCGGAGCTCCCCGCGGAGCAGGTGCGCGAGATGAGTGAGGAGCGACTGCGGCACCAGACCCTCGGATCGGTCGCCGCCACGATCGTCCTCGTCCTGCTGACCGCGGGCGGCCTCGTCTTCGGCCCGCTCAGCGATCACTTCTCGGTGTCGACGCCGCTGATCGACATCCGCTTCTCCCCCTGACACCGGCCCCGGGACGACGGCCGTTCCGGAAACGGCAGCGGGCCCGCCCCCCGAGGGGAGCGGGCCCGCTGCCGTACCGGGGAATCAGCCCTGGAGGATGGCGCGCGCGAGGCGGGCCGTCTCCGACGGGGTCTTGCCCACCTTGACGCCGGCGGCCTCGAGGGCCTCCTTCTTCGCCTGGGCGGTCCCGGAGGAGCCGGAGACGATGGCGCCGGCGTGGCCCATGGTCTTGCCCTCGGGCGCGGTGAAGCCCGCGACGTAGCCGACGACCGGCTTGGTGACGTGCTCGGCGATGAAGGCCGCGGCACGCTCCTCGGCGTCGCCGCCGATCTCGCCGATCATGACGATCAGGTCGGTGTCGGGGTCGTCCTGGAACGCCTTCAGCGCGTCGATGTGGGTGGTGCCGATGATCGGGTCACCGCCGATGCCCACGGCCGAGGAGAAGCCGATGTCGCTGAGCTCGTACATCATCTGGTAGGTCAGCGTGCCGGACTTCGACACCAGGCCGATGCGGCCGGCGGTGCTGATGTCGGCCGGGATGATGCCCGCGTTGGACTGACCGGGGGTGATCAGGCCGGGGCAGTTCGGGCCGATGATCCGGGTCTTGTTGCCCTTGCTGCCCGCGTACGCCCAGAAGGAGGCGGTGTCGTGGACGGCGATGCCCTCGGTGATCACGACCGCGAGCGGGATCTCGGCGTCGATGGCCTCGACGACCGCGTCCTTGGCGAACTTCGGCGGGACGAAGATGACGGTGACGTCGGCACCGGTCTTCTCCATGGCCTCGGCGACGGAGCCGAAGACGGGCACCTCGGTGCCGTCGAAGTCCACGGTGGTGCCGGCCTTGCGCGGGTTCACGCCACCGACGATGTTGGTGCCCGAGGCGAGCATCCGCCGGGTGTGCTTGGTGCCCTCGGAACCGGTCATCCCCTGGACGATGACCTTGCTTTCCTTGGTCAGGAAGATAGCCATGATGTGGTGACCTTGTCCCTTACTTCGCAGCCAGCTCGGCGGCGCGCTCCGCGGCGCCGTCCATGGTGTCGACCTGCTCGACCAGCGGGTGGGCGGCGTCGGTCAGGATCTGCCGGCCCAGGTCCGCGTTGTTGCCGTCCAGACGGACGACGAGCGGCTTGGTGACCTCCTCGCCCTTGGACTTGAGCAGCTCCAGGGCCTGGACGATGCCGTTGGCGACCGCGTCGCAGGCGGTGATGCCGCCGAAGACGTTGACGAAGACGGACTTGACGTCCGGGTCGCCGAGGATGATCTCAAGACCGTTCGCCATGACCTCGGCGGAGGCGCCACCGCCGATGTCGAGGAAGTTGGCGGGCTTGACGTTGCCGTGGCCCTCGCCGGCGTAGGCGACGACGTCCAGGGTGCTCATGACGAGACCCGCGCCGTTGCCGATGATGCCGACCTCGCCGTCGAGCTTGACGTAGTTCAGGCCCTTGGCCTTGGCCGCGGCCTCCAGCGGGTTGGCGGAGGCGTGGTCCACCAGCGCCTCGTGCTCCGGCTGGCGGAAGTCGGCGTTCTCGTCCAGGGAGACCTTGCCGTCGAGCGCGATGACGCGGCCGTCGGCGACCTTGGCGAGCGGGTTGACCTCGACGAGGAGCGCGTCCTCGGCGATGAAGGTCTTCCACAGGGTCTGCAGGATCTCGACCACCTGGTCGGCGACGTCGGCCGGGAACGCGGCCGCCTCGACGATCTCGCGGGCCTTCTCCGGGGTGACGCCCTCGTTGGCGTCCACGGCGATCTTCGCGAGGGCCTCGGGCTTGGTCGCCGCGACCTCCTCGATCTCCATGCCGCCCTCGACCGAGGCCATCGCCAGGAAGGTCCGGTTGGCACGGTCGAGCAGGAAGGAGACGTAGTACTCGGAGGCGATCTCCGGGGCCAGCTCGGCCAGCATGACCTTGTGGACCGTGTGGCCCTTGATGTCCATGCCGAGGATCTGCCCGGCCTTGGCCACCGCGTCCTCGGGGTCCGACGCCACCTTCACGCCGCCGGCCTTGCCTCGGCCACCGGTCTTCACCTGTGCCTTGACGACAGCCTTGCCACCGAGCCGCTCCGCGACCTCGCGCGCCGCCTCAGGCGTGTCGATGACTTCACCGGCCAGCACCGGTACACCGTGCTTGGCGAAGAGGTCCCTCGCCTGGTACTCGAACAGGTCCACGCGCGTCCGTCCTTGGTAATCGCGGGTTCGTTGTTGGCGTGAGCGTGCCGGGGCGGTCGTCGCTGACGTCTTCGTAACGATCCATGCGTACGGTCGTACGGGGGGCGCACACGTCGGCCGAGCACGCGGCATGTCCGTCTCGCAGGTTAGCGCCGCGCGGGCGGCTCGACTAAATCCCAGGTCGTCGACGAGCGGTGAGAACAGTCACAGACCGCGCCAGTGACGACTGGAGGATTGCTCCATCCAGGTGACACGGGCGGCGCGTTCGCGGCCTCACCCCTGCGGCACGGGCAACGGCCGCTTCTCTATCGCGGCCGCCATGATCGCCGGGAACAGGTCGGGCGTGCAGGCGAACGCGGGGGCGCCGAGGGCCGCCAGGGCGGCGGCGTGCTCACGGTCGTAGGAGGGGGCACCCTCGTCGGACAGCGCGAGCAGGGCCACGAACTGGACGCCGGAGGCCTTCATGGCCGCGACGCGCTTGAGCATCTCGTCCCGTATGCCGCCCTCGTAGAGGTCGCTGATGAGCACCACGACGGTCTCGGCCGGCCGGGTGATGAGCGACTGGCAGTAGGCCAGCGCCCGGTTGATGTCGGTGCCGCCGCCGAGCTGGGTGCCGAAGAGGACGTCGACCGGGTCGTCCAGCTGCTCGGTGAGATCGACCACGGCGGTGTCGAAGACGACCAGCTTGGTGTCGATGCTGCGCATCGAGGCGAGGACCGCGCCGAAGACGGAGGCGTAGACGACCGAGGCCGCCATGGAACCGGACTGGTCGATGCACAGGACGACGTCCTTCTTCACCGCCCGCGCGGCACGGCCGTGGCCGATCAGCCGCTCGGGGACGATCGTGCCGTGCTCCGGCAGGTAGTGCCGCAGGTTGGCGCGGATGGTGCGGTCCCAGTCGATGTCGCGGTGGCGCGGGCGGTCGATCCGCGCCGAGCGGTCCAGCGCCCCGGTCAGGGTGGCGCGGGTGCGGGTGGCCAGGCGCTTCTCCAGGTCCTCCACGACCTTGCGGACCACCGCCCGGGCGGTCTCCTTCGTCGTCTCCGGCATCGCCTTGTTGAGCGACAGCAGCGTGCCGACCAGATGCACATCGGCCTCGACGGCCTCCAGCATCTCCGGTTCCAGCAGCAGCGCCGACAGACCGAGCCGGTCGATGGCGTCACGCTGCATCACCTGCACGACGCTGCTCGGGAAGTAGCTGCGGATGTCGCCCAGCCACCGTGCGACCTGCGGCGCGGAACCGCCCAGCCCGGCGGACCTGGGCCCGCCCCGCCCGGACGTCCCGCCGTCGGCGCGCGGGCCGGACCCGTACAGCGCCTCCAGTGTCCGGTCCATGGCGGCGTCGCGGCCGGTGAGTGTGTGGCCCGTGCCGTCGGCGGGGCCCGCGCCCAGCACCAGCCGCCAGCGGCGCAGCCGCTCCTCGCCGTCGATGCCGGCGTCCGTCCTGACGTCGCCGTTCATGTCGCCGTTCCCCCTGTCGGTCGGTCGTGTCCCAGCAGCAGCCGGACGGTCGGCAGCACCGCGTCCGCCCGGGCCTCGTCCAGCCCGGCGGCGAAGCCCGGCACGCCCTGGTCCGCCGCCTCGGGCGACCCCGCCGCCGGACCGCGCCGCACCAACTCCCCCACCGTGCGCCGCACGCCCGCGTCGAACTCGCCGAACGTACGCCGCAGCAACGGGAGGACGTCGTCTAAGGCGGCGGCCGGGACCGCCGACAGCCAGTCGTCGACCAGGGCGAGCAGCCGCGCGTCGTGGACGAGCAGCATCCCGCCCCCGGCGAGGAAGCCCTCCGTCCAGGCGGCCGCCTCCTGCGGCGGTGTCCCGGCCGACAGGGCCAGCCCCATCAGCCGGGCCACCTCCTCGGCCGCCAGCCGGCCGTCGTCCAGCAGCAGGCGGGCGGCGGTGCCGCGCAGCAGCCCGGGCATACCCCGGTCGCGCACCGCCAGGGACCGCAGGACCCCCGCCCACCGTGCGCGCAGCCCCTCGTCGGCGAGCAGCACCACGGCCTCCTGCACGCCGTGGACATGGCCGCGCATCTCGGCCGCGCCCTCGGCGTCCAGCCCGGCGCAGGCCGGCGGGAGCCCGACGCATATCCGCTGCGCCAGCCCTTCGGCGACCTCGCGCAGCGCGGCCGCGTCCGTGCCCCGGACGTCGCCGTAGCGGACGGACCGCACCAGCGCGGGCAGCGCCTGTGCGAGGTGGCCGACGTCGGCGTCGAGCGCGGCACGGTCGGCGAGCACCCGCATCACGGTCGGCAGCGCGTCGGGCAGCTCCGCGAGCAGACAGCGCTCGGCGAGCCCGGTGACCTCGGCGAGCGTGCCCGCCCGCACCGCCTCGTCCTCCGCCCTGGCGGTGGCCGCCGAGGACACGGTGGTCCCCCACACCCCGGCCTCGGCGACCCGCACCGCCGACTCGGGCTCCCAGCGCAGCCGCCAGGTCTCGCGGAAGGTGCCGGTGCCGGCGCGCGACCGGGCGGGCTCGCCCCAGCCGATGCCGAGCAGCCGCAACCGGTGCAGCAGGCGGCTGCGGCCGGCGTCGGTCTCCTTGCGCAGGTCGAGCTCCACCTCCCTCTCCAGCGCCTCCGGCTTCAGTCGCAGCCTGCGCTGCTCGCGCGCCAGGTCGCGGGCGAGCGGCACCGCGGGAGCGCCGTCGGGGACCTCGCCCAGCACGTCCCCGACCACCAGGCGGTCCCGGATGAGCTCCATCGGCACATCGGACCCGTCGCACATCACGGCCCGTATCGCGTCGGTGGTCTCGCCGAGGCCCGCCAGCGGGCGGCCGCGCATCGCGGCGAGCGTGTCGGCGAGCCGCACCGCCTCGATGACGTGTGCGGAGGAGACCGGCAGGTCCTCCTCCCGGAGCAGCCCGGCGACCTTGGTCATCCAGCGCGCGACGGGCCGGTCCGGTGCCGTGAACAGGTGCCGGTACCAGCCGGGCGAGGCGATCCCGGCCCCGTACCCGGCGGCCCGGGACAACCTGCGGTGGGTCCAGGGCACCCAGGTGATCTCGACCTTGGCCTTCGGCAGCCCCTTCAGCAGGGCCCGGTCGGCGGTCACACCGGTCGTGGCCGCGAGCGCGGGCACGTGCCAGGCGCCGCAGACCACCGCCACCCGCTCGTGCTCGCGGCGGGCGTCGCGTATCCGCAGCCGCATGTGCGCCTCGCGCACGGCGTCCTGCGGATGTCCCCCGTCCCCGTACTCCGCGCGCAGCGCCCCCATGGCCTCGGCGACCGCCCCGAACGCCACGAGCGCGTCGTCCGCCGCGTCCGCCCGCTCCTGGCCGCCCCGGTGCTCCACGGCGTCCTCCCACCACCGCTCGGGGTCGTCGTGACCGGCCGCCTCCGCGAGCACCGCGAGCGGATCGATCCGCACCCGGTCCCCAGGCCGGTCGTCCCCTTCTTCCGCCGCCGCTCCCTCGCCGCCCGCCCCGTCCGCCCCGTCGTCGCGGTCGTCCCGCATCAGCAGCGAATGGGCGGCCGGCAGATCGATGAAGCGGACCGGCACCCCCCGCGCTGTCGCCCAGCGGATCGCCTCCCATTCCGGCGAGAAGTCGGCGAACGGCCAGAACCCGGCCCGGGACGGCTCGTCGACGACGTGCGCGAGCAACGCGACCGGCGGCCGCAGGCCCGGTTCGGCCGCCAGCCCCACGACCGCGTCCGCCTCCGGCGGTCCCTCGACGAGCACGATCTGCGGCGCGTAACGCTCCAGCGCCGCGCGGACCCCGCGGGCCGACCCCGGCCCGTGGTGCCGCACCCCCAGCAGCGCCACACCGTCCGTCACGGCGTCACCTCGCGGCAGGCGCGGTAGAAGTCCTTCCAGCCCTCCCGCTCGCGGACCACCGTCTCCAGGTACTCCCGCCACACCACGCGGTCGGCCGCCGGGTCGCGCACCACCGCGCCGAGGATGCCCGCCGCCACGTCGCCGGCGCGCAGCACCCCGTCGCCGAAGTGGGCCGCGAGCGCGAGCCCGCTGGTGACCACCGAGATCGCCTCGGCCGTGGAGAGCGTGCCCGACGGGGACTTCACCTTCGTCCTGCCGTCGGCGGTGACCCCGCCGCGCAGCTCGCGGAAGACGGTGACGACCCTCCGGATCTCGTCCGCTCCGGCGGGCACGGACGGCAGGTCCAGCGACCGGCCCAGCTGGCCGACCCGGCGGCTGACGATGTCGACCTCCTCCTCCGCGGTCGCCGGCAGCGGCAGCACGACGGTGTTGAAACGCCTGCGCAGCGCGCTGGACAGGTCGTTGACCCCGCGGTCGCGGTCGTTGGCGGTGGCGATGAGGTTGAAGCCGCGCACCGCCTGGGTCTCGGCGCCCAGCTCCGGTATCGGCAGCGTCTTCTCGGACAGGATCGTGATGAGCGTGTCCTGCACGTCCGCGGGGATACGGGTCAGTTCCTCGACGCGGGCGATCCGGCCCTCGGCCATCGCCCGCATGACCGGGCCGGGCACGAGCGCCTCCCGGGTCGGGACGTGGGTGAGCAGCTGCGCGTAGTTCCACCCGTAGCGGATCGCCTCCTCCGGAGTGCCGGCCGTGCCCTGCACGAGGAGGGTGGAGTCGCCGCTGACGGCGGCCGCCAGATGCTCCGAGACCCAGGTCTTGGCCGTGCCGGGCACCCCGAGCAGCAGCAGGGCCCGGTCCGTGGCGAGGGTGCTGACCGCGACCTCCACGATGCGGCGCGGTCCCACGTACTTGGGTGTCACGACGGTGCCGTCGGGAAGTTCGCCGCCCAGCAGGTACATGGCGACCGCCCACGGCGACAGATTCCAGCGGGCCGGGCGCGGCCGGTCGTCGGCCGCCGCGAGAGCCTTGAGCTCCTCGGCGAACGCGTCTTCGGCATGCGGCCGGAGTGCGGTGTCCGCGGACATGGTTCTCCCCCTGTTCCGGGCAGGTCGGATGAGGCGGACGATCCGTCAGACCCCCTGCGTCGTCCGCGGTTCCCACGATGCACGACCCCACTGACAATCACCCTCGCCCCGCATGTAACGCCAGGTCAGAACCGATTGTCAGTGCCCGGACCTACCGTCTTGGGCATGGACGGGATGGACGAACAGCGACCCGAGCGGTGGACCGCCGACCAGGTCCTGGCCCTCGCGCCCGACGCGTCGTCGCGGAAGGCCGGGACGGGTCTGGCGGCGGCCGCGCGCTGGTCGGGCACGGGCACGTCGGGCACGGCGGTGTGGGGGTTGTGCGCGGGCAGCGGCAGCAAGCCGTACCAGACGGTCGTGGACACGGCCGGGCCCGGCGCCAAGTGCAGCTGCCCGAGCCGCAAGTTCCCCTGCAAACACGCCATCGGACTGCTGCTCCTGTGGTCCGGGGGCGAGGTCGGGCCGGCCGCACACGGGGGCGGCCGGCCCGACTGGGTCACCGCATGGCTCGAAGCGCGCCGCGCGCGTGAGGACCGCAAGAGCGCCCCGGCGGGCGGTGGTGACCCCGCGGCGGCGCGCAAGCGCGCCGAGCAACGGGAGCGCCGGGTCGCGGCCGGGGCGGCCGAACTGGAACAGCGGCTGACGGACCTGCTGCTCGGAGGGCTGACCGGCGCCGACCGCGAGGGCTACGGGCGCTGGGAGGAGACCGCCGCCCGCATGGTCGACGCCCAGGCCCCGGGGCTCGCGTCGCGGGTACGCGAGCTCGGCGCGGTCGCCGCCTCGGGGGGCGACTGGCCGTCCCGGCTGCTGGAGGAGACCGCGCTGCTGCATCTGCTGAACCGGGGCTGTCTGGGGCACGAGCGGCTTCCCGGGGCACTGGCCGCGACGGTGCGCAGCCGGGTGGGTTTCACGGTGGACTCGGCGGAGCTGCTGTCCGGCCCCACCGTGCGGGACCACTGGCTGGTGCTGGCCCAGCACGACGCTGCCGACGACCGGCTGACCACCCGCCGCATATGGCTGCACGGCCGCGACACCGGGCGCCCCGCGCTGCTGCTCTCCTTCGGCGCGGCCGGCCGCGCCCCCGAGCTCGCCCTGCCGGTCGGGCTCGGGGTCGACGCCGAGCTGGCGTACCACCCGGGTGCGCGGCCGCTGCGGGCCGTGCTCGGCACCCGGCATGCCGCGCCGGGCCCCGGCTCCGTGCCGCCCGGGCTGCCGGTCGGCGCGGCACTGGCGGTGTACGGGCAGGCCCTGGCGGACGACCCGTGGCTGGACGCCTGGCCCACCGTCCTCGCCGGGGTGGTGCCCGTACCGGGCGACACGGGCTGGCAGCTCGCCGACGGGGAGGGGGCCGACGCGGTGCCGGTGGCCGCGGGGGGCGGCAGCGGCGCCGGGGGGCTGTGGCGCCTGGCGGCGGTCTCGGGCGGCCGGCCCGTGACGGTCTTCGGCGAGCTGGGACACCGCGGATTCCGGCCGTACACGGTCTGGGGCGAGGGCGGCACGGCGGCGGTCGCACTGGCGCCGTAGCGCACCGCGGCCGCCGCCGGCCGCACCACAAACGGACGCGAACGACACCGAAGGGGGACGTATGGAGACGGCGACCTGGGCCGATCTGGTCGGGACCGCCCTGATGGGCACCGAACGCAAGGGCGGGACGCCCGCCGAACTGCTCGACGCCGCCGCGCTCGCCGTCCTGAGACGTCGTGCGGGGCTGCGGCCGGCCGCCGCGGGGAAGCGGCCGGCCACCGCCCCGCACGATCCACGCCCCGCCCTGCCGGCCGCCGCACGACGGCGGCTCGGACTGCTGCTGGCGGACCGGTCCGGCGGGAGCGGCGGTCGCCGGGGCGCGGCGCCCAACCTCGCCGAGCTGCTGCCGCAGTGGCTCGGCGAGGCCACCGCGCGCGGTTACGCGGCCCCGCCGGAGCTGCTGCCGGCCCTGCTGGACGCCGCCCGCGCCCGCACCGACCTGAGACCGGACGCGCTCGCCCTGGCGGGCCCGCGCGGACTCTGGCTGGCGGAGCTGAACACGGACTGGCGTTTCGCGCTGCGGGCGGGCGCCTCCGGTGCCGCACCGCCCGCCGGGGACGCGGCGGACGGCCCCGAGGTGCGGCAGCTGTGGGAGGAGGGCCTGTTCGCCGAGCGCGTGGCACTGCTGACGCGCCTGCGGTCCCGCGACCCCCGGGGCGCGCTGGAACTGCTGCGTTCCGGGTGGAGCGGTGAGCGCGCCGAGGACCGCCTGATGTTCCTGGACTCCCTGCGCGAGGGGCTGTCGGCCGCGGACGAGCCCTTCCTGGAACAGGCGCTCGCCGACCGCAGCCGCAATGTGCGGGCCACCGCCGCCGAACTGCTCTCCGCCCTGCCCGGCTCCGCGCTGGCCGGCCGGATGGCGGCCAGGGCCCGGACCTGCGTCGCCTGGGACGCCGGGGAGAGCCGGATCGTGGTGGAGGCTCCGTACGAGTGCGACGCGGCGATGGAGCGCGACGGCGTGGTGGCGATACCCCCGGCCGGCCGGGGCGAGCGGTCGTGGTGGTTCGGCCAGGTCGTGGACGCGGCACCGCTCGGGACATGGCCGGAACGGTTCGGCGGCCGCACGCCGCAGGAGATCATCGCGCTGCCGGTCGCCGACGAATGGCAGGGCGACCTGCACGCGGCCTGGTGCCGGGCGGCGGTCCGCCAGCGCGACACCGCCTGGGCCCGGGCGCTGCTCGGGCCGATACCGACCGCGGCGACGGCGGTCGCCCCGGTGGGCGACCCGGCGAAGCTGCTGGCGGTGCTCCCGGCCGGCGAGAGGTCCGAATGGGTGGCGCGCTTCATCGCCTCGCACGGCCTGTCGGAGGCGTTCCAGATGCTCGCGGTGTGCGCCGTTCCCTGGACGGAGCCCCTGGGACGGGCGGTGGTGGACGCACTGGACATCGCCCGCGACGCCGGCAGCTACCCGTGGAGCTTCAGCGGGGTCATGGGCCTCGCCGAGCGCTGCCTGGACCCCGCGGAGGCGGACCGCGCGACCCCGCTCACCGCGGTGCCCGCCGAATCGGCCGACACCTCACCGGGCGCGGGCGCCTACTGGGCCGAGGCCTTCCAGCGCCTGGTGGGCACCCTGCGGCTGCGCGCCGCGATGAGTGAGGAACTGGCCTGAGCCGCTGGATCCCACCTCTCGGGCGACTCCCGTGGCCCGGTCCGGGCCGGGCCGGGCCACGGGCCGCGATCAGGCGCCGGCGGGCTGCCGGATGTTCGCGTTGACCCAGTCCACGACCTCGGTCGTCGTCGCACCGGGGGTGAAGATCGCGGCGACGCCCAGTTCCCGCAGCGGGGCCATGTCGTCCTCGGGGATGATGCCGCCGCCGAAGACCTTGATGTCGCTCGCGTCGCGCTCCTTGAGCAGCTCCAGCACCTTGGCGAAGAGCGTCATGTGAGCGCCGGACAGGATGGACAGCCCGATCGCGTCGGCGTCCTCCTGGATCGCGGTGTCGACGATCTGTTCGGGCGTCTGGTGCAGGCCGGTGTAGATGACCTCCATACCGGCGTCGCGCAGCGCGCGGGCGATGACCTTGGCCCCGCGGTCGTGGCCGTCGAGCCCCGGCTTGGCCACCACGACCCGGATCGGACCGGACACTCCCATCACTGCCTCCAACACGATTACTGCGCTCAGCGGGCACTTCTGTGAACGAACGTTATCGCCAGCATCCCCCGACCGGACAGTTTCGCGAAGGCCCCGGAGGGGGAAATTACCTATTGGGACACGTTCACGTTAGAAACGCGTTCGGCCCGTGGTCGTCATCGGTTGAGCAGGCGACGCGGGCTTTCGCGTTCTCGGCGCACGGGGGACAGAGCCGTCTCCGTGTGCCGCACGGGAGGTAGGCCATGGGCGTCCTGTCTTTCGGTGTCGGAGACCGCCTGGTGCGTCAGGCGGCCTACGTACGAGCCGCGGCGATCGAGATCGCCATCCTGACCGGTCACGTTTTCCTGTACCCGACCGGCATCTTCCAGGAGCGCGGGCCGGAGCCCCCGGTCGGCGAGACGGAGGAACCGACCCGCATCCCCACCGCGGGCCGCAGTCACCCTCCGGTACTGCTGCTGCACGGCTTCGTGGACAACCGTTCGGTGTTCGCGATGCTGCGCCGGTCCCTGCGGCGGCACGGCTGGCCGCATGTACAGGCGGTCAACTACTCCCCCCTGACCTGCGACATCCGCACGGCCGCGGCGTTGCTCGGCCGTCACGTGGAGCAGATCTGCGAACAGACGGGGCACAGCCGGGTGGACATCGTGGGCCACAGCCTCGGCGGGCTCATCGCGCGTTACTACACGCAGCGACTGGGTGGGGACAGCCGGGTGCGCACCGTGATCACCCTCGGCACCCCGCACTCCGGCACTCGTGCCGCGCCCCTGCTGAACCCGCATCCCATCGTCCGGCAGATGCGGCCCAACTCCGACCTGATAGAGGAACTGGCCGAACCCGCGCCCGGCTGCCGTACCCGTTTCGTGGCGTTCTGGAGCGACTGGGACGAGATGATGAGTCCGGTCGAGGCGGCCCGCCTGGACCACCCTGACCTCATCGCCCGCAATGTGCACGTCGCGGGCGTCGGGCATCTGACGATGCCGGTGCACGCGGCCATCGCGGCCGGCATCCGGCAGGCACTGCTCGGGGAGGAACGGGCGTCCGGCGCCGTCGACGCCGCCTGACGGACCTGTGCCCCATAAGCATCGAAACGCCATCGAACACAAGGCATCGTCCTTGCCGGAATCCCGCCGAAGATTGTCGCCGTCGGCCGCAGGGGGATACAGTCGCCGCTAATTCTCCTGCTGCCGAGGCGAAAGAGAAGCGGTGAACGACCGTCACCCGTCGGGGTATGCCCCCGAGTACAACGCCTACGGGCACGAGGGCTATTCCAGCGCCTCGTACCCGTCCGCAGGCGCTGTCCAGACGGATGACGACCCGCTGTTCGGCACGTGCCAGGGTTACCCCGCGTACGACACCGGCACCCAGGCCACCGGCTCGTGGGACACCACCGCGACCGGCTACTGGCAGCCCCCGGACCCCACCGCCGGTTACGGCGACCCCGCCGCGGCGGCCACGGGCACCTGGTACGCACAGCCCGCGGCCGAGACGTACGACTACCCGGCATACGAGCACGCCCCGGTGTACGAGTACCAGGAGCCGGAGCCGGCGCTCCCGCACGAGCCGCTCACCCACGAAACCCTCCCGCACGAGGCCCAGGCGTACGTGCCCCACGCCCGCGAGCCGGAGGCCGGTCCCCACGGGACCGGCATCGAGGACTGGGCCGACGGCGAGGACGCCTACGCGTTCGACGGGCACGACGCCGCGGGCCACGACCTCCACGGCGATGACCTCCACGGCGATGGCCCGCACGGCGCCGAGCCGGAGGAGTACGACTCCGCGCACGACGCCGACGACGCCGGGTACGACGCGGACCCGGACGGCGCACCCGTCCTCCCGCGCCCCCGCGCCGGCAGCCGCCGGCGCCGCCCGGCCCGCCGCTCGGCGCTGCTGACCGTCGCCGTTCCCTCCGTCGCCGTCATGGGCGTCGCGGCCTGCGCCGCCGCCGTGACCGTCACCACAGAAGAGGGCGACACCAGCACGACGCAGGCGGACGGCATCGTCGGTGCCAAGACCCCCACCACCAAGCTCGACCAGCAGCTGGCCGGGGTGAACCGGGACGTCGACGACTTCGCCTCCCGTGCCAGCCGCACCCAGGAGCGGCTGGACATCAAGGAGCGCCAGGCCGCGGAGCGGAAGAAGAAGGCGCAGGAGGCGGCCCGCAAGGAGGCGCTGCGCCCCAAGTTCCTGCTCCCGGTGACCGAGCACGGTCTGAGCGCGTACTTCGGCCAGGCGGGCGTCAACTGGATGTCGGTCCACACGGGCATCGACTTCCCGGTCAGTTACGGCACCCCCGTGATGGCCGCGACCGACGGCACCGTCCGCACGCAGTGGAACAGCGCCTACGGCAACATGGCGATAGTGACCGCGCCGGACGGCACGGAGACCTGGTACTGCCATCTGAGCAGCACCAAGATCCGCTGGGGCAGCGTCAAGGCCGGTGAGGTCATCGCCTATTCCGGCAATTCCGGCAACTCCACCGGACCGCACCTGCACTTCGAGGTGCGCCCCGCGGGCGGCTCGGCGATCGACCCGCTGCCGTGGCTGCTCAAGCACGGCCTCGACCCGCGCTGAGCCCCCTCCCGCAAGACCTCGGACGCCGTGCGGCTCCCTCGCCGGAAGCCGCACCGGCATCCCGGCCCGCTAGAGCTTCTCCACCGGGGCGTAGCGCAGCAGCAGCACCTTCGGCCGCTCGTCGCCGAAGTCGATGGTGGCCTTGGCCTTCTCACCGCTGCCGTCGACCGAGACGACCGTGCCCAGCCCGAACGTGTCGTGGTTGACCCGGTCCCCCACCGTCAGCGCGATGACCGGCCGGTCCTGGGTGCGCCGGGTGGCGAAGCCGGACGGGCCGCCCTTGGACGAGGACCGCGACAGCATCGAGGCCGCCGCTGACACCGAGGCGGATGGTGCCGGGGAGGACCCCGTGCGCCGCCACTCGATGAGCGATTCCGGGATCTCCTCCAGGAAGCGCGAGGGCGGGTTGTACGACGGCTGGCCCCACGCGCTGCGCATGCTCGCCCGCGTCACGTACAGCCGCTGCCGCGCCCGCGTGATGCCGACGTAGGCGAGCCGGCGCTCCTCCTCCAGCTCCTTGGTCTGGCCGAGCGCGCGCATGTGCGGGAAGACCCCGTCCTCCATGCCGGTCAGGAAGACCACCGGGAACTCCAGGCCCTTGGCGGTGTGGAGGGTCATCAGCGTTATGACGCCGCCCCCCTCCTCGTCGTCCGGGATCTGGTCGGAGTCCGCGACGAGAGCGACGCGCTCCAGGAACTCGGCGAGCGTGCCGGGTTCCTCCTCGGTGCGCTCCTGCTCGAACTCCAGGGCCACCGCCGCGAGTTCCTGGAGGTTCTCGACGCGGGTCTCGTCCTGCGGGTCGGTGGATGCCTGGAGCTCGGCCAGGTAGCCCGTGCGCTCCAGCACCGCCTCCAGGACGGTGGCGGGGCCGGCGCCGGAGTCGACGACCGTGCGCAGCTCCTCCAGCAGCTCGTTGAAGCGCTTGACGGCGTTGACCGAGCGGGCGGCCATGCCGAAGGCCTCGTCGACCCGGCGCAGCGCCGCGGGGAAGGAGATCCGCTCGCGCGAGGCCAGGGCGTCGATCATCGCCTCGGCGCGCTCGCCGATGCCGCGCTTGGGGACGTTGAGGATGCGGCGCAGCGGGACGGTGTCCTCGGGGTTGGCGAGCACGCGCAGATAGGCCAGGACGTCCCGGACCTCCTTGCGCTCGTAGAAGCGGACTCCGCCGACGACCTTGTAGGGCAGGCCGACGCGGATGAAGACCTCTTCGAAGACACGGGACTGCGCGTTGGTGCGGTAGAAGACCGCGACCTCGCCGGGCCGCGCGTCGCCCGCGTCGGTGAGCCGGTCGATCTCGTCGGCGATGAACTGCGCCTCGTCGTGCTCCTGGTCGGCGACGTAGCCGGTGATGACCGGGCCCTGGCCGGCCTCCGTCCACAGGTTCTTGGGGCGGCGGGATGCGTTGCGCTCGATGACCGCGTTGGCGGCGGTCAGGATGTTCTGGGTGGAGCGGTAGTTCTGCTCCAGCAGGATCGTGCGCGCCTGGGGGTAGTCCTCCTCGAACTGGAGGATGTTGCGGATGGTGGCGCCGCGGAAGGCGTAGATGCTCTGGTCGGCGTCCCCGACCACGCACAGCTCGGCCGGCCCCTCGCCGCCCTCCTCCGCCTCCCCGGTCCCGACCAGTTCGCGCACCAGGGTGTACTGGGCGTGGTTGGTGTCCTGGTACTCGTCGACCAGGACGTGGCGGAAGCGGCGCCGGTAGTGCTCGGCGACGTCCGGGAAGACCTGGAGCAGGTTGACCGTGGTCATGATGATGTCGTCGAAGTCGAGCGCGTTGGCCTCGCGCAGCCGCGACTGGTACATCGCGTAGGCCTCGGCGAGCTTCTTCTCGAAGGGGTTCTCCGCCTGGTCGGCGAAGGTCTCCTCGTCGATGAGCTCGTTCTTGAGGTTGGAGACCTTGGCACTGAAGGACTTCGGCGGGAACTGCTTGGGGTCCAGGTCCAGGTCGCGGCAGACCAGCGCCATCAGGCGCTTGGAGTCGGCCGCGTCGTAGATGGAGAAGCTGGAGGTGAAGCCGAGCTTCTTGGACTCCCGGCGCAGGATGCGGACGCAGGCGCTGTGGAAGGTGGAGACCCACATCACATTGGCGCGCGGACCGACGAGTTGCTCGACGCGCTCCTTCATCTCGCCGGCGGCCTTGTTGGTGAAGGTGATCGCCAGGATCTGGCCGGGGTGCACCTTGCGGGCGCCCAGCAGGTGGGCGATGCGGTGGGTGAGCACCCGGGTCTTGCCGGAGCCTGCGCCCGCGACGATGAGCAGCGGGGAGCCGGTGTGCTCGACGGCTGCGCGCTGCTGCTCGTTGAGTCCCTCCAGCAGTGCGGCGGGGTCGACGGCGGGGCGCGGCGCGCCGTCCCGGTAGTACGCGTCCCGGTCCGCGGGCGCGTCGAAGCGCCCCTCGAAGAGGTCGTGCGGAACCGCCTCGGCCTCCTCCTCGGGGGGCGGCGGCGGGTGCTCCTCCCTCGGTTCGAAGCCGGCCAGGAAGCTGTCGTCAAAGAGGCTGCTCATCGCCTCCCGAGTCTAGGCGGTGGGACCGACACCGGTGCGCCGCTTCCGGGAGCCCGCGGACGCGGGAGGGGTGGTGGCGCCTGCCGGAGGGGCCGCCGCATTACCACCGGAGGGGCGGGCAACGGCCCGGATGCGTAAAGGTCACGAAATGATTGCGGACAATTCGAACACCAGCCTTCCCAGGAGCCACCCCAGTTGACTAGCGTGCCCCCTCAGGCGGTCCGCACCGAACGGCGGCGACCGAGCCGTCACGGCCGCCTCCGCTGAGTCCGGCGACCGCCGGAGCCGGGGACCCACCACTTTGGGGTGAATCGGTCCGTACGGGCGCACCGCGCGTGTGCCCGGACGACCGTAGGGCGGCCTTCCGAAGCCCGAACCCGACAGCTAACCCGGTAGGCGGTCCACGGAAGGAGCCGTCCGACTTGGCGACGCACCGCAAGCCGCGCCCCCGCATGCTCACCGTCCCCGGCCCGCGCACGGCCGTGGGGCTCACGACCGCCGCTCTGGCGACCGTCACCCTCCTCGGTGAGAGCGCCAGCGCGGCACCCGCCTCCCCCGACAAGCCCTCCATCACCGAGGTCAAGGCCAAGGTGGACGCCCTGTACCACCAGGCCGAGGCGGCCACGGAGCGCTACAACGGCGCCAAGGAGCAGACCGACAGGCAGCGGACGCAGGCCGACCGGCTGCTCGACCAGGTGGCCCGCAAGACGCAGACCCTCAACGACGCCCGCCGCACGATCGGCGAGTACGCCTCCGCCCAGTACCGCGGCGGCGGCCTGGACGGCACGACGACCTTCCTGCTCACCTCGGACCCGCAGCAGTTCCTGGACCAGGCGCACCTGATGGACCGCCTGTCCGAGCGCCAGGAGCACGCGATGGAGGCCTTCCGCACGCAGCAGGAGGCGACCACGCAGAAGCGCACGGAGGCCGTCCAGAGCCTGCAGAAGCTCACCGAGGCGCAGACGCGGCTGGCCACGGAGAAGAGGGCGGTCAAGGAGAAGCTGGCCGCCGCGCAGCGACTGCTCAACACGCTGACCGCCCAGGAGAAGGCGCGGCTGGCCGCCCTGGAGAAGAAGCGCGAGCAGGAGGCCGCCGACAAGGCCCGTGCCATCGCCGCCAAGGAGGAGGCGGCGCGGAAGGCGGCCGGGGGCACCTCGGTCGCGGGGGGCGGTTCGACCACGACCTCGACGGCGTCGGGCAGCTACGCCGCCAAGGCCGAGAAGGCGATCGACTTCGCCCGCGCCCAGATCGGCAAGCCCTACGTGTACGGGGCCACCGGCCCCAACTCCTTCGACTGCTCCGGCCTGACCCAGGGCGCCTGGGCCGCCGCGGGCGTCTCCATCCCCCGCACCACCTACGACCAGGTCGACTTCGGCACCCGCGTCACCGCGGACCAGCTGCAACCCGGCGACCTTGTCTTCTTCTACTCGGACGTGACCCACGTCGGCCTCTACATCGGCGGCGGGCAGATGATCCACGCGCCCCACACGGGCACCGTGGTGAAGATCGCCCCGATCACCGAGATGCCGATCTACGGCTACGCCCGGATGGCCTGAGTCCCCCGCCTCCCCGCTGAGGGACTCAGGTCCAGAGCACCGCGATGAAGATGTTGGCGGTGGTCAGCGCACCCACGGTGCCGAAGGCCGCCGCCGACACCTTCTCGTCGTCGCGCTTGACGTAGACCAGGCCGAGGACGACCACCAGGAAGGCCAGCTTCACGCCGATCTTGAGTGTGTTCACCGGCTGGTCGTCGGCCTGGTCGAGGCCGACCAGCAGCGCCCCGGTGACCAGCATGGTGAGCGCCCCGTGCAGCATGCCCGGCACGAAGCGCGCCTCGCCGCGGCCCACCGCCTTCATCTGGGTGAGGAAGCCGCCGAGCAGGGCGGCGATGCCGATGATGTGCAGGCCGACGACGAGGTTGATGAGTACGTCCACGGCTCAGGACCCTAGCCACGCCCGTATCAGCACTCGGCACCGAGGTGGGCCTCTTCCGGTACATCGGTCACGGCCGGACCGCGAGTGACCAGGTCACCCGTCGAACAGCGGTCATCGGGGATCAGGTAGCGGCCGAATCGGACCAGTCCCGCACACTCCACCGCCCTCCGGCGACGCACAGGTTTAGCGTCCTGCCCCAGGTGGCCGATCCCCACTGCCGGCGGGACTCGTCGTCGGCATCGGCCACCCCCGCCGAAGGTCCGGCGGCGGCGCGGCTCCCCGTCCGTCCGCCGCCGGACCGCGGGCAGCAAGTCCGGCAGCTCGGAAGGAGTGACGGCGCGTGGCGTCGCACAGAAAGCCCAAGGAGCGCACCCTCACCGGCTCCACCGCGCGCACGGCCGCCACCCTCGCCATCGCGGGAGCGGCCTCGGTGACGATGTTCGGTGAGACCGGGCACGCCGAACCCCGGCTGACCACCTCCGAGGCCAAGGCCCGCGTCGACCGGCTCTACCAGGAGGCCGAGGAGGCCACCGAGCGGTACAACGGGGCGAAGGAGAAGGCCGGCACGGTCCAGCACCGGATCGACGACCTGCAGGACGAACTCGCCCGCAGGACCGAGCGCCTCAACCGCACCCGCGACGGACTCGGGTCGATCGCCACCGCCCAGTACCGCAGCGGCGGTGTGGATCCCGCGATGCAGCTCGCCCTGGCCTCCTCGCCCGACCAGTACCTCGAACGGGCCGGGCTGCTGGACCGCATGAGCAGCCGTCAGAACGCCGCGCTGCACGCTCTCGGCTCCCAGCGGCGCGAGATCGAGCAGTTGCGCACGGAGGCCGGGACCGAGCTCGGCGAGCTGCGCCGGTCCCGCGCCGAACTGGCCCGCCACAAGCGCACGGTGCAGGAGCGCCTGGCCGCCGCGCAGCGCCTGCTGGACGGGCTCACGGCGGGCCAGCGCGCCGCCGTCCTGGCGGACGGCGGCCAGGGCGCGACCCGCTCCGGGTACCGGGCCGGCCGCGCGGTCGCCGCGGGCTCACGGTCGGCGCTGGCGCCCGCGGTGGCCCCCAACGCCCGCGCCGCGCGCGCCGTCTCCTTCGCGTACGACTCCCTCGGCCTGCCCTATGTCTGGGGCGCCACCGGCCCGTCGTCGTACGACTGCTCGGGCTTCACGCAGGCCGCCTGGCGGTCCGCCGGGGTGGAGCTGCCGCGCACGACGTACACCCAGATCAACGCCGGCAACCGGATCTCCCGCTCCGAACTGGAGCCCGGCGACCTGGTCTTCTTCTACTCGGGGATCAGCCACGTCGGGCTGTACATCGGCAACGGCATGATGATCCACGCCCCGCGCACCGGCGACGTGGTGAAGATCGCCCCCGTCGACCAGATGCCCTTCGCGGGAGCCACCCGGCCCGCGTGAGCCCTCGTCCGATCCCCGCCCGATCCCCGCGTGGTCCCCGCCGCTCAGACCAGCCGGCGCGCGGTGGCCCAGCGGGTGAGCTCGTGCCGGTTGGAGAGCTGGAGCTTGCGCAGCACCGCCGAGACGTGCGACTCGACCGTCTTGACGGAGATGTAGAGCTGCTTGGCCACTTCCTTGTAGGCGTAGCCGCGGGCGATCAGCCGCAGCACCTCGCGCTCGCGCTGGGTGAGCCGGTCCAGGTCCTCGTCGACCGGCGGGGCGTCGGTGGAGGCGAAGGCGTCCAGGACGAAGCCGGCCAGCCGGGGCGAGAAGACCGCGTCGCCGTCGGCCACCCGGAAGACCGAGTTGACCAGGTCGGGCCCGGTGATGGTCTTGGTGACATAGCCGCGGGCACCGCCGCGGATCACGCCGATGACGTCCTCGGCGGCGTCGGAGACCGACAGCGCCAGGAAGCGCACGGGGTGTTCGGGGTCCGCGCTCAGTCCCGCGCAGCGCTTGAGCACCTCGACCCCGCCGCCGCCCGGCAGGTGGACGTCGAGCAGCACCACGTCGGGCCGGGTCGCGGTGATGACCGCGACCGCCTGGTCGACGTCGGCGGCCTCGCCGACCACGTCCACGCCGGTCCGCTCGGTCTCGCCGATCTCGGCCTGGACCCCGGTGCGGAACATCCGGTGGTCGTCGACGAGGACGACCCTCACGCGCCGATCGTCGCTCATGACGGCCTCCCTGCTCCCGAGTCCTGCTGCCGCTCCATCTCCAGCTCCACTTCCGTCCCCCCGCCCGGCGCGGGGCGCAGCCGCGCCTCGCCGCCGTTGCGCCTCATCCTGCCGATGATGGACTCCCGTACGCCCATCCTGTCCGACGGTACGTCGTCCAGGTCGAAGCCGGGGCCGCGGTCGCGCACGGACACGAAGACCCTGTCCCCCTCGACCTCCGCGTACACCTGCACCGGCTCGTCGCCACCGTACTTGGCGGCGTTGACCATGGCCTCGCGGGCCGCCTGCATCTGCGCGACGAGCCGCTCGTCCAGCGGGCAGTCGCCGACGCACACCACCTCGACCTGGACGCCGTGCGCGTCCTCCACCTCCGCCGCGGCGCGGCGTACCGCGTCGGCCACGGTGGTCGGCTCGTCCTCCCGGCCGTTGCCCTCGGGACGGTAGAGCCAGGCGCGCAGCTCGCGTTCCTGCGCGCGGGCCAGCCGGGCCACCTCGCGCGGGTCGTCGGCGTGCCGCTGGATCAGGGTCAGGGTGTGCAGCACCGAGTCGTGGACGTGCGCGGCCACCTCGGCCCGCTCCTGGGCCCGGATGCGCGCGAGGCGCTCCGCCGACAGGTCCTGCGTCATGCGTACGAGGTAGGGGCCGGCGATGAGCGCGACACCGACGAGCACGGCGAGCGCGGCCTGCAGGATGGTGCCGAGGTGGCTGACCGAGCCCTGCACGACGAGGAAGCCGGTCACCCCGACGCCGACCAGGATCACCCCGGCCGCGCCGCGCGCGACGGGCAGCAGCCGCTTGCCGCGGCTGAGTTCGGCCCAGCGGGCACGGCGGGCGTTGTCCGCCTGCCGCCACACCAGCGCGACGCCGAGGCCGATCAGCAGCAGCGGCCAGACATAGGCGTTGGCGGCGCCGAGGTCGAGGTTGTCCAGCAGGATGCCCAGGCCCGCCGCGAGCGCGAGCAGCGCGACGATCTGGCCCCGGTCGGGCCGGCGCCCGGCGAGCCACGAGCGGGCGTCGCGCGGCTCCTTGGCCTCCACGACCCCGCCGACGCCGAGCGGCACGACGAACCAGAAGACCGCGTACAGCAGGATGCCCAGCCCCTGGATGGTGGCCAGCATGACGAAGACCACGCGCACCCACGCCACCGGCAGCCCGAGGTGCCCGGCCAGACCGCGGGCCACGCCGCCGATCATGCGGCCCTCGGAGCTGCGGTACAGCTTGCGGACCCGCGGCTCGGCCGGGTCCGGCGGGGCGAAGTACGACGCCCCGGTGGACGGGGGTGTCTGCGGGCCGGCGGGTGACATGCCCCGATCGTCACACGTTTCGCGGACGGTGGGTATCAGGGTTGGCCCCCATGCGCGGTCAGGGTCGTTCCGGATACCGGCGGGGCCCGCGGGCCGCCACCATGGAGCCATGACGGAGCAGTACACGCACGGCACGCCCGAGGCGGTCCCGCAGCGGCGCAGGCTCACCCGCAGCCGCGGGCGGAAGGTGATCGCGGGCGTCTGCGAGGGGGCGGGACGCTACTTCGACATCGACCCGGTGGTCTTCCGGATCGTGCTCGGCGTGCTCGCGCTCACCGGCGGCCTCGGGCTGGTGGCCTACGGCCTGGGCTGGCTGCTGATCCCGGCGGAGGGCGCCGGCGGGAACGGCGAACCGGCCGAGAGCGAGGCGCACCGGCTGCTGTCCGGCCGCGTGGAGGGCGCCGCCCTGACCGCCGTGCTGATGGCCCTGGTGGGCTGCGGGCTGTTCCTGTCGCTGCTCGGCAGCGGAGGCAACCTGGCGTTCTCCCTGGGGCTGGTGGCGGCGTTCGCCGGCGCCGTGTACTGGTCGCAGCACCGGCAGCGGACGGCCCAGGCCCCGGTGCCGGGCACCGCTCCGCCGCCGCCCACCCAGCCGCCGCCCGCCCCGGCCACACCGGCGTGGTGGAAGGACGGCCCGGTCGAGGACGCGGCGCCCGCCGCGGGCGGCGGGGGCTACCTGTGGGGGCCGGACGACGGGCCCGCCGACGACGAGCGCGACCGCCACGAGTGGCGGCGGCGCCGGCAGGCGGTCCGCCGCGAGGGGGCCTGGCTGGGGGTGCCGGTGTTCTTCCTGGCCGTGGCGGCGGCCACCGCCTGCGTCGCCGCGGCCTGGAACTCCCAGCCGCTCGGCACCGCCCTGCAGATCGGTTTCGCCGCCGCGCTGGCCGTCTTCGGCCTGGGCTTCGCGGTGAGCGGGTGGTGGGGGCGACTCGGTGGCGGCACGGTCTTCGCGGTCGTGCTCACCGCGGCCCTGCTGGTCGGCTCGTCGGTGCTGCCGAAGTCCGTCGGCCACGAGTGGCAGCACCGCACCTGGACGCCCGCCACGGTCGCCTCCGTACAGGGCTCCTACGAACTGGGCACCGGTCAGGCGACGTTGGACCTGTCCGGCCTCGAACCCGGAGGGCGCACCGTCGCGACCCGCGCCCAAGTCGGCGCGGGACAGATCGTGGTCAAGGTCCCGGCGGACGTCACCTTGGAACTGCACGTGAGTGTGGGCCTCGGCGACGTGCAACTGCCGGGCGACGGGGAGGAGGACGTCGACGTGCAGCCCGGGGTGGACAAGACGGTCAGGCTGGAGCCGGCGGACGGGAAGAAGTCCACCGGGACGCTGAAACTGGAGGTCGAGATGGGTGTCGGTCAGGTACAGGTGACCCGGTGAACCGGCACCGCTTCCGTCCCTCGGCCCTGTTCACCGCGCTGGTACTGCTGGCCCTGGCCACGGTGTTCCTGCTGGACGCCGCCGGCACGCTCGTCCTGCCGCCACGGGTCGCCGTCCCCGTCACCTCCGCCGGCCTCGGGCTGGCGGCGCTCGGTGCGTTCATCGCCCGTTCGGCCCGTGCGCGCCGCGGCGGTCCGCCCCCGGAGCTCCCGGGCCGCCGGGTCAGCCACCACCACCGCGTCCGCCGGTAGACGGGCGCAGGGGCCGGCGAGGGGCGGCGCGCCCCTCGCCGGCCCCTGCGCACCGGCCCGTACGGGTCAGCCGTAGAGCCGGCGCCCGCCGCGTCCCCTGCGGCGGGCGATGGCCGCGTCCACCGACAACTGCGGTGCCCCGGCGAGTACCAGGGGGAGCCACGCCATCAGGTAGATCAGGTCGTTGCCGTAGTAGTAGGGCTGGGTGGCCCAGCTGACCGTGAGCCACAGGCTCAGCGAGATGAGGGCGCCGCCGAGGGCGGCGATGCGGCTCAGCAGTCCGATCAGGATGCCGATGCCCGCCGCGATCTCGCCGAAGGCGATGGCGTAGCCGAAGCCGTGCGGGCTCTTCAGGGCCAGGTCGATCATCGCGGGGACGGCGGCGCTGCCGCGCACCCCGTTGAGGGTGCCGACCAGGGAGCCCGGCGCGGAGTCGGTGAAGAAGGTGTCCGACAGCAGTTTGTCGAAGCCGGCGTAGACGAAGGTCACGCCGAGGAAGATGCGCAGGGGCAGCAGCGCGTAGCGCCGGGCGGTGTCCCGCCACGGTCCCTGTGAGGGATCCGTCCCCGAGTCTCGTGTTCCGCCCATGCCCGCTGTACCCGTCACACTCATGACGTCCGCCCTCTCACATCCACGCCCGGTCCGCTGCCCCCTCCCGGACGGTTCTCCGGGAGCGCCATAGGCGGATACGTACGCCAACCGTCAAGCGTTCAATCAAAAAGCTCGGGATCCTGGCGGACTATCCGCTCATATGTCGGCTGATAGTTGATCCAGGCGACCAGATCGTGTCCCAGTTGCTCACGGGTGGCCACCGCGTCGTCGTGGCCGATCAGCACCGGCGTGCCCGCCGCCTTGGCGCTGAGCTGCACCTCGCAGGCCTTCTCCATGGTCATGAACCACCACGCCGCCGCGTCCACCGTCTCCCCCACCGTCAGCAGCCCGTGGTTGCGGAGGATCACGCCCTTGTGGCCGCCGAGCACCACGGCGACGCGCCGTGCCTCGGCGTCGTCGACCACCACGCCGGTGTAGGAGTCGTACACCGCGTGGTCCTCGTAGAAGGCGCACGCCTCCTGGCTGATCGGCTCCAGCCGCTCGCCGATCGCCGCCAGCGCCCGGCCGTACGTGGAGTGGCTGTGGACGACGGCCACCGCGTCGGGGCGGGCCAGGTGCACATGGGCGTGGATGGTGAAGGCGGCCTGGTTGACGTGGTGGCGGCCCTCGACTACCGCACCCTGCTGGTTGACCAGGATCAACTCGCCGACGGCGACGTGCGCGAAGGGCACCCCGAAGGGGTTGACCCAGAAGTGGTCGGCCAACTCCGGGTCGCGGACCGTGATGTGGCCCGACACGCCCTCCTCGAACCCCATCCGGCCGAACGCCCGCAACGCCGCCGCCAGTCGCTCCTTGCGGTGCCGCCGCTCTTCGGCCGGGTCCTCGAACGTCGGCGGCAGGGCGAAATGCAACTGATCGGGGGGTACGGGCTGCGGCGCGGTGTCGGTCATGGCGCGGAAGTTACCCCGAGGTACCGCAGATGGACAGGGGCGATACCAGGTTTCCCCGGTATCGCCCCAAGCCTGCCCCACGTGAGGGGGCTACTCCCACTCGATGGTGCCCGGGGGCTTGCTGGTGACGTCCAGCACGACCCGGTTGACGTCCGCGACCTCGTTGGTGATGCGGGTGGAGATGCGGGCCAGCACCTCGTAGGGCAGCCGCGACCAGTCGGCGGTCATGGCGTCCTCGCTGGAGACCGGGCGCAGCACGATCGGGTGACCGTAGGTGCGGCCGTCGCCCTGGACGCCGACGGAGCGGACGTCGGCGAGGAGGACCACCGGGCACTGCCAGATGTCGCGGTCCAGACCGGCCGCGGTGAGCTCCTCGCGGGCGATGGCGTCGGCGTCGCGCAGCAGGTCCAGCCGCTCCTTGGTGACCTCACCGACGATGCGGATGCCCAGGCCCGGGCCCGGGAAGGGCTGGCGCTGGACGATCTCCTCGGGCAGGCCGAGTTCCTGGCCGACCATGCGGACCTCGTCCTTGAACAGCTTGCGCAGCGGCTCGACGAGCTGGAACTGCAGGTCCTCGGGGAGGCCGCCCACGTTGTGGTGGGACTTGATGTTGGCGGTGCCGGTGCCGCCGCCGGACTCCACGACGTCCGGGTAGAGCGTGCCCTGGACCAGGAACTCCACCGACTCGCCGTGCGCGCCGGCCTCGGCGACGATCTCGCTCGCGGCCTGCTCGAAGACCCGGATGAACTCCCGGCCGATGATCTTGCGCTTCTCCTCGGGGTCGGAGACCCCGGCGAGCGCGGTGAGGAAGCGCTCCTCGGCGTCGACGACCTTCAGTTGCACGCCGGTGGCCGCGACGAAGTCCTTCTCGACCTGCTCGGACTCGCCCTTGCGCATCAGGCCGTGGTCCACGTAGACGCAGGTCAGCTTCTCCCCGATGGCCTTGTTGACCAGGGCCGCGGCGACCGCGGAGTCCACGCCGCCGGACAGGCCGCAGATCGCGCGCTTGTCGCCGACCTGGGCGCGGATCGCGGCGACCTGCTCCTCCACCACGTTGTGCGTGGTCCAGTTCGGCGCGATGCCCGCGCCCCGGTACAGGAAGTGCTCCAGCACCTGCTGGCCGTGCTCGGAGTGCAGCACCTCGGGGTGGTACTGGACGCCGTAGAGCTTCTTCTCGTCGTTCTCGAAGGCGGCGACGGGCACGAGGTCGGTGGTCGCGGTGACCGCGAAGCCCTCGGGGGCGGCGGAGCAGGTGTCACCGTGCGACATCCACACCGAGTGCTCGGCCGGGGTGCCCTCGAAGAGCGTCGAGCCGGTCTTGCCGACGTGCAGCGGCGTGCGGCCGTACTCACGGGCGCCGGTGTTGTCGACGGTGCCGCCGAGGGTGATCGCCATCAGCTGGAAGCCGTAGCACATGCCGAAGACCGGCACGCCGGCCTCGAAGAGGGCGCGGTCCAGCCGCGGGGCGTGCTCCGCGTAGACCGAGGACGGTCCGCCGGACAGGATGATCGCGGCCGGCCGCTTGGCCAGCATCTCCTGGACCGGCATGGTGCTCGGCACGATCTCGCTGTAGACCCGGGCCTCACGGACACGGCGGGCGATGAGCTGGGCGTACTGCGCCCCGAAGTCGACGACGAGAACGGTGTCGGGGGCGGCTGGGGTCGCTGATGCCACGGTGGGCCTTCCGGCGGGTCGAACGTGGGGTCCCTGCCGATTCTACCGGGGCCCGCGGCTTTACTTCCCCGCCCCGAGGGGTCACACTGTCCGCCATGTTCAGCAGCACGCACTTCGCGTTTACCTATGGCACCGGCTGGTCCGGCTGCCATGGTCGTGCTGTCTGATCGCGGAAACGCATTCCAGACGTCACCAGGCGCCCCGGGCCACACGGCCCGGGGCGCCTGGCGTTTGCCTCCCCGGGCAGGTCAGGGGCCGTACCCCCCGAGGAGAGACCCATGAGCAGCACGGCAGCCCCCACCGGGCAGGAACGGCCGGAGCAGGAGCGACCCGGGCAGGAGCGACCCGGGCAGGAGCACACCGCCGAGACCGTGATCGCCGGCGCCCGCCAGCGCATCGACGACCTCGACGCCCGGATCATCGCGCTGATCCGGGAACGGATGACGGTCTCGGCCGGCATCCAGCGGGCCCGGATCGCCTCCGGCGGCCGCCGGGTGCACCTGGCCCGCGAGATGGAGGTCCTCGGCCGCTTCCGCGGTGAGCTGGGCAGGCCCGGCACCGCGCTGGCGATGACCCTGCTGGAGCTGTGCCGCGGCCGCGTCTGAGCCGGGCGTGCGCCGGGGGCGGTGGCCGCCCCTGGGACGGGCCGTGTGACCCGTTCGGGGGGCATCACCCGTACGGCACGTGACCGCCTCCGGGTGCCTTCGTTGAATCCGGTGTCCGTGCCAGCCAGGCGCGGTCACCCTGGGCCAGGGGTAGCGGGACAGCAGGAACAACAAGACGTCGAAAAGCAGGACACCACGCGTGGACACCGCTCAGACGCAGCTGGGCGGGGTGGCATCGGAACGATGAGGCGCGCCCGCGCCTAGTGGAAGCACCGCGGGCCCGCCGTGGGACCTCGTTCCGGTGGATGTGACCGGACAGCAGGGGACAGCAGCCCGGTCACGACTCAAAAGTGGCGGTCGGCCCCGGGGACGCCGGGGGCCGGCCGCTCTGCGAGGAACACACTACTCATTTCGCCGCACTTGGGCAGACATCCGGCCCACGATCGAGTGAGTCGCCCTCCGCCGGCCGCCGTCCCGCGACGACGGCCGTCCGTCACGGCTTGGGGGGCACCGGCGGGACCGGGAGCAGCGGCAGGCGCAGGGCGCCGAAGGCGTCCTGCGGGACGACCGGCTGCTTCGGCTCGACCGGCGTGACCCGGCGGTAGGCCTCGCCCTGGGCCGGACGGGGGTCCGCCTCGCCCTTGTTGGGCCACAGCGCCATCGCCCGTTCCGCCTGCGCGGTGATGGTCAGCGACGGGTTGACGCCGAGGTTGGCCGACACGGCCGCGCCGTCCACGACATGGATGCCCGGGTGCCCGAACAGCCGGTGGTACGGGTCGATGACGCCGTGCTCCGCGTCCTCGCCGATCGCGCAGCCGCCCAGGAAGTGCGCCGTGAGCGGGGTGCCCATCAACTCGCCGACGTTGCTGCCCGCGAAGCCGTTGATCTCCTCGGCCAGCAGCCGGGCCGCCTCCGCGCCCTCGGGGATGAAGTCCGGGTTGGGCGCGCCGTGCCCCTGGCGGGCGGTGAGCAGGCCCTTCCCCAGGCCCTTGGGCTTGCGGTAGGTGGTCAGCGAGTTGTCCAGGGACTGCATGACCAGGCCGATGATGGTGCGCTCGGACCAGCGGCGGTTGGACAGCGAGCGCATCAGCAGCACCGGGTGGCGGGCGCAGTGCGCCAGGTAGGCCACGCCGCGCGGCAGTCTCGTGCCGTGCGGGACCTGCAGGATGGACAGGCCGCCCATCGAGTTGGAGCCCTTGCCGTAGCGGACCGGCTCGATGTGGGTGTGGTCGTCGGGGTGGATCGAGGACGTGATGGCCACGCCCCGCGTGAAGTCCACCCGCTGCTCACCCGTACGCCTGCGGTAGCGGCGGCTGTCGGTCTGCGCGCCCACCAGTGCCTCGGAGTTGGTGCGGGTCAGCTCGCCGAGCCGGGCCGAGACACCGGGCAGCCGGCCCGCGTCGCGCATGCGGTGCAGCAGCGTCTGCGTACCGTAGGTGCCGGCCGCGACGACCACGTACCGGGCGCGCAGGACGCGGGGGGCGGCCTTGCGGCGGTCGGTGGGCACGACGGAGACGTCGTAGCCGCCCTGGGGGTTCTCCGCCAGCGCGGTGACCGTGGTCATCGGGTGGATCACCGCGCCCGCCTTCTCGGCGAGGTGCAGGTAGTTCTCGTTGAGGGTGTTCTTGGCGCCGTGCCGGCAGCCGGTCATGCACTCCCCGCACTCGGTGCAGGCCCGCCGGGACGGCCCCTCGCCGCCGAAGTACGGGTCGGGGACCTCGCCGCCGGGCGCGGCCTTGGCGTCCCCCCCGGCGTCCTGGCCGTCGCCGAAGAAGACGCCCACCGGGGCCATGTGGAAGGAGTCGCCGACGCCCATCTTCTCGGCGGCCGCCTTGAGGTGGACGTCGGAGGGGGTCATGGTCGGGTTGAGGCGCACGCCCAGCATCCGCTTGGCCTGGTCGTAGTAGGGCGCGAGCTCCTCCCGCCAGTCGGTGATGTGGCCCCACTGGCGGTCCTCGAAGAACGCCTTCGGCGGCACGTAGAGGGTGTTGGCGTAGTTGAGCGAGCCGCCGCCGACCCCGGCGCCCGCCAGGATCATGACGTTGTCGAGCAGGTGGATGCGCTGGATCCCGTACAGCCCGAAGGCCGGGGCCCACAGGTAGTCCTTGAGGTGCCAGGAGTTCTTCGGCAGGGACTCGCGGGTCCAGCGGCGGCCCGCCTCCAGGACGCCGACCTTCCAGCCCTTCTCGGTCAGGCGCAGCGCGGAGACGGCGCCGCCGAAGCCGGACCCGACCACGATCACGTCGTAGTCCACGTCCACGTCCACGTCCACGTCCAGGTCCGCGTCCACGTCCTGCTGCTGGTCCTGGTGCTGGTCCTGGACCTGGCCGTCGTCGTCCTGTCCGTCGTCCCGGGTCCGTCCCATCGGCTCGTCCCCCATCAGCGGAGCCTCAGTGCCTTCATCACGCGCAGGCTGCGGCTCATGAAGGCCGCGTACGCCGCGTCGTCCATGCCCAGCGACGGGGCCATCGGCAGCAGCCGCTGCGTGGCCACGGTCTGCGCCTCGGTGTACTTCAGGATGCCCTCGGAGCCGTGCCGGCGGCCGAGGCCGGAGTCCTTCATGCCGCCCATCGGGGAGCGGACGCTGCCGTAGGCGGACGAGTAGCCCTCGTTGACGTTGACGGTGCCGCTGCGCAGACGGGCGGCGACGCGGGCGCCGCGGCGGGCGTCCTTGGTCCACACGCTGGAGTTGAGGCCGTACGGCGTGGCATTGGCGCGCTCGACGGCCTCGTCCTCGTCGGTGAAGCGGTAGACGGAGACGACCGGGCCGAAGGTCTCCTCGGTGCAGACCGCCATCGGGGCCTCCACACCGTCCAGGACCGTCGGCTCGAAGAAGAACGGGCCGGCGTCGGGACGCGGCCGGCCGCCGGCGAGGACGGTCGCGCCCTTGGCGACGGCCTCCTCCACGTGCCGGGTGACGGTCTCCAGCTGGCGCTCGCCGGCCAGCGAGCCCATCCCGGCGCCGTAGGCGAGGGCGGTGCCGAGCTTGAGGGCCCTGGTACGGGCGGTGAAGCGCTCCAGGAAGGCGTCGGCCACCGACGCGTGGACGAAGAGCCGCTCGATGGAGATGCACAGCTGCCCGGCAGAGGAGAAGCAGGCGCGGACCGCACCCTCGGCGGCCTTGTCCAGGTCGGCGTCCTCCAGCACCAACAGGGCGTTCTTGCCGCCCAGTTCGAGGGAGACGCCGACCAGGCGGGCGGCGGCGCGGGTCGCCACGTCGCGGCCGGTGCGGGTCGAGCCGGTGAACGACACGTAGTCGGCGTGCTCGACCACGGCGGGGCCGACGACCGGGCCCTCGCCGATCACGATCTGCCAGACGTCGGCCGGCAGCCCGGCCTCGATCAGCTGCTCGCGCGCCCACAGGGCGGTCAGCGCCGTCTCGGTGTCGGGCTTCATGACCACGGCGTTGCCCGCGACGAAGGCGGGCAGCGCGTCGCCGATGGACAGCTCCAAGGGGTAGTTCCAGGGGGCGATCTGCCCGATCACACCGCGCGGGTGGCGCAGTTCGACGACCTTGGTCAGCACCGGGATCGCGCCCGTGTGCCGCTTGGGCCGCAGGTACGACGGGGCCTTCAGCCCGTAGTGGCGGGCGGCGACGGCGACGGCCTGCACCTCCTCGTGCGCGTGCAGCCGGGTCTTCCCGGTCTCCAGCTGGATGAGGTCCAGCACCTCGGCCTGCCGGCGCAGGACCAGGTCGTGGAACCGCAGCAGCACCGCGGCGCGCTTGCGGACCGGGGTGGCCGCCCACGCCCGCTGCGCCTCCCGGGCCCGTTCGTACGCCGCCGCCACGTCCTCCGGCGTCGACTCGGGCAGCTCCGCCAGCGTCTCGCCGGTCATCGGCGTGTGGTTCGCGGTGCGGCCGCTGCCGCCCACGCCCCGGGTGAGCCGTGCGACCAGTTCGGGGGTCACCACGTCGGCGGCCGTCCTGCTGCCGGCGGGGGCGACCGGGTTGCCGTCGCCGGCCTGACCGGCGGGACCACTTGGGGGGAAGTCCGTCATGGCGGGAGAGTACGGCGGGACGACACCGCGTGCATACCCGTCAGTAGCTACTTTTCACAAGGACGCCAGCAAAAGCTGGCAAGAACGCCGCAAGCCCGTCCCGGCCCCGGTCCGGGACGCGGACCGCGGCACGCGCGCCGGGCCGCCGCCCCGGGCCGGCGGCGGCACGCACCGCGTCGCCGGAGGAGGCACGCCGTGGTCAGGACCGCGGTTCGGTCCGCCAGGTCTGGAGCGCGACCTGGAACCGGGCGAGGGACGCGGGCCAGTCGGCGGCCGGGGCGCCCATGTACACCGCGTACTCGGTGCCGTCCGGGGCGCGGTACGCCTGGTCGACGGCGCGGCGCGGCCCGGGGTTCTCCTTCTCGGCGGTCCAGGTGAACTCCCACAGCGCGCCGTCGCCCCCGCGGAAGGTGTTCTGGTGCAGCCGCACGCGGGTGTAGCGGGGCAGCGCGCGGACGTCCTTCTCCAGTGCGAGCAGATGCATGTACGGATTGGGGTCCGCCGGGCGGCTGTCGATCCCGACGCGCAGCCGGTGCGCGCCGTTGTCGGGCGTGTAGTCGATCTGGTCGCCGTCCAACTGCCGCTTCCAGCCGCGCGGTACGGCCACGCTGAACCCGGCCGGGTCCGTGACGCGCACGTACCCGGCGGGCACCCCGCCGGTCGCACCGGCGGCCGTGTCGCCGCCCCGGTCGTGCAGGACGGCCACGACGACGGCCGCGAGCAGCGCGACCGCGACCGGGACCGCGACCGCCGCGAGGACCCCGCGCCGTCCGCGCGGGCCGCCGTGGTGCGCCCTGCCCGCGGCGACCACCGCCAGCGTGGTCGCGAGTTCCCCCGCGGGCGTCCGGGCGGCCGGCTCCTTCCGCAGCAGGCCCGTGATCACCGGCCGCAGCGGTCCCGCGGTGCGGGGCTCGGGCGGCTCCTCGTACACCACCGCCTGCAGCGTGCCGATCGGCGAGGTGCGGCGGAACGGGGAGCGGCCCTCGACCGCGGCGTAGAGCGTCGCGCCCAGCGACCACAGGTCGGACTCGGGGCCGGGCCGGCCGCCGCGGGCCCGTTCGGGGGCCAGGTAGTCGACGGACCCGACGAGTTCGCCGGTGCGTGTGATGGCCGCGTCGCCCTCGACGACGGCGATGCCGAAGTCCGACAGCAGCACCCGGCCGTCGCGGGCGAGCAGCACATTGGCCGGTTTGACGTCACGGTGCAGGACGCCCGCGGCGTGCGCGGCACGCAGCGCGTCGAGGACGGCGGCGCCGACCCGGGCGGCCTCGCGCGGGGGCAGCGGGCCGTCCTTGCGGACCGCCTCCTCCAGGGAGCGGCCGTCCACGAGCTCCATGACGATCCACGGGCGGCCGTCCTGCTCGACCACGTCGTGGACGGTGACCACGCCCGGGTGGTTGATCCGGGCCGCCGCGCGGGCCTCCTGCTGCATGCGGGTCTGCAGCAGGACCCGGTCCTCCTCGGCCAGATGGGCGCCGAGGGTCAGCTCCTTGATCGCGACGGTACGGCGCAGCACGACGTCCTGCGCCTCCCACACGCGGCCCATTCCGCCGCTGCCGATCAGGTCGCCCAGCCGGTACCGTCCGGCCACCACGCTGCCGCTGCCGCTCGCGCTTCCGATCATTCCGCTGCCCCCACGGGCTGTTCGACGCCGCGACCGTCCGGTCCGGTTCCGGTCCGGTTCCGCGCGCGGGACCGGGGCGGGACGGGTCAGGTGCCGTAGGTCTCGGCCGCCTTCTCGAAGTACCGCTTGACGTCCGAGCGGCGGTTGTCCGGCCCGACGACCAGCACGATGTGGTACTTGCCGTCCCTGACCATCACCAGGTTGCGCGCGAAGAGCTGCTGCCCGGAGGCGTCGCTCCAGCTGAACTCCCCCTCCGCCGCGGGGACGCCGCCCATGTCGAGGCGGCGCAGCCCGGAGGCCGACGACCAGCTCGAGGCGCGGAAGCCCGCCAGCTCCGGCTCGTCGTTCTGGTACGCCATGGGATCGCCGCCGCCTGCGGCGACCGCGTCGCGGCCGGGGACGACGAGCAGCTGGTAGTCCCCGCCGGTGTAGCGGACCTGGCCGTCACCGTTCCTGCCGCTGCGATGCCAGCCGTTGGGCACGGCCAGGTGGAATCCCGCCGGGTCCGTGCGCAGCTGGAAGTCGCCGCCCAGACCGGTGGTCACCGTGTTGCCGGGGGGCGTGGACCGGGTGGGCGGCGCGCTGCTCGCCGGCGCCTTGCTCCCCGGCGTCCCCGACGGCGAGGTCCCGGAGGACGGGGCGGACGGGGCATGCGAGTCCTGCGGCTTGTCGTCGCCACCGGGCACCTGCGCGGGCAGGGTGCGGGAGGAGCCCGCCCCGCCCTCGTCGGCCGTGCCGGCGCGCGGCAGGAAGACCACGGCGTAGACCACGGCCGCGGCCAGCAGCGCCAGGACCAGGGCGACGAGCATCAACCCGAGCGTGCGCGGCCCCCGCGCACTCCGCTTGCGTTCCCTGGACCGCTTGTGGCGGCCGTGGGCCAGGGGCACCGGCACCGGATCGGCGGCGGCCTTGCGGCGGCGTACGAGCTCGCCCCGGCGCCGCACGATGGGCAGCTTGTGCGGGTCGTCGGCGGGCACCGGCACGGTGCGCAGCCCGAGATCGGGCTCGGGGGCGGAGCGCACGAGGGAGCGCAGCCAGCCGCGCAGTTCCTCCACGTCCGGCCGCTCCTCGGGGTCCTGCCGCAGCAGGGACTCCACGACGGGCCGCAGCGGACCGCACTCCTCGGCGAACGCGGGGGGCTCGGCGACGACGAGCTGGACCAGCTCGTTCGTGGACTCCTCCGGGAACGGCGGGTGGCCCTGCACACTGCGGAAGAGCAGCGAGCCCAGCGCCCACAGGTCGGCGGCGGGTCCGACCGGCGGCGCCAGCTGCCAGTTCTCGTGGACCTCGGTGGCCTGCTCCGGGGCCCAGCGTTCGGTGACCGGGCCGACCACGGTGAGCCGGGCCTGCCGGGCGCGCTCGAGTTCCAGCACCGAGTGCGGGCCCTCCCAGCTGCCGCCGCCCGCCTCCTCCTCGCCGCCGCCCGTGAGCGCGGGCACCGGCAGCGTGTTGTAGCCGCACAGCGCCTCCTGGGCTGCGCCGACCGCGAGGCCGGACAGCATGGCGCGGCCGTCGTCGCAGACCAGCACGGTGCCGGCGGTGACATTGCGGTGGGTCCAGCCGTGGGCGTGCAGCACGCGCAGCGCGGTCAGCACGTCGTTGCCGACCTCGGCGGCGCGGTACGGGCTCAGCTTCTTGTCGGCCAGGAGCGCGGCGAGCGGGCGGGCGGAGACCAGCTCGCTCACTATCCAGACGCTGCCGTCCTCGACGAAGATGTCGAAGACCTGCACCAGCCGGGGGTGGTCGGGTATCGCGGCCGCCGCACGGGCGGCCTCCAGCGCCCGCCGCGCGGTGTCCCCGCCGTCACCGCGGTACGGCTCCGGCTCGGCACCGACGACCTCCGGCAGCAGCACCTGGCGTATCAGCACCTCCTGGCCGCTGTAGGTGTCGAAGGCCCGGGTCTCCACCAGTTCGTACTCGTCGGCGGGCGGCCGCGGCAGGCGGTAGCGGTCGGCCAGGACCCGTCCCGCGTAGTCGTCCACGACGCCTCCCCAAAGCGTCAGATCCGATCCGATCTGGATGCGGACAGTCCGCAATGATTCACGATACGTGCTCGAGCGGTGTCACTTGGCCGGTTTGAAGGTCTTGTACAGAGCGGCCAGCATCGCCTGGGTCTTCGTGCTGTTCCACTCGGCGTCCGGGGCCGTGAAGAGGATGGCGTACCCGTGCGTGTCGTCGGTGACGAACCCGCGGTTGACCGCCCGCATCCTGGTGCCGTGGGAGGTGAAGGTGAACGTCCAGTCGGCGACGGTGCGGTAACCGCGCCAGGAGACCGGGTCGATGGAGACCCGCTGATAGCCGGGGAAGCTGCTCCGGCTGCTCGGCTCCTGCTTCCGCCAGGCCTCGGCGGCGTCCTTGCCGGGGGTGGACGTCCAGTCGATCTGGACGCGCGGGCTGTGGTTCGCGTTGAATATCCGGCCGCTGCCGTAGCCGTTGCCCCTGCTGTTCGCCTCCCAGCCGGCGGGCAGCGCGATCGAGAACCCGCCCTCACCGGAGGTGTAGGTCTTCCAGCCCGACGGCACCGAGCCGGCGGAGTCGTCGGAGCCCTTGCCGGAACCCGAGTCGCCGCCGGACGAGGGCGCGGCGGTGGAGCCGGAGCCGCCGGTCCCCTTGCCCGGGCCGGAGTTGTCGTCGTCCTTGTTCTTGCCCGTGTCGTCACCGGACGTGTCGTCGTCCTTGACACCGCCGTTGTCACCGGACTTGGTGCTCGCCGAGGCCGAGGGACCGGGGGACGCCCCGGAACCCGTGCCCTCGTCGCCGCCGGCCGCCAGGACGCCGATGATCGTGCCGAGCACGGCGAGCACGACCACGCCCGCCACGACCAGCAGGATCCGGCGACGCCGCTCGTCCTGCAGGAAGGGCGGCAGGGTGAAGGGCGCCGAGGCGACCGCCGCCGGGGCCGGGGCGGCGGCCGGAGCCGGCACCGGCTCCGGCTTGGTCTTCGCCGCGCGCAGCGCGGCCTGGTCGGCGGCGGCCTCGCGGGTCGCGGGCGGCGCGTCGGTGGGCGTCGGCTGCGGGTCGGTGGGCAGCGGTATGGCGCGGGTGACGTCGGGGGCCGGTGCGTCGGGGACGACCGGGGCGTTGACGACCTCGGTCAGCATCGGCCGCACGGCCGCGTCGTCGAGGCGCTCCTCGGGGTCCTTGGCGAGCAGCCCCTGGATCGCGCCGGCCAGCGGGCCCGCGTTCCTGGGGGTCTTGAGCTGCTCGGTCATCACGGCGGTCAGGGTCGCGATGGCGGAGCCCTTGTCGTACGGCGGCCTGCCCTCCACGCACGCGTACAGCAGCGCGCCCAGCGACCACAGGTCGGCGGGCGGACCGGGCTTCTGGCCGCGGGCCCGCTCGGGCGAGATGTAGGAGGGGGCCCCGACGAGCATGCCGGTGGAGGTGACCGACGGGTCGCCGTCGATCTGGGCGATGCCGAAGTCGCTCAGCACGACCCGGCCGTCCTGGGCGAGCAGCACGTTGGACGGCTTGACGTCGCGGTGGAGGATGCCCTCCTTGTGCGCGGCGCGCAGCACGTCAAGGACGGTCAGGCCGACCTCGGCGGCGCGCTTGGGCGTCAGCGGGCCGTCCTCGCGGATCGCGTCGGACAGCGAGCGGCCCTCGACCAGCTCCATCACGATCCAGGGGCGCTCGTCCTCCTCGACGACGTCGAAGACGGTGATCGCCCCGGTGTTGCGGATGCGGGCGGTCGCCTTGGCCTCCCGCAGGGTGCGAGTGATCAGGCGGCGCTTCTCGTCCTCGTCGACATTGCCCGGAAAGCGGAGCTCCTTGACGGCGACGGTACGGCCCAGGGTCTCGTCGACAGCCCGCCAGACCGTGCCCATGCCGCCCTTGCCGAGCACGGCACCCAGCCGGTAGCGCCCGGCGAGGAGACGGTGGTCGGTGTCGGTGTCATGCGCCTGACCCATGAATTCCCTCTGCAGTCGCTGAAGATGAAGCTCCCTCATCGCCTGATGTCGGCGACCGCGGGATGGAGACCTCCATCATCCCTGACAATGCCCCGTGGTCCCACCCCGGCCTGACCCTGTGCTAGTCCTGCAGTACGAGACCGGCCACGGCGTTCTCGAACACCCGCCGGTCAGAGGCCCATTGTGCTGCCGGGGCGGAGAGGTAGACGGCGAACTCCCGCTGTCCGGGATCGCCGAATCCGAGGTCGATCGCGCGGAACGTGCGCGCCTTGCCCTCGAAGGTGAACTCCCATATGGCGGCGGGCCGTCCGCGCCATTGCGTGCTCTGCATGCGCAGCTGCTCGTAGCCGTCCAGTTTCGGGATCGTCTGCGCCTCTTCGTCCTTGAAGTGCTGCAGGGGGCTCGGCCCCGCGAAGTCCAGCGTGCCGATGCGCAGTCCGACCAGCCCCGTCGGGTCGACGTAGATCATCTGCTGGCCGTCGTCGCTGACCTGGCGCGTCCACCCGTCGGGAATGGGCACGGAGAAGCCGCGGTCCGGCTCTTCGGCCAGGTGGTAGCCGTCCGGGACGGGGGACGGGCTGTACGAGGGCGACGGCGAGGCGGGCGCGGAGGTGGACGGCGTGCTCGGCGGCGCCGACGGGGACGTCGGCGCGGGCGAGCCCGCGGTGGCACGGTCCGCGCCGCCGAAGTGCCGACCCGCGTACACGCCGCCCGCGGTGAGGGCCGCCACCAGGACACCCGCGGTGATCCACAGGGGGGCGCGCCGGCGGCGGACGGGCGGAGGCGTCGGGGCAGGGGCCGGTGCTGGGGCGGGGGCGGGGGCCTGCGGCTGGTACGGCGACATCGTGGCGGCGGTGACGGGCGCGGTCACGCCACCGGCCGGGGGGCGGACGACCGTGGTCGGCCCGGTCAGCGGCTGCGGGTGTCCCAGGGCTTCGCGGGGCACGCCGGCCGTGGCCGACTCGGCGGCCACCGCCCGCAGCATCCGCTCCGCCTCCACCGCCGACAACCGCCGCCCCGGCTCACGCACCAGCAACCCCGCGATCACCGGACCCAGCCCACCCGCACGACCCGCCACCGGCACCTCATCCGTGGCAATCGCATACGCCGTCTCGATCGCCGTGTCCCGACGAAACGGCGAACGCCCCTCCACCGCCTGGAACAACGTCGCCCCCAACGCCCACAGATCCGCCTCAGGACCCGGCACACCACCCGTCAACCGCTCCGGCGCCAGAAAATCGATCGACCCGATCAACTCCCCCGTACGCGTCAACGTCGACGTCCCCGACGCCTGAGCGATACCGAAATCCGTCAACACCACCCGACCGGTCTCCGACAACAGGACATTGCCGGGCTTGACATCCCGGTGCAGCACCCCCGCCGCATGCGCCGCACGCAACGCCCCGATCATCCCCCGCCCGATCCGCGCCGCCTCCTCAGGCCCGACCGGCCCCCGCTCCTTCAGCAGATCACCCAACGTCGTCGCCGGAACGAACTCCATCACGATCGACGGCAGCCCCTCGTCCTCCACCACGTCATGCACCACCACGACATTGGGATGATTGATCCGCGCCGCACTGCGCGCCTCACGCCGCGTCCGCTCGAACAACGTCTCCACCTCGTCGTCCTGCAGATGCGGCTGCGGCGGATGCAACTTCTTCACCGCCACCGAACGCCCGAGCAACTCGTCCTCGGCCCGCCACACGGTGCCCATCCCGCCACGGCCTATCCGCTCGACAAGCCGGTACCGCCCAGCCACCAAGCGTCCGAGGTCCGACATCGCGCGCCCCTTCCCGCGTTCTTCCGGAAGGAACGATATCCGGCCGGATCACGGCGCCGGCGGGGCGGTGGTCCAGGCCACAGACGATGCCCGCCGACCCGCGTGACCGCGTGCTACAGCGGGACGATGTCCGGGGCGCCCAGGCGGGCGGCGTCCGCCGTCTGGTCGTCGGGCTGCCGCTGCGACTCCCGCTCGGCCTCCACCCGCTTCTGGTAGTGCTCGACCTCCTTCTCCACCTGCTCCTTGTCCCAGGCGAGCACCGGCGCCATCAGCTCGGCCACCTCGCGGGCGCTGAGCGTGCCGCGGTCGAAGGTCTCGATGGAGATGCGGGTACGGCGGGTGAGCACGTCGTCCAGGTGGCGGGCTCCCTCGTGGGCGGCGGCGTAGACGACCTCGGCGCGCAGGTAGTCGTCGGCGTTGGCGAGAGGGCTGCCGAGGGACGGATCGTCCTTGATCAGCTGCAGCACCTCCTCGGTGAGGGAGCCGTAGCGGTTGAGCAGGTGCTCGATGCGCGCCACGTGCACGCCGGTGCTCTCCGCCATCCGCGCCCTGGCGTTCCACAGGGCGTGGTAGCCCTCGGCGCCGGCCAGCGGGACGTCCTCCGTGCAGCACTCCGCGACCCGGCGGTCCAGCCCGTGCACGGCGGCGTCCACGGCGTCCTTGGCCATCACCCGGTACGTGGTGTACTTGCCGCCCGCGACGACCACGAGCCCGGGCACGGGGTGCGCCACGGTGTGCTCGCGGGACAGCTTGCTCGTCGCCTCCGACTCGCCGGCCAGCAGCGGCCGCAGCCCGGCGTACACGCCCTCGACGTCGTCCCGGGTGAGCGGCACCGCGAGCACGGAGTTCACGTGCTCCAGCAGGTAGTCGATGTCGGCGCTGGACGCGGCCGGGTGCGCCTTGTCCAGCGACCAGTCGGTGTCGGTGGTGCCGACGATCCAGTGCCGGCCCCACGGGATCACGAACAGCACGCTCTTCTCGGTGCGCAGGATCAGCCCGGTCGAGGAGTGGATGCGGTCCTTCGGCACGACCAGGTGGATCCCCTTGGACGCGCGGACGTGGAACTGCCCGCGCTCGCCTATCAGCGCCTGCGTGTCGTCCGTCCACACGCCGGTGGCGTTCACGATCTGCCGGGCCCGCACCTCGTACACGCCGCCGCCCTCGACGTCCTCGACCCGGGCGCCGACGACGCGTTCGCCCTCGCGCAGGAACCCGATCACCCGGGCCCGGTTCGCCGCGAGCGCGCCGTAGGCGGCGGCCGTCCTGACCAGCATCATCGTGTAGCGGGCGTCGTCCATCTGCGCGTCGTAGTACTGCAGCGCCCCGACCAGGGCGTCCTTGCGCAGGCACGGCGCCACGCGCAGCGCCCCCGTGCGGGACAGGTGCCGGTGGTGCGGCAGGCCGCGGCTGTGGCCCGACGACAGCGCCATCGTGTCGTACAGCGTCACGCCCGCCCCGGCGTAGAAGCGCTCCCAGCCGCGGTGCTGCAGCGGATAGAGGAACGGCACCGGCTTGACCAGGTGCGGGGCCAGCCGCTGGATGAGCAGCCCGCGCTCCTTCAGCGCCTCCCGGACCAGGGCGAAGTCCAGCATCTCCAGGTAGCGCAGGCCGCCGTGGATCAGCTTGCTCGACCGGCTCGACGTCCCCGCCGCCCAGTCCCGCGCCTCCACCAGCCCGGTCGCCAGCCCGCGGGTCACCGCGTCCAGGGCCGTCCCCGAGCCGACGACTCCGCCGCCGACCACGAGCACGTCCAGTTCCTGCTCCGCCATTCGGGCGAGCGCGGAGGCGCGCTCCGCCGGTCCCAATGTCGCCGTCAGCATCCGAGCCTCCCGTGATGACGCCAGGTCGCGCCTCAGCGCATTCCCCGTCCCCACGATCGTTACCCGCGCCGCGCGGCGCTGCTACCTGTGCGGGGTCTCCCGCCCTCCCTCCCCCAACCTTCGGCCGGGGGTGCCCCCACCTCTCCCGCCCCCTCCGTCTGGCATCGCGCCTGATCCCCGGTGGGGGGAAGAGGCGGTCCGGGTGAGCGCAGATGCCTCACTGAACCCTCACCGGCCGTCGGCAGGGGGAAGCCGACCCGGACAGCAACCGCTGCGGCGCCGCGTGGCGTGCGGTCATATCAGCTATCTGTCTGGTTAGCCTGATTTCCAGCTATTTGGGTACCGCACGCAGGACGCCGCAGGAAGAGGACTCCATGCCCGCAGACCTCGCAGTCATCGGACTCGGCCATGCCGGCCTGCCCTTCGCGCAGGCGGCCTGCGCCGCCGGGATCGGGGTGATCGGGTACGACCCGGACGAGCGGACGGTGGACGCGGTCAACGCCGGCCTGCGCGGCCCGTCCGGGGACCTCGCCGCGGCCGACGTGCGCAGGATGCTGGCCGCCGGCTTCCGCGCGACCGCCGACCCCGCCGCGCTGGGCCGTGTCAGGACGGCCGTGATCTGCGCGCCGGTCCCGGTCGGCGAGGACCACGAACTCGACCTGTCCGCCCTGGAGGAGGCCGGCAGCACGCTGGCCGCCCAGCTGCGCCCGCACACCACGGTGGTCCTGCAGTCGCCGGTGTACCCGGGCACGACGGAGGAGTTCCTGCGGCCGCTGCTGGAGAAGGGCTCCGGTCTGCGCGCGGGCCACGGCTTCCACCTCGCCTACTCCCCCGTCCGCGGCTTCGCCGGCCCCAAGGTGATCGGCGGCCTCACCCCCGCGTGCACGGAGGCGGCCGCCGCGTTCTACGCCCGCTTCACCGAGCGGATCGTGCGGGCCAGGGGCCTGCGCGAGGCGGAGACCGTGCAGCTGATGGAGACCAACTACCGGCACGTCAACATCGCGCTCGCCAACGAGATGGCCGTCTTCTGCCACGACATCGGCGTCGACGTCTGGGACGTGATCCGCTGCGCCGAGACCCGCCCCTACGGCTTCCAGGCCTTCCGGCCCGGCCCCGGGGTCGGCGGCCACACGATGCCGCTCGACCCCAACCACCCGCCGTACCAGGGCCGCATGCGCGGCCATCCGCTGCGGCTGGTCGAGTACGCGCAGGAGGTCAACGCCCGCATGCCGCGCTATGTGGTGCAGCGCGCCGCCGCGCTCCTCAACGAGCACGGCAAGTCGCTGCGCGGCGCCCGCGTGCTGCTCCTCGGGGTGACGTACAAGCCCGACCTGCCCGACCAGGAGGGGGCCCCGGCCCGCGAGATCGGCGCCCGCCTCATCGAACTCGGCGCGCAGCTCAGCTACCACGACCCCTACGCCCCGGAGTGGCGCGTCCTGGACCGCCCGGTACCCCGCGCCGACTCGCTGTGGGAAGCCGCGGCGCAGGCCGACCTCACCGTCCTGCTCCAGCACCACCGCACGTACGACATGCAGGGCCTCGCCGCGAAGGCCCAGCTCATGCTGGACACCCGCGGCGCCACCCCGGTCGGCGCGGCCGCCCGGCTGTGAGGGCGCGGGGTGCGGGACGTCATCGCACCTGAACCGGGCCGAACCGGGCGGGAATCGGGCCGGCGGGGCGCCGGAAACCGGTTCGCCCGGGAGCACCCGTAGGGGATCACGCGACGCTGCTCTAGCATCCCTGATGTGACTGACGGCACGGAACACCCGGACGGGGCGAACGCCCCTGGGCAGGACCCCTGGAACACCCCGACCGCTCCGCAGCCGCCCACGGCGCCGAGCGGTTACGGGTATCCCCAGCAGCAAATACCGTACGGGCAGCAGCCCGGATACCAGCACCCCATCTACCAGCAGCCCGGATACCAGCCGCCCCCGTTCACCGGCGGCCCGGACTGGGAGTCGCTCGCCGAGGCCAACGAGGCGCAGCAGCGCCGGCGCCGCGTGCTCAGGACGGGCGCGATCATCCTCGTGGCCTGCGTGCTCGGGGTGGGCGCGGGCGCCGTCGTGCTCCACTACGCGAACGGGACGTCGGACGCCGCGGCCCCCTCCTCCCCCAGCTCCTCCATCTCCGCACCCGCTTCCCCCTCCGCCTCCGCCGGCGCCGACTCGCCCACGGTCCCCGGGGAGGACAACACCCTCGCGGACAAATCCGGTCAGAACAATCTGGTCCTGGGACCGGACGCCGGCGTGAGCAAGGTGGCCAACGGTTATGTGGCCAGGTTCAGGAGCAACGGCAATTCCTACGCCCAATCGCCGGGGCAGCTGATCGACGTCACCAAGAGCTTCACCGTCTCGGCCTGGGTCTACAACGAGGCGCCGGGCGGCTCCCGCTCCGCGATCAGCCAGGGCGACGGCGCGTCCCCCTCCCTCAGCCTCGGCCGGGAGGCCTCGGGCGCGGACCGCAAGTGGATCTTCAAGGTGCAGACCGCCGACGGTGGCGCCGACAGCACGACCTACCAGGCCGAGGCCGCCAAGAACGTCAACACGGTGAACGAGTGGGCGCTGCTCACCGGCACCTACGACGCCGGAACGAAGACGATCGCGCTCTATGTGAACGGAAAACTCGCCGATTCCACGAAGGTCCCCGGCATCTGGGCCGGAAAGGGCCCGCTGCAACTCGGCCGCGCGCGCACGCATGGCACCTGGGGGGGCTACTGGGCCGGTGTCGTCGGCCACATCATGGTCTGGGACGTGGCATTGACGGCGGAGCAGGTGGCCGGCGTCAAGCAGGGCGGGGCGGGCGGAAACGCGAAGCCGATCGCCTCATGGCTTGTCGGGTGACGATCACTTTTACCCGTACGTCATCACAAATTGGTCACACCAACAACGGTACTTAGCAATACTGGACTACAGTCGCATCTGTTCCGCACGTCATTCTCTGACGGGTCAGCGGCGCGCTTCGCGTCACCGCCACTTCGGCTGATCGTGGCCATTCCCTTCCCCGGAGATGTCCTGCGGAGAAACGCACGAGGGCTTGCCGCCTCGTCCGAGCGCCCGGGGGGGGGCAAGCCGCATGAGAAGCCCGTTCGTCGCCATCCCCGCGTACGGCGAGGCGCCCGCCCTGCCGACTGCAGGGGGCCGGGAGACCGCAGAGCGGTGCGCATCGGCATGAACTCCCTGCCCGGCGGGCTTGACCAGTTCGACGACAATGCTCCGGAACCGGATGCCGATCCGGAACCGGATCCGGATCCGGAGTCGGAGTCGTCTCCCGCGGCGCGTGCGGAAGCTGGCGGGGACGGGAAAGACCGCCCCCCTGCCTCGCCGGGACAGAGGATCGCGACTGCGGGAGTCGCCCTGGTCCTCGCCGTCGGGCTGGTCGCGGGACTCTGGTCGGTGCCGTCGGTACGCACGGTCCTGCTGCAGTCCTTCACCCGGCAGCAGGCTCCGTTCACCGAGCTCTACTTCACGGACACGCCCCGCTTCGACGGCGGCACTCTGATCGTCCACGTCGCGGTGAACGCCCATGGGACGGGCGCCGCACCTCTGCGGCTGAAGATGACGCTCGAATCGCGCGGGGGCAAGGTCCTGAACACCAGGACGGTGGGGCTGAAGCCCAAGGACGGCAAAGCAGTGCCCGTCGTCGCGCGGTTCCCGAAGACCTCCGACACAGCGCGTGTGCGAGTGGCCCTCGTCGGCCATGCGCAGTCATTGCACTACACCTTCGTGGCGCCGCGGAACCCGAGCGGCACATCCTGACGTACGAGACTGAAGCCTGATGCGACGCACCATCCTGCAGATCACTCCGTACTACCCGCCTCACCTCGGCGGGCTCGAACGCGTGGTGGAGCACCTTGCCAACCAGCTCGGACGGCACCACGAGGTCCGGGTCATCACCACCGCCCTCGGTTCCGGCGGCGGACCGCGCCGCTACGGCGCCGGCCGGGTCACCGTGCGGCGGCACCGCGCGGTCGAGGTCGCGCACACCGCGCTCGCACCGGGCCTGCCGGTCTCGCTGGCGCTGCGGACGCCGCGCGACGCCGTAGTGCACCTGCACTGCGCGCACGCGCTGATGCCGGAGATGGTCGCGTTCATCGCCCGGATGCGCGGGCAGCGCTTCATCCTCCACTTCCACCTCGACGTGGACGCTTCCGGGCGCTTCGGCGGGCTGCTGCCCGCCTACAAGAAGCACGTCTTCGCGCGGTCGATGCGTGCCGCCGCCGGGGTGATCGTGCTGACCGAGGAACAGGGCGCCTTCGTGCGCGACACCTACGGCGTGCGGGCGGACCGGGTGTTCGTCGTCCCCAACGGTGTGGGGGCCGGCTACTTCATGCCGGTGCGGGAGACGGCGGGGCGCCCGCTGCGGCTGCTGTACGTCGGCCGCCTGAGCGCGCAGAAGAACGTCGCCCGGCTGCTGGAGGCGGCCGCCCTGCTCCAAGAGCCGGTGCGGCTGCGGATCGTCGGCGACGGCGAGCTGCGGGAGAAGCTGGAGGCGCACGCCGCCGAGCTGGGACTGAGGAACGTCGAGTTCTCCGGCGGGCTCCTCGGTGAGGACCTGGTGCGGGCCTACGCGGACGCCGACGCCTTCGTGCTCCCCTCGGACCGGGAGGGCATGCCGCTGGTCGTCCTGGAGGCGATGGCCGCCGCCCTGCCGGTCATCGCGACCGATGTCCCCGGCACCGCCGAACTGCTCAGAGGGGTCGGCCTGCTGGCCGCTCCCGAACCGGCGGCGCTGGCAGCCGCCATCGACTCGGTGGCGGCCGACCCTGGTGTGCGCCTGCGTCTCGCCCGGCGGAGCGCCGCGAAAGCCCCCGACTACTCCTGGGAGGCCGTGGCCGCCCAGGTCGAAGAGGTCTACGCGCAGGTCTACCCAGAGGACGCCGTATGACGTCCCATGACGCGGGGACCACCCGCCGGCACGGCACCAGGGTCCCGTCGTGGGCCGTGGGAGCGGAGACGGATCCGGACCCGGCCGAGGACGACGGCACGGGGAACGCCCCCGAGCACGGACGCCGGGGTGCGGGCCGATCCCGTTCCGGGCGCCGGGCCGGCGGCCGGGACGAGGCGTCGCCCGCTGACGCCGCCGCCCCGGGCCCGCGGGCGGGCGACCTCCTGCACGGCCGGCTCGCGGCGCTGCTCGGCATCGCACTGGCCTGTGTCGTGGAGATGCTGCCCGGCATGCCCGCAGTGGTGCTCACGGCGGCCGGCCTGTGGCTGCTGTTCGGGGCGCCCATCGCGGTGTGGCGCGGCACGGCCTCCCGCGTGGTGTCCACCAGGGACGGCAGCCTCCTGCTCGCCGCCGGCCTGGCGATCATCACGGATCTCGTGGTCGCCCTCGCTGTGAACACCGTGCTGCCGCTGGCCGGGGTGGAGCGACCGCTGACCCGGGTGTACCTGGCCGGGGCCACGGCACTCACCTTGATCGTGATCGGCGCCTTCGTACCGGAGGAGGAGCGCGCCGAGCGGCGCAGGTCCTGGCTCCGCGACGGGCTGCCGCCGGGTGCGCTGCCCGTGGGGTCGCTCGCCGGCGTCGCCCTGGTGCTGTCCGTGGCCGGGCCGATCCGGCTGAACAACGGTTTCGGCGGCTCGGTCAGCGTGGCCGCGTTCATCGCCATCGTCACGCTGCTGGTGCTGCTGATGGCCCGCCGGGGGCGCTACCCGGTCGCCGTCCTCGAAACCGGCCTGTTCCTCGCCGCGGCCGCGCTGCTCCTGCTGAACTCGCTGCGCGGTTGGTCCATCACGGGACACGACATCCAGCGCGAGTACGAGTTCTTCCGGCTGACGCTCGGCGGATCGCTCTGGGACGTCGCCACATATCCCGACGCGTACAACGCCTGCCTGAGCATCACTCTGCTGCCCGTGAGCGTGTTCCGGCTCACCGCGATTCCCGACGTCTACATCTTCAAGGTCTTGCTGCCGCTGCTGTTCGCGCTCACTCCGGTGCTGGTCCACCGCGCGGTGCGCAACGTCGCGCCGCATCTGGTGTCGCTGCTGTCGGCCGTCTTCTTCATGCTCTTCCCGACCTTCCTCTCCGACATGACCTTCCTGGGCCGCCAGGAGGTCGCGTTCGTGCTGCTCGGCTGCGGGATGGTGGTCCTCACCGACTCCGGACGGCCGCTGCGGGCGCGGCGGATCGCGTTCGCGGTGCTGCTGGCCGGCATCACGCTCTCGCACTACTCGACGATCTACGTCGTGATCATCATCCTCGGTGTCGCCTTCGTCACCGACCTGATCTGGCGCCTTGCGCAGCGATGCAAGGACAAGCGGGCGCGCAAGCGCAAGCAGCGCCCGGTCGAGGCCCGCTCCTTCCTGACCTGGTGGATCGTGGCCGCGGCGGTGGCCATGGCGCTGGTGTGGGCGGGTCCGGTCACGCACACCAGCGGGCAGTTGCAGAGCACACTGCGCTCCGTGGCCCAGGAGATCACGAACCCGGGGCAGGCGCGGAGCGGTTCGTCCGACACCTCGTACAGCATCTTCGGCGGCGGGTCCTCGATGACGGCTCAGCAGCGGCTGAGCGACTACCGCGACGAGACCGTGAAGGCAACGGTCACCGACCGGGCCGACGGAACGTATCTGTCCCTCAAGACGGTGGACGCCTACCCGACCCCGGTCGTGCCCGAGCAGAACATGGCTGTCACCTCTGCCGGCCGGGTACTCGAGGCCGTCGGCCTCAAGGCGATCACGGTCAACTCCCTGCTGCGCCAGGTCACCGCGGGCCTGCTGCAGCTCCTGCTGATCGTCGGCGTCATCGTGATCGACATCGGGCGCCGCGGTGCCTTCAGGCCGCTGCGCGACCAGACCACGCTGACCATAGGCGCCGTCGCCCTGCTCGGGATTCTCACGGTCGTCCCCCAGCTCTCCGTCGACTACGGCGTGCTCCGTGCCTTCCAGCAGGGGTTGTTCTTCTTCGCGCCGTTCATCGCGGCGGGCATGCTGTCCGCCCTGCGCTGGGCCGGACGGCGCCGCGTGGTGGTGGTGTACGCGCTGGTGGCGGCCCTGTTCCTGGATCTCACCGGCGTGGTGCCGAAACTCCTGGGCGGTTACCCGCCGCAGTTGCAGCTCAGCAATGCCGGCCAGTACTACGACGTGTACTACCCGAGCACCGAGGAGCGGATGGCCGCCTACTGGCTGTCGCAGCGCTTCGCGGCCGAGGGCAAGCCGTCCCTGGTGCAGACCGACCGCTTCACCTTCAACCGGCAGCAGACCCTCCTCACCGGCCCGGTCGTGGGCGACATCTTCCCGACCGTGCTGCGCACGGACTCCTACCTCCTGCTGGGCACCTCGACCGTGCGCACCGGGCGTCTGTCCTTCAGCTACCGGGGCGACCTCGTCACCTACCGGTACCCCGTAGGCCTCCTCGACCGGACCAAGAACGAGATCTACAGCAGCGAGGGGGCGAGGATCTACCGATGAGGGTCCTGCTGGTCAGCCACTACTACCCGCCGCACGTCGGCGGCATCGAGAACGTCGTCCGCATGGAGGCCGTGCACCTCGCCGCCCAGGGCGTCGACGTCACCGTCCTCACCAGCGGCGAGCGCACCGCGATCACCCAGGAGGACGGCGCACGCATCGTGCGCGTCGCGGCCTGGAACGGCGCGGAGAAGGCCGGCGTGCCCTTCCCGGTGCTCTCGCCCCGGCTGCTGACGACCGCACTGCGCTGGGTCCGCCGGGCCGATGTCGTCCATGTGCACGACTGCCTGTACCTGACCTCGTGGGCGGCCGGTCTCGCCGCGCTCCTCACCCGCACCCCGCACCTGGTCACCCAGCACGTCGCCCTCGTGCAGCACCCGTCCGCGCTGGTGCGCGGGGTGCAGCGGGCCGTGTACGCGGTCGCGGGCCGCGGACTGCTGCGGCGCGCGCGCACCGTGATCACCCTCAACGCCTCGGTCGCGGACTTCGTACGCCGCTACGGCGCCCGGCCCGAACGGGCCCGCCATCTGGCGAACGGGGTGGACACCGCCCTCTTCCGGCCCGCCGCATCGGCCGAGGAGCGGTCGCTGGCCCGCAAGCGCTTCGGCCTGCCCGGGGACCGGCCGCTGGTGCTCTTCGTGGGCCGCCTCGTCCCGAAGAAGGGCTACGACCTGCTGCTGTCCGGCTACGACCCGGCCGCGGGCTACGACCTGGTGTTCGCCGGCGACGGCGACTCCGCCGCCCTGGCCGGCCGGCCCGGCGTGCACCACCTGGGCGGGCTGCCCCCGCAGGAGCTGGCCGAGGCGTACCGGGCCTGCGACGTCTTCGCCCTTCCGTCGACGGCCGAGGGCTTCCCCCTCACCGTCCAGGAGGCCATGGCCTGCGGCCTCCCGGTCGTCACCACCGACGATCCCGGTTACGCGCCCTACCGGCTGGACCGCTCCAAGGTCACCCTGCTGGACCGGGACCCCGGGACGATCCGCTCCGCGCTGTCCGCCCTCGCCGGGGACGGGCCGCGGCGCGAACTCATGGGCCGGTACGCGCACGGACTCGCGACGACCTCCTTCGCCTGGGAAGCACATGTGAGCACCCTGACCCAGTACTACCGCGCCGCGACAGGGCCGGCCGCCCATGGCTGAGGACCCCGGCAAGCCCTCCCGCGTACAGGACCAGGTGTACCGCAACTCCTTCTTCCTGATGGCATCCACGGCGATCACGGCCGGACTCGGCTTCGTCTTCTGGGTGCTGGTGGCCCACTTCTACAGCCCCGAACAGGTCGGACTGGCCACCTCGCTCATATCCGCGACCTCGCTGATCTCCTATCTGAGCCTTTTCGGACTCAACAGCACGCTCATTCGCTTCCCGGCGCCGGCGGCTTCCCGCAACGGACAGCTCACCCAGTCGATCGTGCTGGTCAGCCTGGTCTCCTTCGCGGTCGCCGCGGTCTACCTGCTCGGCCTGCCGCTCTACGCGGAGAAGCTGGTCTTCATCCGTGACCACGCGACGGCGGCCGCCGCGTTCGTGGTCTTCTGCATCTGCGCGACGGTGAGCCAGCTGACCTTCTCGGTCTTCGTCAGCGCCCGCATGGCTCATCAGAACGCGCTGGTCTACGGGCTGCTCCAGGGACTGGTCAAACTGGCCCTGCCGGTCGCCCTCGTCGGCTACGGCTCGGTCGGCATTCTCGGTGCCAACGGCGGCGGCTACGTGGTGACGGCGCTGGTGTCGCTGCTCCTGATGCACCGCCGGCTCGGCTTCCGCTTCCACCTGCGCGCCCGGGGCACACGGATGCGGGAGCAGTTCCGCTTCTCCCTGGCGAGCTACGTGTCGAGCCTGCTCAACCTGGCGCCGCTGCTGGTCCTCCCGATGATCGTGCTGCAGCAACTGGGGGCCGCCGCCGCGGGCTACTACTTCATCGCCTTCCAGATCGCCAACCTGCTCAACTCCGTCTCCTTCTCCGTCGGCGAGGCGGTGTTCGCGGAGGTCTCCTACGACCCCTCGCGCTTCTCGGTGCTGCTCCGCCGGGCCGCCGGCATCATCGCGGCGGTGCAGGTGCCGTCGGTCGTGGTCGTCGCGTTGGGCAGCGGGCTGCTCCTGCGGATGTTCGGCGGCCCCTACGCGACGCGTGCGCAGCCGCTGCTCGCCGTACTGGCCTGCGGAGCCCTGGCCGTCGCACTGAACACCTGGGCCAGCTTCGCCCTCAAACTGGCCCAGAAGATGACGCCACTGGTCCTCAGCAATGTCGTCTACGCCGTGGTGACCATCGGCCTGGCCGCGCTGTGGGCACCGCGCGGACTGGTCTGGCTCGGCTGGGCCTGGGGTCTGGGCAACCTCGCCAGCGGCATCTACGCCGCGGTCGCTCTGCTCGGCATGCGCACCGCCCTGCCGCAGCCGCCGGGCCCGCCGCCCGGCAACGTCCCGAACGAACGCGAAACGAGCCCAGTCGAGGGGTACCACCGGTGAAGATCGTCGTCATCAACGCGTACGTGAGAGAGAACGCCGGGGACGCCGCACTGCTGTCCGTGTGCCTGCGCCACGTCAAGGAGGCGTTCCCGGAGGCCGCGCGGGCCATCGCGGGCATGGAGGACGCCGCCGCCCACCGCTCGTTCGAAGGGGTGGACAACCTCGGATCGATCCGCCGCTATGTCGCCGACGGTGGGGTCTCCCGGTCCCGACGGCTGCTGCGCAAGCTGGTCGTGGCCCTCGTGGGCACGACGGCCCTGCTGCTGCCGCGAGCCGCCGCCGACGTGCTGCTGAAGCTGCTTCCAGCGGAAGCGCGCCGGGAGGCCGACGCCGTGTCCCAGGCGGACATGGTGGTGTCCATGGGCGGCGGATACCTCCTCGCACGGCCCGGCCTCGACGGATACCAGAACGTGTTCTTCGTCCTGCTCCCGGTGTTGCTGGCGCAGAAGTCGGGAGTGCCCGTCGTCTTCGCGCCCCAGTCCTTCGGCCCGTTCCCCGGCAAGCCGCAGCGCCGGCTGGTCGGCCGGGTGCTGCGCCGCGCGGCCCTGGTCCTCGCGCGCGAGGACGTGAGCGTCGGCCTGCTCGAGGAGTGCGGCGTGCCCGCGCAGCAGGTGCGGCGTGCCGTCGACTCCGGCTTCGCGTTCGCCCCCGATGTCACCTCGGACTGGCGGAGCCGGCTGGGAATCGGGGCCCAGGAGCCGCTGGTGGGTCTGACCGCGCGCCGCTGGCTCGCCCCGGCAGCGCAGGAACGCTACGAACGCGCGCTCGCCGAGACGATCGACGCGCTCCAGGCGGACGGGGCCCGCGCGGTGCTCATTCCGCAGGTGACCACGGACTACCTCGGCGACGACGACCGCATCGTCGAAAGGCGTATCGCGGGCCACTGCCGGACCGCGCCGCTGCGGATCGAGGAGCGCGTCGACTACCGCGACCTGAAGGGTCTGTACAGCGAGTGCTCCCTGCTCATCGGCACCCGCTTCCACTCGGTGATCTTCTCGCTCACCAGCGGTGTCCCGTGCGTCGCCATCGAGTACGAGCACAAGACCCGCGGCATCATGGCCGATCTCGGTCTCAGCGAGTGGGTGCTGCCGATCGCCGAGGTCACGCACGCCGACCTGTGGGCGCTGGTCTCCAAGCTCCGCGCGAACCCCGAGGAGTACCGGACGGCGCTGCGGCAGCGGCTGCCGGCGTACATCGACCAGGCGGAGGAGTTCCCCGCCCTGCTCCGCGCCGCCACGGGCGCCACGGGCGGACTGCGCCGGGCCGGGCAGGTCGCGTAATGGCACGCACGGACCTGCCGGAACCCGGCCGGGAGACACGCACGGTCGCGGTGGTCGCCCCGTACTACCCGCCCAAGGTCGGCGGCGTGGAGAACTACGCCGCCCGCATCGCCCGCGCGGTCGCCGAGGCGCCCGGGCTGCGTCCGGTCGTCATCACGACCCGGCTCTCCGGCTTCCGCACCACCGTGGACGTCGAGGACGGCGTGCGGGTCATCCGGCTCGGCGCCTGGCTGAAGCTGTCCAACACCCCGCTCAGCCCCCTGTGGCCGCTGCAACTGCGGCGCTGGCTGCGCCGGACCGGGGCCGAGGTGGTCAACGCCCACGCACCGGTACCGGGGTTGGCCGACCTGGCGGTCGCGGCCGCCGGAAAGCGGCCGTCGGTCCTCACCTACCACGCGGGCTCGATGCACAAGGGCGAGCCCGGCAGCGGTGCGGCGGACCGGCTCATCGGCCTGTACGAACGGCGGGTGCTGCCGCGGGTGTTCCGGCGGGCCCGCACGCTCGTGGCGGTGTCGCCGGTGTCGCTGGCCGCCGGGCACCCGCACGCGGTGGAGATCACCCCCGGCGTCGACATCGAGCGGTTCACACCCGGGCAGCCGGCCTCGGAACGTCCGCGCACGGTCGTCTACGTCGGCCGCATGGCCCGTTCCTCGGCCTGGAAGGGCGTCGACGTCCTGGTCACCGCCTTCGCCGAGCTGGCGGCCGAGGTGCCCGGCGCACGGCTGCGCCTGGTCGGCGGCGGGGACGCGGTGCGGGACCATCTGCGGCTCGCGGCGGACCTCGGCATCGCGGACCGCGTCGAGGCGGTCGGGGAGCTCACCGGGGACGCCCTGGTCGAGGTGGTGCGGACGGCCGCCGTCGCGGTGCTGCCGTCGCGCACCGAGGCGGAGTCCTTCGGCATGGTGCTGGTCGAGGCGATGGCCTGCGGCACCCCCGTGGTGGGCTCCGCCGTGGGCGGCATCCCGCACGTCGTCACCGACGGCGGGACGGGGCTCCTGGTGCCGCCCGGCGATCCCGCCGGGCTGGCCGCCGCGTGCCGCAAGGTGCTGACCGACGGCGAACTCGCCGACCGGCTGGGCGCGCGGGGCCGCCAGGAGGCGGAACGGCGGTTCGCCTGGAACGGCCTGATGGAGCGCTACATCACGCTGTTCCGGGCGCTGTAGCCCTCCGCTCCGCGGAGGACTAGCCCTTCTTCTTCGCGCCCTCGTAGGCGGCGATCGCCGCCTTGAGGGCTTCGAAGGACGGCTTCTTCGTTCCGTCGTAACGGCGCATCCCGTAGTACAGCGAACGCTTCTTCTTGTCCGCGGCGACCGCCTGGTCCTGGTCGGTGTACCAGAACATGGCGCCCACGTGCGGGTTGGCCAGCACCGCCGGGACCGTGTCGGTCGCGATCTCGGCCTGGCGGGCCTCGGTCACGTGCGTCGTGTCCGGAGGGTTCACCTTGCCGTCCGACGCCGCGCCGGGCCCGCTGGTGGGTGCTCCCGTCTCGGTCAGCCAGATGGGGAGCTCAGGGGTGCCGTACTTGTCGAGGATCCCCACCAGGTTCTCGCGGAAACTGCTGATCCGCTCGAAGGTCGTCCCGGTTCCGGGGGTGGCGCTGGGCAGGGCGGGAAAGTTGAACGGGTGGTAGCCGACGGCGTCCACGTACTTGTTGCCGCCGAGCTTGCAGACGGCGGCCAGGAAGTCCGTCTGGGACATCCTGCGGGCCGCGGCGCTGGTGCGGGACACCGCGAGCCCACCCATGACCACGTAGGCCTTGGGGTCCGCGGCGCGCAGCGCCTGGCTCGTGGCGCGCAGCAGTTCGGTGTAGGCCTTCGGGTCGGGAGCGGGCCGCCAGAAGCCGATGTTCTCCTCGTTCCACACCTCCCAGGTGTGGATCCCCATCGCGGAGTACCGCTCGGCGGCCATCTTGGCGAAGGCGGCGAAGATCTCGGGGTCGGCCGGTGCACAGTTCTGGCCGGCCGTGCAGTCCGCCACGCGCGCCCACTTCGGGGTGTAGGCGATCACCGGGAGCATCTTCAGGCCACGGGCCTTGGCCGCCTCGGCGACCCGGTCGAAACGGTGCCACGAGTAGGTGTACGGCGAATCCGGCTGGATGTTGTTCCACGAGAGGTCCATCCGGACCCACTTGGCGCCGACCGCGACCGCGTCGTCGAGGCCCCGCGCCATGTCGGCGTCGGACTTCCAGGTCAGGGTGTCGCCGTACGAGACGCCCATCCGCACGTCGCGGACACCGCCCGCATCGGACGCGGACGGCGTGGGGCTCCCGCCACTGGCCTGCGGAGCGGCCGGGGAGGATGTCGACGGCACGGACGCGGCGACGATGGTGGCGACCGCCGAGACCACGAACGCCACGAGCGCCACGAGAAAGCGTTGCCGCCTACTGGAATCCTTCACCATGCCCCTCAGCGTAGGCCAATCCCTCACAGTGTGTTCGGGCCCCCCGCGCGTCCCGCGGTGCCCGCAATCCCCCTGCCCACGCGGGGCCTTGGGGCCGCCGAACAGGCACGCTCCGACCACCGCCACGGGGCCCCACCCCGCCGCGGCGACCCGCGCAGCCCGTCAGACGGTGTGGCGCCCGGCCTCCACCGACCCCCACTCGGTGCCCCTCATCACGTAGGGCTCGGGGGCCCGCTGAGCGGGCATCAGCGGCAGCGGCTCGGGGCGGGTGGAGCGGTCGTACCACTGGGCCCGGGTCTCGGTGCGCAGCGCGTTGTCCCGGAGCCGGTGGCGGAACAGCTGAGCCAGGTTGGACACTCCGTCGGACAGCGCGTTGAGCTTCACCTCGCCGCCGCGGAGCCGGTACTCGATCGGCACCTCCATGCAGCGAAAACCCTCGCGCACAGCGGCGTTCTTGATCTCCTGGGAGAAGCCCATGCCGTCGGAAGTGACTTTGAGGGTCTCCCAGATGTAGCGGCGGAACACCCACATCCCGCTCTGGGAGTCCTGTATCTCGCTCTTGAACAGCACACGGCTGACCAGGCTGAGGGCGCGATTGGCCACCGCGTGGGAGGGCTTCATCGCGGCGCGGTTCTCACGGCCGAGCCGGTTCGTGTTGAGGAACTCGACCTGGTGCTCGTCAACGATGCGCAGCAGTCGGGGGAGATCGTCGAAAGGATAGGTGCAGTCGGCGTCGCCCGTGGCGATCACATCGCCGGCCGCGGCCGCGATTCCCGCCTTGTAGGCGTTGCCGTAGCCCCGCAACGGCTGGTGGATCACCCGCGCGCCGTAGGACCGGGCGATCTCCCCGGTCCCGTCGGTGGAGCCGTTGTCCGCCACGATGACCTCGACGGCCCACCCCGTCGAGGTGAGCTCCTCGAGCGGGATCGTCGCGAAGACGTGCGGAAGGTTCTCGGCCTCGTTCAGGGCTGGTATGACGATGGACAAAGTGGACACAGCAGGCCCCCCGAGCTGGTGATATACACAGACGCCACCGCACGGGGCCCGGCATCCGTGCCCACACCCCCCGCCGAACCCTCCCATGGCTTCGGTCACTCTAAGCGACAATTAGCACACGGGAACCGCGGATATGGGATTGTAATCGAAAATCCCCGATCCCCACATGACAATTAACCTTCCGGGCTCCGCCACTTCACCAAAAGATCGCCACTACTACTCACAATTGACGGCTCATTAGTAAAAATCTGACGATTGCCGCCATTGTCACGCGGCATCCGTGCGCGGCCCATAAAACGATCACGGAACGACCGCGGACGCACCAGGGGCCCGCACCGCGTGCGGCGGTGCGGGCCCCTGGGGACGGTGACCGGTGACCGGTGACCGGACGTCAGCGGTGGTGCGTGGGCGAGACCGTGACCTCGACCCGCTGGAACTCCTTGAGCTCCGAGTAGCCCGTGGTGGCCATCGCCCGGCGCAGCGCGCCGAAGAAGTTCATCGAGCCGTCCGGGGCGTGCGACGGGCCGAGCAGGATCTGCTCGGTCGTGCCGGCTGTGCCGAGGTTCATCCGCTTGCCGCGCGGCAGTTCCTCGTGGGTGGCCTCCATGCCCCAGTGGAAGCCGCGGCCCGGGGCGTCCGTGGCGCGCGCGAGCGGCGAGCCCATCATCACCGAGTCGGCGCCGCAGGCGATCGCCTTCGGCAGGTCGCCGCTGGAACCGAAGCCGCCGTCCGCGATGACGTGGACGTAGCGGCCGCCGGACTCGTCCATGTAGTCCCGGCGGGCCGCCGCGACGTCCGCGACGGCGGTGGCCATCGGCACCTGGATGCCCAGCACGCTGCGCGTGGTGTGGGCCGCGCCGCCGCCGAAGCCGACCAGGACGCCCGCGGCGCCGGTGCGCATCAGGTGGAGCGCGGCGGTGTAGGTGGCGCAGCCGCCGACGATCACCGGGACGTCGAGCTCGTAGATGAACTGCTTGAGGTTCAGCGGCTCGTGCGAGCCGGACACGTGCTCGGCGGAGACCGTCGTGCCGCGGATCACGAAGATGTCGACGCCGGCGTCGACGACGGCCTTGGAGAACTGCGCGGTGCGCTGCGGGGAGAGCGCCGCGGCGGTGACCACGCCCGCGTCACGGACCTCCTTGATGCGCTGCCCGATCAGCTCCTCCTTGATCGGCGCCGCGTACAGCTCCTGCAGCCGCCGGGTCACGGAGGCGTCGTCCAGCTCGGCGATCTCGGCGAGCAGCGGCTCCGGGTCCTCGTAGCGGGTCCACAGACCCTCGAGGTTGAGGACGCCGAGGCCGCCGAGGTTGCCGATGCGGATCGCGGTCTCCGGGGAGACCACGGAGTCCATCGGCGCCGCCAGGAACGGCAGCTCGAAGCGGTAGGCGTCGATCTGCCACGCGATCGAGACCTCCTTCGGGTCCCGCGTACGGCGGCTCGGGACGACGGCGATGTCGTCGAATGCGTACGCCCTGCGGCCGCGCTTGCCCCGCCCGATCTCGATCTCAGTCACTGTCGCTATGCCTTTCCTCGTGTCCTGCCCGACCAGTATCCCAGTCAGGGCAGGCGAAAGCCCGCGACCGGGGAAGGCCGCGGGCTCTGCCGTGTCCGCTCCGCCGGGTGCGCCGCGCGCCGCGCGCTCCGCGCACCGCGCGGATCAGCGCCCGTGGTAGTTGGGCGCCTCGGTGGTCATCTGGATGTCGTGCGGGTGACTCTCCTTGAGGCCGGCCGCGGTGATGCGCACGAAGCGGCCCTTCTCCTTCAGCTCGGGGACGGTCGCCGAGCCGACGTAGCCCATGGAGGAGCGCAGACCACCGATGAGCTGGTGCGCCACCGCGGAGAGCGGGCCGCGGTAGGGCACCTGGCCCTCGATGCCCTCGGGGACGAGCTTGTCCTCGGAGAGCACGTTGTCCTGGAAGTAGCGGTCCTTGGAGTACGACCTGCCCTGGCCTCGCGACTGCATCGCGCCGAGCGAGCCCATGCCGCGGTACGACTTGAACTGCTTGCCGTTGATGAACATCAGCTCGCCCGGCGACTCCTCGCACCCCGCGAGCAGGCTGCCCAGCATCACCGTGTCCGCGCCGGCAGCGATCGCCTTGGCGATGTCGCCGGAGTACTGCAGACCGCCGTCGCCGATCAGCGGGACACCGGCCGGGCCGGCGGCCAGCGAGGCCTCGTAGATAGCGGTGACCTGCGGGGCGCCGACGCCGGCGACCACCCGGGTGGTGCAGATGGAGCCCGGGCCGACACCGACCTTGATGCCGTCGGCCCCGGCGTCGATCAGCGCCTGGGCGCCGTCGCGGGTGGCGACGTTGCCCGCCACCACGTCGATCCTGATGTTGGCCTTGACCTTGGCGACCATGTCGAGGATGCCGCGGCTGTGGCCGTGGGCGCTGTCGATCACCAGGAAGTCGGCGCCGGCCTCCACCAGCCGCTGGGCACGGAGGAACGCCTCGTCGCCGACGCCGACCGCCGCGCCGACCAGCAGCCGGCCCTCGGCGTCCTTGGCGGCGTTGGGGTACTTCTCCGCCTTGACGAAGTCCTTGACCGTGATGAGGCCCTTGAGCCGGCCCTCGTCGTCGACCAGCGGAAGCTTCTCGATCTTGTGTTTCCGCAGCAGTTCCATCGCCTCGATGCCGGAGATCCCGACCTTGCCGGTGACCAGCGGCATCGGCGTCATGACCTCGCGGACCTGGCGGGAGCGGTCGCTCTCGAAGGCCATGTCGCGGTTGGTGACGATGCCCAGCAGCTTGCCGGCGCCGTCGGTGACCGGGACGCCGCTGATGCGGAACTTGCCGCAGAGCGCGTCGGCCTCGGCGAGGGTGGCGTCCGGGTGCACGGTGATGGGGTCGCTGACCATGCCGGACTCGGACCGCTTGACCAGGTCGACCTGGTTGACCTGGTCGTCGACCGACAGATTGCGGTGCAGCACGCCCACGCCGCCCTGGCGGGCCATCGCGATGGCCATGCGGGCCTCGGTGACCTTGTCCATCGCCGCGGACAGCAGCGGGATGTTCACGCTGACGTTCCGGGTGACCCGGGAGCTGGTGTCCACCTGGTTCGGCACGACGTCCGAAGGCCCTGGGAGGAGAAGCACGTCGTCGTAGGTCAGTCCGAGCAGTCCGAACTTCTCGGCTACTCCGTCGGCGTTCAGCGTCATGACACCTTCCCCATGGTCTTGCCCAGCGAGATGTTCAATGCTAATGGCTCTCGCGGGAAACCTTTTCCGGCCGTGACGCCGGCCCGCGGGACGAAGACCCCGTACGGGACCGGAGCGGTGGGCTAGGCGCTCAGACCGCGGGCGGGCGCGGCTTCCTCCGCGAGCGCGCGCAGCCGGGACAGCGCCCGGTGCTGCGCCACCCGGACGGCCCCCGGCGACATCCCGAGCACCTGTCCGGTCTCCTCGGCGGTGAGCCCGACGGCGACCCGCAGCAGCACCAGCTCGCGCTGGTGCTCCGGCAGATTCGCCAGCAGGCCCTTCGCCCATTCGGCGTCGCTGCTCAGCAGCGCCCGTTCCTCCGGCCCGAGCGAGTCGTCCGGCTGCTCGGGCATCTCGTCGGAGGGCACCGCGGTCGAGCCGGGGCCGCGCATGGCCGCCCGTTGCAGGTCCGCGACCTTGTGGGCGGCGATGCCGAACACGAAGGCCTCGAAGGGCCGTCCCTGGTCGCGATAGCGCGGCAGCGCGCACAGCACCGCGAGGCACACCTCTTGGGCGAGGTCGTCCACGAAGTGGCGCGCGTCACCGGGCAGTCGCGACAGCCGGGTACGGCAATAGCGTTCGGCAAGCGGGTGCACATGGGCGAGCAGATCGTGCGTCGCCTGCTCGTCGCCCTCGACGGCTCGACGTACGAGAGCCCCTATGGCTGTCTCTGTGCCGGTGGCCTCGTCGCGCATCCGTCCATAGTGCCTCGCCGAAGCGCGCTCCGTGGCCTCAGGCGGGTGGTTGTGCTCCGAAGCGTTATGCGATGCGCCCTGTGGCGCGTTTCGAGGGACCGCACCGGCCGTAGTCATGTCATGCACCCGCCGCCCCGCCCGCCCGTGTCCCCGAGAGTCCATGCTCCAAGCATGCGCCCTCGGAGCGGAAACCGGTACGAGCGGGGCAGCCGCACAGCCGCCCCACAGCCCATCGGCCCCTCGCCGCTCAACTCGACGGCCTAGCGCACCAGGCCCCAGCGGAAGCCGAGCGCCACCGCGTGGGCCCGGTCCGAGGCGCCGAGTTTCTTGAACAGTCGCCGCGCGTGCGTCTTGACGGTGTCCTCGGAGAGGAACAGTTCCCGCCCGATCTCGGCGTTGGAGCGGCCGTGGCTCATGCCCTCCAGCACCTGGATCTCGCGGGCGGTGAGCGTCGGTGCGGCGCCCATCTCGGCGGAGCGCAGCCGGCGCGGTGCGAGCCGCCAGGTCGGGTCGGCGAGCGCCTGGGTGACCGTGGCCCGCAGTTCGGCGCGCGAGGCGTCCTTGTGCAGGTACCCGCGGGCACCGGCGGCGACGGCGAGCGCCACCCCGTCCAGGTCCTCGGCGACCGTGAGCATGATGATGCGGGCCCCCGGATCGGCGGACAGCAGCCGCCGCACGGTCTCGACACCGCCGAGACCGGGCATCCGGACGTCCATGAGGATGAGGTCCGAGCGGTCGGCGCCCCAGCGGCGGAGGACTTCCTCGCCGTTGGCCGCGGTCGTTACGCGCTCGACACCGGGCACGGTCGCGACCGCGCGGCGCAGCGCCTCTCGGGCAAGCGGGGAGTCGTCGCAGACGAGAACGGAAGTCATGACCGTCCTCCGCAGCTGATCCGCGTCACGTTGAGCCTCCAGGCTGTACGAATCGTCACTGGTGGGGCTGACGGTCTCGGGCACCTGCCCGATTCGTTCGGCCGCCAACCACTTCCGCACCTTCAACGACCCTCACTCGAAAGAGTTACGGAGTTTGGGGACGGTCTCCCGCACACTGCGTGCCCGCTTCGCCACGCACCAGCAACACCGCAGGTCGCGGCAGTGGAGCCGATCGCAAAAGGAAGCACTTCGGGCGCCCGGTTGCAGGACACCCACCCGCCGACCGGGGGGTCAATGTCAGATTTTGCCTGTTTGGCGGCTTTTTACCCGCATGGCGGGAGTTCGTTGGCGATTTTGTGATGAATCATATTTACATCTACTTGGACAGTAGATGTACCGTCGACATCACCTCCCGCAGAGCGTCTGGAGCGTCGCCTGGGAGGCAGTCCCGTGCAGCCCACCTCTCGAGGAGATGAGCAATGGCAGACTTCTCCCGCCTCCCGGGCCCCAACGCAGACCTCTGGGACTGGCAGCTGATCGCCGCCTGTCGTGGTGTGGACAGCTCGCTGTTCTTCCATCCGGAGGGAGAGCGCGGTGCGGCCCGGAGCGCGCGTGAATCGGCCGCCAAGGAGGTGTGCATGCGCTGTCCCGTGCGCGCCGAGTGCGCGACCCACGCGCTGACGGTCCGCGAGCCCTACGGGGTCTGGGGCGGGCTCACCGAGGACGAGCGCGAGGAGATGATGGGCCGGTCCCGCAACCGGGTCATGAGCTCGCACGCCGCCGGCGGACACTGAGCGCCGGGGCCCCACCCACTGAGGAAACGTTTCCCTCTGCGGCCACCTCCGCGTCACGGCGCGGGCCGTGACCGGACGGCACCGAAATGGGCTCCCATGGACTTCGGAGCCCGCCGGCCCCAGGCTGAGGAGCCATGGACCTCACCGGGGAATTCACACTGGATGCCGGGATCACCTACCTGAACACCGCGTCGGCGGGCGTCGGCCCGCGCCGGGCCGTCGACGTACTGCGCACCGCTGTGACGGCCTGGTCCGACGGCAGCGACGACTGGGGGCGCAACGAACTCGTCCTGAACACCACGCGCGCCGCCTACGCCCGGCTGACCGGGGTCGCGGCGGACCGGGTCGCCGTCGGCTCCTCCGTCACCACCCATGTCGGGATGATCGCCGGGGGCCTTCCGCCGGGCGCCGAAGTCGTCCTCGCGGAAGGCGACTTCAGCTCCCTGGTCAACCCCTTCGCCTCCCGCCCCGACCTCACGCTGCGCACCGTTCCCCTGGAGGGCCTGGCCGACGCCGTACGTCCCACCACCGCGCTGGCCGCCGTCAGCGCGGTGCAGTCCGCCGACGGGCGCGTCGCCGACCTCGCCGCGGTGCGCGAGGCCGCCGACCGTCACGGGGCGCGCGTGCTGGTCGACGCGACGCAGGCGGTCGGCTGGCTGCCGCTGGCCGCGGGGGCCTTCGACTACGTGGTCTGCGGCGGCTACAAGTGGCTGCTGGCCCCGCGCGGGGTCTCCTTCCTGACCGTGCGGGAGGGTGCCGAGGACGGACTGTCGCCGCACTTCGCCGGGTGGTACGCGGCGGAGGACCCCTGGGACGACTGCTACGGGCCGGTGGCCCGGCTCGCCCGCTCCGCGCGGCGCTTCGACGTGCTGCCGCCGTTCCTGCCGTACCTGGCCGGGTCGGCCTCGCTCGGGCTGATCGAGGAGGTGGGCGTGGAAGCGATCGGCGCCCATGACACCGCGCTGGCCGAGCGCTTCCGGGAGGGGCTGCGCGAACTCGGCCACAAGGCCGTGCCGCCGGGCGCGCGGCGCTCGGCGATCGTGGCCGTCCCGGGTCTCGGGGACGCGGCGGAGCGGCTGGCCGCGGCCGGCATCCGCCTCTCGGTCCGCGCCGGCAACCTGCGGGCCGCCTTCCACCTGTACAACACCGAGGCGGACGTGGACCTGCTGCTGCGCGTGCTCGCGCGATGAGCCGGAAAACGCCTGGCCGTGCGCCGGGCGCCTGCCTACGGTCGGAGGATGGACGTGCGCTCGGTCAACGTGGGACGTCCCCGGCCGAACCCCTGGAAGGGCACCGGCGTCACCGGCATCGACAAGCGGCCCGTGACGGGCCCGGTGGCCGTGACCGCACCGGGCCCCAAGGGCACCGGCGCGGTGGGCCTGGCCGGCGACCGGGTGTACGACGTGGAACACCACGGCGGCACCGACCAGGCCGTCTACGCCTACGCGCGCGAGGACCTGGACGGCTGGGAGCGCGAGCTGGGCCGGGAGCTGCGCGACGGGATGTTCGGGGAGAACCTGACGACCCTCGGCGTGGACGTCAACGGAGCGCTGATCGGCGAGCGTTGGCGGGTCGGCGGCCCGGGAGGCGCGGTCCTGGAGGTGTCCTGCCCGCGCGTCCCCTGCGGCACCTTCCAGGGCTGGCTGAACGAGGGCGGCCGGCTCCGGACGTTCACCCGCGCCGCGCTGCCCGGCGCCTACCTGCGGGTGGCCGAGCCGGGCCGGATCCGCGCGGGCGACCCGGTGGAGATCGCCCACCGCCCGGACCACGAGGTGACCGTGGCGCTGGTCTTCCGGGCGGTCACCCTGGAACCCGGCCTGCTCCCCTCGCTGCTCGCGGCGGACGCGCTCCCGGAGGAGATCCGGACGGCGGCGCGCAGTCGCACACGGTCCCACTAGCCTGCCCCGCATGACGACTTCACTCATCACGGGAGCCACCGCGGGCCTCGGCGCCGCCTTCGCACGCCGGCTCGCGAGCGACGGCCACGCCCTCGTCCTCGTCGCACGCGACGAGCAGCGGCTGGAGGACCACGCCGCCGAACTGCGCCGCACCTACGCGGTGACCGTGGAGGTGCTGCCCGCCGACCTGTCGACGGACAAGGGCATCGAGGCGGTCGAGGCCCGGCTGGGCGACCGTGAGCGGCCGGTCGGCGTGCTCGTCAACAACGCGGGCTTCGGCAACCGCGGTGTCTTCGGCGACGTGCCGATGGCCGACGAGCTGACCATGCTCAAGGTGCACTGCGAGGCCGTGCTGCGGCTGACCGGCGCGGCGGCCGCGGCCATGAAGGAGCGCCGGCGCGGCTTCGTCGTCAACGTGGCCTCGGTGGCGGCGTTCGTGCCGCGCGGCACCTACGGCGCGAGCAAGGCGTGGGTGGTCAGCTTCACCCGGGGCGCGGCCCGCGAACTGTCCGGCAGCGGGGTGCGGCTGATGGCACTGTGCCCCGGCTTCGTGCGCACCGAGTTCCACGAGCGGGCCGGCATCGACACCGGCAGCATCCCCGGCTGGGCGTGGCTGGACGCCGACAAGGTGGTCGCCGCGGCCATCCGCGACCTGGCCCGCGGCCGCACGCTCAGCGTGCCCGACCCGCGCTACAAGGCCGCGGCGCTCGCCGCCAAACTCGCCCCGAGCGGGGCCTTCGGCGCGGTCTCGGCGTCGGCCGGCCGCCGCTTCGGTCCCGTCTACCCCCGGGACTGACGGGCCGGCGCGGGGCGGAGAGCCCGCGGCCGGCGGAGGAAAGGCCGAAGGCCCCCGTTCCCGGTGCGGGAGCGGGGGCCTTCGGGCGCACTCAGTGGGAGTGGCCGTGACCGTGGCCGTGACCGGCCTCGGCGGGCTCCTCCTCCTTCTTCTCCACCACGAGGGTCTCGGTGGTCAGAAGCAGGGAGGCGATGGAGGCGGCGTTCTCCAGGGCGGAGCGGGTGACCTTGACCGGGTCGATGACGCCGGCCTTCACCAGGTCGCCGTACTCGCCGGTCGCGGCGTTGAAGCCGTGGCCCTTCTCCAGCTCGGCGACCTTGGAGGTGATGACGTAGCCCTCCAGGCCGGCGTTCTCGGCGATCCAGCGCAGCGGCTCGACCGCGGCGCGGCGGACGACCGCGACACCGGTGGCCTCGTCGCCGGACTTGCCGAGGTTGTCCTCCAGCACCTTGACGGCGTGGACGAGCGCGGAGCCACCACCGGAGACGATGCCCTCCTCGACCGCGGCGCGGGTCGCGGAGATGGCGTCCTCCAGACGGTGCTTCTTCTCCTTGAGCTCGACCTCAGTGGCCGCGCCGACACGGATGACGCACACGCCGCCGGCCAGCTTGGCGAGGCGCTCCTGGAGCTTCTCGCGGTCCCAGTCGGAGTCCGTGGTGGTGATCTCGGCCTTGATCTGGTTGATCCGGCCCTCGATCTCCGAGGAGTCGCCCGAGCCGTCGACGACGGTGGTCTCGTCCTTGGTGACGGTCACGCGGCGGGCGTTGCCGAGCACGTCCAGGCCGACCTGGTCGAGCTTGAGGCCGACCTCCTCGGCCACGACGGTCGCGCCGGTGAGGGCGGCGATGTCGCCCAGCATGGCCTTGCGGCGGTCACCGAAGCCGGGGGCCTTGACCGCGACCGCGTTGAAGGTGCCGCGGATCTTGTTGACCACCAGGGTGGACAGGGCCTCGCCCTCGACGTCCTCGGCGATGATCAGCAGCGGCTTGGAGGCGCCCGCCTGCAGCACCTTCTCCAGCAGCGGGAGCAGGTCCTGGATGGAGGAGATCTTGCCCTGGGTGATGAGGATGTACGGGTCCTCCAGGACGGCTTCCTGGCGCTCCGGGTCCGTCACGAAGTACGGCGACAGGTAGCCCTTGTCGAAGGCCATGCCCTCGGTGAAGTCCAGCTCCAGACCGAAGGTGTTGGACTCCTCGACGGTGATGACACCGTCCTTGCCGACCTTGTCGATCGCCTCGGCGATCAGCTCGCCGACCTGCTTGTCCTGGGCGGACAGCGCGGCGACGGCGGCGACGTCGTCCTTGCCCTCGATCGGGCGGGCCGACGCGAGCAGCTCGTCCGAGACGGCCTTGACGGCGGCGTCGATGCCCTTCTTCAGGGAGGCGGGGGACGCGCCGGCGGCGACGTTGCGCAGGCCCTCGCGGACCAGCGCCTGGGCGAGCACGGTGGCGGTGGTGGTGCCGTCACCCGCGATGTCGTTGGTCTTGGTCGCCACCTCCTTCACCAGCTGCGCGCCGAGGTTCTCGTACGGGTCGTCGATCTCGACCTCACGGGCGATGGTCACGCCGTCGTTGGTGATGGTCGGGGCGCCGAACTTCTTGTCGATGACGACGTTGCGGCCCTTGGGGCCGATCGTCACCTTCACGGTGTCGGCGAGCTTGTTGACTCCACGCTCAAGGGCGCGACGGGCGTCCTCGTCGAACTTCAGGATCTTGGCCATACCGGCGGAATTCCTCGTCTTTGGGTTCTCGTCAAAGACCGCGCCCCGGGCCCCCGGTCCGTGCGAGGACTCGGTGTGCCCGGGGCGTGGTCACGGCATTTCTCGGTTACGAGCGGCGCCGAATTTACTTCTCGACGATCGCGAGGACGTCGCGAGCCGAGAGGACGAGGTACTCCTCGCCGCTGTACTTGACCTCGGTGCCGCCGTACTTGCTGTACAGCACGATGTCGCCGACCTTGACGTCGAGCGGGATGCGGTTGCCGTCCTCGAAGCGACCCGGACCGACGGCCAGGACGACGCCCTCCTGGGGCTTCTCCTTGGCGGTGTCCGGGATGACCAGGCCGGAGGCGGTGGTCTGCTCGGCATCCAGCGGCTGGACCACAATGCGGTCCTCGAGCGGCTTGATGGCAACCTTGGTGCTGGCGGTCGTCACGATCCGACCTCCCCCTTCAAAGGGCTCACGGGAGTGTCTGTCTGGGGTGGCGACCTGGTAGGCCCGTCGTCGCGGGTGCCGGACCTGCCCGTCGCTTTGTTGTTGGCACTCGGCATGGCTGAGTGCCAGGTCCGAGATTATGACGCGCTTAGCACTCGGTCAAGCGGAGTGCCAATGCCACGCCGGACGCGCCGTGCCGAGGGCGCCCAGAGCGGCCAGTGTGAAGCCGTCCCGCAGCTCGCCGGCGCGGACCGCCGCGGCGATCTCGGCCCGGCTCCACCAGCGTGCGCCCTCGACCTCGCCGTCCCCCGCGGCGCCGGGGACCAGGACGGCGTCCGCGGGGACGGCGACCTCCACGACGGCGACCTCGTTCTCCAGCATCCCGGAATCCACGTCCATGCGGGCCAGGACGGTCGCGGAGGTGCCCACCAGACCGGTCTCCTCGGCGAGTTCGCGCAGCGCGTCGGCGGCCGGGTCGGTCTCGCCGAAGCCGCGCGGCAGCTCCCAGGCCCAGCGGCCCACCGCCGGGCGCCACTGCCGGACCATCAGCACGTCCTGGCCGCGCAGCGCGAGCACCACGACCCCGGTGCGTCCGCCGCCGACCCGTACGCGGTGCACTTCCATCTCCGCGCCGGAGGCCGCCCGGTAGCTGTCGAGGTGGACCTCGCACCACCGGCCGCCCTGCGCGTCGCGGTACGCCGTACGGGTCCCGGTACGCGTCGCCTCGTGGTCCATCAGGCCGTCCTCCCCCGGGCTCCGGGCAGCTCGATCACGTCGTACCGCCCGCGGTAGCCCCGCAGGCGCGGCAGCCCGGCGGTCACGGCCGCCACGAGCACGGGGGCGAGCACCCCGGCCGCACCGGAGGCGAACACCCCGAGGACGTCCTGGCCGAGCACGCCCGCGGCCAGGCTCAGCCCGCCGCCGGCGACCGCCTCGGCCCCCACGCCGCGCACCGCCCGCCCGATCCGCTGGATGCGGGTCACCGGCACCTCCGCCCCACGACCCCGCGGCGGCTCCTTCGTGCGCCCGCCCAGCAGGTCTCCGACCTCCTGGAGGGCGGTGATGTCGTGGTGCTCCCACCAGGCCCGCAGCGCGTCCGCGGCGTCGTCGGTGAAGCGCTGCCACTGCGCCGGGGTCATCAGGCCGAACCGCAGCTCGAACCGGGTCGGGAAGGACACCAGCGGTGTGCGGGCGGCGAGTTCGGCGACCTGTCCGCGGTCCACGCCGTGCCGGGCGGCGGGCAGGCCGAGGGAGCATCCCTCGCCGGCCGCGATGGCCCGGTAGTACGTCGCGTCGAACGCCTCGCGCAGCGTCGCGGCGTCCGCCCGCACGGCCGGGTCGGCGGAGTGCAGGAGAGGGTCCAGGCGCGCGTACAGGCGGCTGCGGCTCGGCATGCCGCCCGCGTCCAGGGCGCCGCCGGTCCACTCGGCCAGCACCGCGCGCGCCTCGTCGCTGCCCAGGTCCCCGGCGCGCGGCGGGGGCTGCACGGCGTACGCCGTCGCGTAGTCGGCCGGGACCAGGGGGCTGACCTCCACCTGGCCCCGAGCGGCCGCCTCCAGCCAGTCGCCCCACCGCGCGACCACCCGGTGCCGCAGCGCGGTACCCAGGACCCCGGTGGCGGCCAGCAGCCGGTCGGCGGCGGCCACCGGCCCGGCGTCGGCGAGCAGCGCGGCCGCGGCGGAGGGGTCCGCGCGGGAACCCAGCTCCCGTTGCAGCCGCAGGCACTGCTCCTCGGACAGCGGCAGCGAGGAGAACAGGAAACCCGTCGACAGCAGGGCGACCAGCTGGCCGGGCAGGTCCGCGTCACGGGCGTTCACCCGGATCGGCAGCATCGCCCCGCCGCCCACCGCGCGAAGCGCCAGTTCGTCCATCAGCTCGCGCGGCCGCAGCACGTGGAAGGCGGCGCCGTCGAGCAGTTGCGCGTACACCAGGAACAGCGAGCCGCCCTGGACGACCTCCCAGCGCAGCCGCCCGAGCAGTTCGGCCCGCCCCTGCGCGTCCAGCCGCTCGGCCGGCACGGCCCCGCCGCCGGGCGCGTACGCGCCGAGCGTGGCCCGCTGCCGGACGCTGTCCCATGCCGTGCTCAGCACGGCCGCCGCTGCCATCCGTCCGCCCCCTCGCCGCCGGTCGGGGCCCAGTCCAGCAGACACCGGTGGCGCGGGACAATGGACGGCGTGGATCTCGACGCGTTCTCCGCCCTGCTGACCGACGAGGGGCAGCGGCTGCTGGCCTGCCTCCGCGACTACGACCCCGCGGACGAGATCGCCACCGCGACCCGGCTGCGGCGCGAGCACGACGCGGCGCTGGTCTCGGCGGCGCTCACCCAGGCGCGGCTGCGGCAGCGGGCGGAGGCGAAGTTCGGCGCGGACGCGTACGCGATGTACTTCACCCCCAACGGCGTGGAGCAGTCGACGCGGGCGTCGGTGGCGCGGCACCGGGCGGAGCGGTTCGCGGCCCTCGGCGTGCGGAGGCTGGCCGACCTGTGCTGCGGGATCGGCGGCGACGCGATCCCGCTGGCGCGGGCCGGGGTGCACGTGCTCGCGGTCGACCGCGACCCCCTGACCTGCGCGGTGGCGCGGGCCAACGCGCGGGCGCTGGGGCTCGCGGAACGCATCGACGTGCGCTGCGCCGACGTCACGGAGGTGGGGACGGACGGCTGCGACGCGGTCTTCGTCGACCCGGCCCGGCGCGGGGGACGCGGCAGGATCTTCGACCCCGAGGCGTACTCCCCGCCGCTGTCATGGGCCGTGACGGCGGCCCGCGGGGCACCGCTGGCGGCGCTGAAGGTCGCGCCCGGCATCCCGCACGAGGCGGTGCCGCAGGACGCGGAGGCGGAGTGGGTCTCCGACCACGGCGACGTGAAGGAGGCCGTGCTCTGGTTCGGCACGGACTCCGGCGCCCGGCGGGCGACGCTGCTCCCCTCCGGCGCCTCACTGCCCGCCGCCGGCCTGCCCGACCCCGCGGTGCGCCCGGTCGGGCGCTGGCTGTACGAGCCCGACGGCGCGGTCATCCGGGCCCACCTCGTCGCGGACGTCGCGGCCCGGGTCGGGGGCGGCCTGATCGACGAGACCATCGCCTACGTCACCTCGGACGAGCGGCACAGCACGCCGTACGCCTCCGCGTACGAGATCACCGACGTGCTGCCGTTCAGCCTCAAGCGGCTCAAGGCGCTGTTGCGCGAACGGGAGGTGGGCGTGCTCACGGTCAAGAAGCGGGGCTCCGCGGTCGAGCCGGAGGAACTGCGCCGCCGGGTCAGGGCCCAGGGGCCCAACGCGGCGACGGTCTTCCTGACGCGGGTCGCGGGTGCGCCCAGCATGCTGCTCGGGGCGCCCGCGCCCTCCCCGCCCGCCCGCCCGGGTGCCCTGTGAAGTCAGGTACCCCGGCGCGCGTGCGGGGTGGGCCGGGTGCGGGGCCTCCGGGGCCGGCCATTCTGGACAGCACATTTAGGTGCCTCACGCACGCTCAACTGATCACCCCGGGTCATGCACCCAAATATGCTCCACAGTCCAGAACACCCACCCTCCCCCAGCCTCCGGCCGGGGGTGCCCCCACCACCCCCGCCCCCTCCGTAGTTGCGAGCGCCTGATCCCCGTGGGGGTAGAAGCGGCACCGTGCTCGGGCCACCGTTGGCGCAGCGCCGTCCAAGGGCGCAGCCGTCACCGCCGACAGAACCCCCACCGGCCGTCAGTTCGCCACGCCGACCCGGGAGGGGGCGTGGCGGGGTCCCTCCCCCAGCGGTAGCTGGGGGAGGGACGAGCGGAGACTGCGGGGTCCGATGCCGGACGATGTGGGGCCAAACCGCGAGCCCCGTGGGGGCACCTCCCGGCGGTAGCTGGGGGCGCCCCCCCCGGCCGAAGGCTGGGGGAGGGAGGGCGGGGAGCAAGCCTCCCCGCACAGCCCGCGCAGCGCACCCGCACATGGGGTCACGCCAACGCCTCGAAGCGCCAGCGATGGACGGCCCGCAGGGCCAACCCCTCCTCCGGCTCGGGGAATTCCGGAAGCTCCGCGTCGTACGGCGCCTCCCACCACGTGATCACCAGCACCCGGTCCCGCGGCGCGGAAAAGGTCTCCCGGCGCAACGGTGCGGGCGTCAGCGTCTGCGCACGGACCCACGCGAGGAGTTCGGGCCCGCGGCCCTCCACGGCGCGGGCCTCCCACATCAGGGCGACGGTCATGACGAGTAGAGGTTGTCCTTGCTGAGCTCGTGCACGTGATCGTGATCGTGCGTGTGCCCCGGCACGGACACGTCCGTGACGAGCAGCGAGGAGTCCGCGGGCAGGTCCCACGTCGAGGAGGGGCGGCCGCGGGCCACCATCTCCGCCCCGAGCGCCGCCACCATCGCTCCGTTGTCGGTGCAGAGCTTGGGCCGCGGCACGCGCAGGATGATGCCCGCGTCGTCGCACCGCTCCTGGGCCAGCGAGCGCAGCCGGCTGTTGGCCGCGACACCGCCGCCGACCATGAGGTGGTCGACGCCGTTGTCCTTGCAGGCGCGGATCGCCTTGCGCGTCAGCACGTCCGCCACGGCCTCCTGGAAGGACGCGGCGACGTCCGCGACGGGCACGTCCTCGCCCTCCCGGCGCTTGGACTCGATCCAGCGGGCCACGGCGGTCTTCAGCCCGGAGAAGGAGAAGTCGTACAGCGGGTCCCGCGAGCCGGTCAGGCCGCGCGGGAAGCGGATCGCGGCCCGGTCGCCCTCGCGCGCGACGCGGTCGATGGCCGGGCCGCCGGGGAAGCCGAGGCCCAGCACGCGGGCGACCTTGTCGAAGGCCTCGCCCGCCGCGTCGTCGATGGTCGCGCCGAGCGGCCGCACGTCGCCGGTGATGTCGGGCGCCAGCAGTAGCGAGGAGTGCCCGCCGGAGACCAGCAGCGCCATCGTGGGCTCCGGCAGCGCGCCGTGCTCCAGCTGGTCGACGCAGATGTGCGAGGCGAGGTGGTTCACGCCGTACAGCGACTTGCCGAGGGCGTAGGCGTACGCCTTGGCGGCCGAGACGCCGACCAGGAGCGCGCCCGCCAGGCCCGGGCCGGCGGTGACGGCGATGCCGTCCAGGTCGGAGGCGGCGACGCCGGCCTCCTTCAGCGCGCGCCGGATGGTGGGGACCATCGCCTCCAGGTGGGCGCGGCTGGCGACCTCGGGGACGACGCCGCCGAACCGGGCGTGCTCGTCCACGCTGGACGCGACCGCGTCGGCCAGCAGGGTGTGACCGCGCACGATGCCGACACCGGTCTCGTCGCAGGACGTCTCGATGCCGAGGACAAGGGGCTCGTCAGCCATGGGTCGTCTCAGTTCCTTGTAGACCTGGTGTTTCTCGTGTGTCCGCCGCCCCGGGCGCCGCCGTCAGGTCGGCGAGCCGCATGACGAGGGCGTCGACGTTGCCGGGCTGGTAGTAGCCGCGCCGGAAACCGATCGGCTCGAAGCCGAAGCGCTCGTACAGCCGCTGGGCGCGGACGTTGTCGACCCGCACCTCCAGCAGCACCTCGTGGCACTCGAACGCGGTGGCCTGGTGCAGCAGTTCGCGCAGCAGGCGGGCACCGAGCCCGGTGCCCCACTGGTCGCGGGCGGTGGCGATGGTCTGCACGTCGCCGGTGCCGGCCACGGCGGCCAGACCCGCGTAGCCGACCACGCGGCCGTCCGCCTCCTCGGCGACGACGTAGTGCCGGGTCGCGGCCGGGTGCCGGGCGTCGGCGAGTTCGGACCAGAACATGCCGCGCGACCAGGCGTCGTCGGGGAAGAGCGCGTCCTCCAGCCCCATCACCGGGTCCAGGTCCCACCAGCGCATCTCGCGCAGTACGGCGGTCACTTCGGCAGGACCGCCTTGTAACCGGCCGGCACCTGCGCGTCGGGGCGGCGCAGATAGAGCGGCAGCGGGGGGAGGAAGTCCTCGCCCTCGGCCAGCTTCGCCGCGGCGAGCGCGGCCAGCGCGGCGGCGGACTGGTCGGCGGGCGGGCGGACGTCGGTGAAGACGCCCGGGTACAGCGCGGCGCCCGCGCCCACCGCGGGCAGGCCCGCGACGCGCTCGGCGATGTCGGCCGGGTGGTCCACCGCCGGGTCGCCGACCCGGCCGCGCGGGCCCTCGTAGCGGGCCCAGTAGACCTCCTTGCGGCGGGCGTCGGTGGCCACGACGAAGGGGCCGTCGATCCCGGCCGCGTAGGCGAGGCCGTCCAGGGTGCACAGCCCGTGCACGGGCACACCGAGGACGTCCCCGAAGGAGGCGGCGGTCACGAGGCCCACGCGCAGTCCCGTGTACGGGCCGGGGCCGACGCCGACCACGAGCCCGGTCAGGGCGGCCGGCTCGGCGCCCGCCTCGCGCAGCACGCGGTCCACGGCGGGCATCAGCAGTTCGCCGTGCCTGCGCGCGTCGATCTCCGTCGACTCGGCGAGCACGCGGTGCCCGTCGTGCAGGGCGACGGTCACGGCGGGGGTGGCGGTGTCGAAGGCAAGCAGCAGCACGCGTTCAGCCTACGGCGTTCACCGGGGCGGCCCTGCCGCCACCGGGGTCCCGGCCGGTACGGGGGCGGTGCTCGGATCCCGCTCGCACCGGCTGCTAACGTCAACCTGAGCCTGACGCCCCACTTCCGGAGGACCCCGTGGCAAGGATCGGTTCAGGGACGATCGTGACCGGCCTGACCGCGGCCGCCCTGGCCGCGGTCGGCGTGCTCGCCGTCCAGGCCTCCAGCTCCGCCACGGAGGTGGCCGCCGGCGGCGCCGCGGTGTCCACGGACAACGGCAGCGCCTCGCCCTCGAGCGGCGCCTCCGCCGCTCCCGGCAAGAAGCACGAGCTGCCCGCCGCCTCCGGCAGCGGCCGCCGCGTGGTGTACTCGCTGCGCCAGGACCGCGTGTGGCTGGTGGGCGACGCGGGCGCGGTGAGCCGCACCTACGTGGTGGTCCCGGGCACGGTGGACCCCGACCCGGGGACGTACGACGTGACCACGCGCAGTGCCAGCGGCACCGGCGGCGACGGGGTCCCGATCGAGCACGTGGTGCGTTTCGCGTCGGTGGACAACGTGGTCGTCGGCTTCAGCGCCGCGCGCGACGGCTCGCTGCCCGGCAAGCCCGACCCCTCGCAGCAGACCGGCGGCATCCGCGAGAAGCGCAAGGACGGCGCGGCGCTGTGGACCTTCGCCACGATCGACACCAAGGTCGTCGTCGTCCGCTGACAGCACGCGGAAATCACCCGACCGGATGAACGGCCGACCAGTCCTAGGCCGCGTCGGCCTCCGGGGCCGTGGTCCCGGCTCCGCCGGCGGTCCGTGCGTCCGGGTCGTCGGGCGCCGCGGGCTCGTCCGGTGACTTCGGCGGCGTGCTGACCGCGTTCGCCGCGGCACACGCGGCGAGCAGGGCCTGCACCGAGTAGCCCGGCTCCGGCTCCGGCACCTTGTGGGCCGACATGGTTGCCTCCTGGGGCGGGGGGCGGTGTGGTCCGAGGGGCTGAAGGTTAGGCAGCCCTAACTTCTCCTCGCACCACCAGAAGAACACGTGACCCGTGCCCGGCGCAACATCTTCCCGACACCTTGTCGGAACGGCTACTCCCCCAGCGCCGCCAGGTCCTCCCCGGCCCAGCGTGCGCCGACGCCGGTGACGACCACCTCGCGCACGTCGTGGTCCTCCTGCCCGTTCCCGGACGCGACCTCGCCGACGGCGCGGTGGATCACCAGCTGCAGACGGTCCTCGGAGAGCTCCTCGACCTTGCCCTCGCCCCATTCGACGACCACGACCGACTCCGGGAGCGAGACGTCGAGGTCCAGGTCCTCCATCTCGTCCAGCCCGCCGGCGAGCCGGTACGCGTCCACGTGCACCAGCGCTGGCCCGCCGGTCAGCGACGGGTGGACCCGCGCGATGACGAAGGTCGGCGACGTCACCGCGCCGCGCACGCCCATGGCCTCGCCCAGGCCCCGGGTCAGTGTCGTCTTGCCCGCGCCCAAGTCCCCGCTGAGCAGGACCAGATCACCCGCCCGCAACAGCGGCGCGAGGCGCTGCCCCAGCTCCCGCATCCGCTCGGGGGTCTTGACGACGACCCGGACCGCTTCCTTGCCGATGGCTTCCATGCCCATGGGCCCGAATGCTACGCGCCGCCGGAGACCGCGTGCCCCGAGCGATCCTGCTGCCGCGGCACGCCCGGCCGGGCCGCGGCCAGCTCGCGCAGCGCCTGCGGAACGGCGGCGCGCGAGGCGTCCGCCGCCTCCGCGAGCACCGCGGCGAGGTGCGTGTTGACCAGGTCCGGCTGCTCCAGCATCACCAGATGGCCCGCGCCGGGAACGACCACCAGCTCGGTGTCGGGCAGCCGCTCGGCGATGGCCCTGCTGTGCTCACTCGGTGTCAGCAGGTCCTTGTCCCCGGCGAGCACCAGTCCGGGCAGGCCGTCCAGGACGTCCAGCGCCTCGCTCTTCTCGTGCTCGGTGAAGGCCGGGTAGAACTCGGCGACCACGTCGATCGGCGTCGACTCGATCATCCGCTCGGCGAACCGCGCGACCGCCGGATCGACGTCCGAGCCGAACGAGTAGCGCTTGATGATCCCGGCGAAGAGGTCGGCCGTCGCCCGCCGCCCGCGTTCCACCAGGTCCACCTGGGTGCCCAGGATCCGCAGCACCCCCGGCGCGAGCGCCCGCAGCGCCCGCGCCCCCGCCGCCGGCAGGCCCAGCGTCACACTGGCGAGCTTGCCGGAGGACGTGCCGACGAAGGCGAAGCCCACCACGCGCTCCCGGACGAACTCGGGGAACTGGTCGGCCAGCGCCATGACCGTCATGCCGCCCATGGAGTGCCCGACGAGCACCACCGGGCCCTCCGGGACGGCGGCGTCGACGACCTGCTTCAGGTCGCGGCCGAGCTGGTCGATGGTGGCGGGCTCGCCGCCCGCCTGGTCGTTGCCGCGCGCGGAGCGGCCGTGGCTGCGCTGGTCCCAGTACACGGCGCGCACCGTGCCGCGCAGGGCCGCGCGCTGGAAGTGCCAGGAGTCCTGGTTGAGGCAGTAGCCGTGGCTGAAGACCACGGTGAGCGGGGCGTTCTGCCCGCCGCGCCGGAACAGCCCCCAGCGGCGGGCCGGCGGAACCGGGTCGGCGACGGCCGGATCGGCCTCCTCGACCTCGTAGTACAGCTCGGTGCCGTCCTCGGCGGCCACCCGCCCCGGCATCCCGCGCAGGGACCCGTAGGGTCCGGCCACATCGAGGGCGAGCCGCGCGCGCCGGCGCATGCCGCGGCCGACGGTGACGCGCTCCAGCGCCACCCCGGCGGCGGCACCCGCCGCGACGACGCCGATGGCCGCACCGGCTATCCCGGCGTGGCGCCAGCGGCCGGACGGCAGCACCCCGCCAGAACCGCCCGTCACGGCCTCCGCGACCGCCTCCGCGGCCCCGGCCACCGCCTCGGCCGCCGCCACCGCTCTCCCCGCCGTGTTACCGCTCTCGGACCCGCTCATGTCGTCTTCGCTGCTTCCCCTCGGCTACGCGGTTACGTACCCACGTAGACGCGCGGCACCCGGCTCCCGATCCGGGTGACGATCTCGTACGCGATGGTGCCGGCGGCACGCGCCCAGTCCTCGGCCGTCGGCTCACCGCGGTCGCCCGGGCCGAACAGCACGGCCTCGTCGCCGGCCTCGGCGTGGTCGCCGCCGAGATCCACGACGAACTGGTCCATCGCCACCCGGCCCGCGGCGGTCCGCCACTTGCCCGCCACCAGCACCGGCCCGGTGCCCGAGGCGTGCCGCGGGACGCCGTCCGCATAGCCGAGGGGGACGAGGGCGAGCGTGGTGTCGCCCGGTGTCGTGTAGTGGTGGCCGTAGCTGACGCCGTGGCCGCCCGGCACCCGCTTGACCGAGGCCAGGCGGGCGGAGAGCGTCATCACCGGCCGCAGCCCGAACTCCTCCGGGCCGCCGACCTGCGGGATCGGCGAGATCCCGTACATCGCCACGCCCGTCCGCACGAGGTCGAAGTGCGCCTCGGGCAGGGTGAGCGTCGCCGGGGAGTTGGCCATGTGCCGGACCTCCGGGCGCAGCCCGGCGCTCTCAGCGGCCTCCAGCGCGGCATGGAAGACAGCCAGCTGCGCGGCGTTGGCGGGGTGCCCGGGCTCGTCGGCGCACGCGAAGTGCGACCACAGTCCGGTCACTTTGACCAGCCCGGCCTCCTCGGCGGCCCGGGCCGCGGCCACCAGGTCCGCCCAGTCCCCGGGCTGGGCGCCGTTGCGGCCCAGTCCGGTGTCCGCCTTGAGCTGCACCCGCGCGGTACGGCCGGCGGCCTCGGCCGCCGCGGCCGCCGCGCGGAGCGCCCACAGGCCGCTGACCGTCACGTCGAGGCCGGCCTCGACCGCGTCGCGCCACGGCCCGTTCGGCGTCCACAGCCAGCACAGCACCGGCGCGGTGATCCCCGCGGCGCGCAGTGCGAGCGCCTCCTCGGGGGTCGCGGCGCCCAGCCAGGCGGCGCCGGCCTCCAGCGCCGCCCGCGCGGACGGGACCATCCCGTGGCCGTAGGCGTCCGCCTTGACCACGGCCATCAGCCCGGAGCGGGGCGCGCGGGCGCGCAGAGCCTCGACGTTCGACCGCAGTGCGGCGAGATCGATCGTGGCCTGGGCGCGCAGATTTGTCTCATCCATCGCGCCCAGTGTCTCAGGCCCGCCCGCTGCCCCCGTCACGTGCCGGATTTGTGCCCGAAGACATGCACCTGGTCGTGCAGCTTCAGCACGTTCCACAGCCGTCCCGCGTCGGGTGTGGACAGGTTGACGCAGCCGTGCGAGCCCGGCGCGCGGTAGACGCTGCCGGTGATGGCGTGCAGGGCCTGGCCGCCGCTGAAGAACTGGCTGAACGGCATGGGGGCGTCGTAGATGTCGGACACGTGGTCACGGTGGCGCCAGTAGACCTTGAAGCGCCCGGTGCGGGTCGCGAAGCCCGTACGGCCGCTGCGCATCGAGACGGGCCCGAAGACCACGTTCGTCGCGCTGGTCTGCACCCACAGGATCTGCCGAGTGAGGTCCACGCACGCCACGCGCTGCCCCTTGGGCGGCGTCAGGCACTGGCGGCCCGCGTTCGGGCCCTGCCGGATGGCCAGGTCCAGGCGCAGGTGGCCGAAGGTGGTGGGCCCGGCGAACCCGGTGTCGGGCAGGATCTCGCTCGCCTGCTGGTAGCGCTGGATGGCGTAGCAGTCGTCCTCCGACTGCCTGCCGTCCACCGGCAGCCCCAGCAGCCTCTCCACGTCCCGCTGGTACGGGCCGGCGAGCGGCGTGCAGTACGGCGACAGACGGCCCGCGGCGGCCTCGTCGGGAGGCAGCCACTCGACCTGCTGCGGGTCGATGGGCGCCTGCTCCTCCTCGGCCTCCTCCTCGTCGTAGTCGCCGCGGTTCTCCTCGGCGTCGTGCGAGTGGTCCACGTGCTTGGGCGGCAGACCCTGGTCCGGGGTGTCGGCGGGCCCCGGCAGGTCGTACTGCTGGAACGGAACCCCCGCGACGTAGTCCTCGAGCTTCACGGGGTGGTGATCATCGGCGGAGGCCGTCGTCCCTGTGCCCAGAGCGGACAGGACGACCAGGGCGGCGGTGCACAACCGCGCCCCCCGGCAGGCGTACGTTCTTCCCATGCCTTGACGCATAGACGCGACGTCGCCCGCCGGAACACTCCGCGGGCGGACTCCACCCGTTTCGCCCAGCTACGATCTGACGCTCCGCCAGGCATCGGGGACCGCGGCGGCCACGTCGTGCGCCGCGATCGGGGCCCCCACCGCACCGGAGGCGATGCGCGCCGCGAGGCCGTGCAGATACGCGCCGGCGGACGCGGCGTCACGTGCCGTGAGGCCCGCGGCGAGCAGCGAGCCGGTGATGCCCGAGAGCACGTCCCCGCTGCCGGCCGTGGCCAGCCACGGTGTCCCCGTCGGATTGACCCGGACCGGCACGGCCGCATCCGGTGCCGCCACGAGCGTCGTGGAACCCTTCAGCAACGCCGTCGCGCCGAACTCCGCCGCCAGTCGCCGTACGAAGACCATCCGGGCCGCCTCGACCTCCTCCCGGGCCACGCCCAGCAGCGCGGCCGCCTCGCCCGCATGCGGGGTCAGCACGGTGGGCGCGGAGCGCTCGCGCACGGCCGCGCGGTCCAGCAGGCGCAGCCCGTCCGCGTCCACGAGCACCGGGACGTCGGAGGCGACCACGTCCTCCACGGACCGCCGCGCCTCCGGCCCGTCGCCGAGCCCCGGGCCCACCACCCACGCCTGCACCCGGCCCGCCTTGTGCGGCGGCCCCGCCGACACCAGCGCCTCCGGGAAGCGCGCGATGACCGCCCGCGCTCCCGGCCCCACGTACCGCACGGCCCCCGCGCCGGCGCGCAGCGCGCCCGCCACCGCGAGGACGGCGGCTCCGGGGTAGCGCTCCGACCCCGCGACGACACCGACCACACCGCGGCGGTACTTGTCGCTCTCGGCCGAGGGGTGCGGCAGCAGCGCCGCCACGTCCGCGTGCTGCAACGCCTCCAGGTCCGGGGCGGGCGGGTCCAGCCCGATGCCGATCAGGCGCAGCGCGCCGGCGTACTCGGCGGCGGGGTCGACGAGCAGGCCCGGCTTGTACGTACCGAACGTCACCGTCATGTCGGCCCGGACCGCCGCCCCGCGCACCTCTCCGGTGTCCGCGTCCACCCCGCTGGGCAGGTCGACGGCGACCACGATCGCAGGCGCCGCGTGCGCGGCCTCCGCCAGCGGCACCGCCTCCGGGCGCAGTCCGCCCTTGCCGCCGATGCCCACGATGCCGTCCATGACGAGGTCGGCGCGGTGGATCAGCGCCTCGGCGTCCACCTCCCGCGGGGTCACGGCCCGGCCGCCCGCGGCGCGCAGGGCCGCCAGTCCTCCGGGGTGGGCCTTCTCGGGGGCGAGCAGGACGGCGGTCACGCCCGCCCCGCGCCGGGCGAGCCGCGCGCCCGCGTACAGGGCGTCGCCGCCGTTGTCGCCGCTGCCGGTCAGTACGACGACGCGGGCGCCGTACGCGCCGCCGCCGAGCGCTGTCGCGCAGGCCGCGGCGAGGCCTGCGGCGGCGCGCTGCATCAGTGCGCCCTCCGGCACCCGGGACATGAGCTCGCGCTCGGCGGCCCTGACGTTCTCCACGCTGTGCGCAACCCGCATGTGCCCCATGTTCCCATCGCCGCCCCGATGTTGCGCGGGGTGGCCGCATGTGCCTGTTTTCCCCCGCCCGCCCGCCCTCCCCCAACCTTCGGCCGGGGGTGCCCCCAGCCCTGTGAAGTCAGGGCGCCCCGGCGCGCGTTTCGTGGGGGCCGGGTGCGGGGCCTCCGGGGCTGGCCATTCTGGACAGCACATTTAGGTGCCTCCGGCACCTGCCGTTGATCACCCCGGGTCATGCACCCACATATGCTCCACAGTCCAGAACACCCACCCTCCCCCAGCCTCCGGCCGGGGGTGCCCCCAACTCCCCCGCCCCCTCCGTTTCGTATCGCGCCTGATCCCCGGTGGGTGGTATTGGACGGCACGATGCTCGGGCCAACCGCTGGCGCCACGCAATCCGGGGGCCCAGCCGTCACCGCCGACAGGACCCCCACCGGCCGTCAGTTCGCCACGCCGACCCGGGAGGGGGCGTGGCGGGGTGCCCCCGCTGGGGGAGCGACAAGCGGAGACTGCGGGGTCCGATGCCGGACGATGTGGGGCCAAACCGCGAGCGCCGAGGTGGGGGCACCTCCCAGCGGTAGCTGGGGGCGCACCCCGGCGCGGCACCGACCCCCACACGAACAGAGCGCAGGCCCGCACTCACCCCGCCGGGTTGGGGGCACTCCCGGCCGAAGGCTGGGGGAGGGAGGGCGGGGAACAATCCTCCCCGCACAGCCCGCGCAGCGCACCCGCAGGCCGGGCGCTAGCCCTCCGCGATGACGACCGCCGACGCGACCCCCGCGTCATGACTGAGCGAGACGTGCCAGACCCGCACCCCCCGAGCCTCCGCCGCCGCCGCCACCGTCCCCCGCACGACGAGGCGGGGCTGCCCCGAATCCTCCGTGACGACTTCCGCGTCCGCCCAGTGGAGCCCCCCAGGGGCTCCCAGCGCCTTCGCGACCGCCTCCTTCGCGGCGAAGCGCGCCGCGAGGGAGGCGGTGCCGCGACGAGCCCCGCTGGGAAGGTGGAGTTCGCCGGGGAGGAAGAGCCGCTCGGCCAGGCCGGGTGTGCGCTCCAGGGACTCCCCGAAGCGGTCGATCTCCGCCACGTCGATGCCGACCCCGATGATCACACGGCCCCCCGGCTCATTCGACGGTGACGGACTTCGCGAGGTTGCGCGGCTGGTCGACCTCGTTGCCGCGGGCCGTGGCGAGCTCGCAGGCGAAGACCTGCAGCGGCACGGTCGCGACCAGCGGCTGCAGCAGGGTCGGCGTCTGCGGCACGCGGATGAGGTGGTCGGCGTAGGGGACGACGGACTCGTCGCCCTCCTCGGCGATGACGATCGTGCGGGCGCCGCGGGCCCGGATCTCCTGGATGTTGGAGACGATCTTCTCGTGGAGCACGGACCGCCCGCGCGGGGACGGGACGACCACTACGACCGGCAGGTCGTCCTCGATGAGCGCGATGGGCCCGTGCTTGAGCTCGCCGGCGGCGAAGCCCTCCGCGTGCATGTAGGCGAGCTCCTTGAGCTTGAGCGCGCCTTCGAGGGCGACGGGGTAGCCGACGTGGCGGCCGAGGAAGAGGACGGTGTTCTTGTCCGCCAGGGAGCGGGCCAGTTCGCGCACCGGCTCCATGGTCTCCAGGACCTGCTCGACCTGCTGGGAGATGTGCGAGAGCTCGCGGATGACCGCGATGATCTCGTCGCCCCACTTCGTGCCGCGCACCTGGCCGAGGTAGAGGGCGACGAGGTAGCAGGCCACCACCTGGGTGAGGAACGCCTTGGTGGAGGCGACGGCGACCTCGGGACCCGCGTGGGTGTAGAGGACCGCGTCGGACTCGCGGGGGATGGTCGAACCGTTGGTGTTGCAGATCGCGAGCACCTTGGAGCCCTGTTCACGCGCGTGGCGCAGCGCCATGAGGGTGTCCATGGTCTCGCCGGACTGGCTGATGGCGACGACGAGGCTGCGCGAGTCGAGGATGGGGTCGCGGTAGCGGAACTCGCTGGCGAGCTCGACCTCGCAGGGCACCCGGGTCCAGTGCTCGATCGCGTACTTGGCGATCATGCCGGCGTGGAAGGCGGTGCCGCAGGCGACGATCACGATCTTGTCGATCTCGCGCAGCACGGAGGTGGGGATGCGGACCTCGTCGAGCGTGAGCAGGCCGCTCGCGTCGATCCGGCCGAGCAGCGTGTCGGCGACGGCCTTGGGCTGCTCGGCGATCTCCTTGAGCATGAAGTAGTCGTAGCCGCCCTTCTCGGCGGCGGAGGCGTCCCAGTCGATGTGGTACGGCCGCACCTCGGCGGGCTTGCCCTCGAAGTCGGTGACGGTGACGCCCTCCCGGCGCAGTTCGACGACCTGGTCCTGGCCGAGCTCGATCGCCTCGCGGGTGTGGTCGATGAAGGCCGACACGTCGGAGGCGAGGAAGTTCTCGCCGTCGCCGACGCCCACGACGAGCGGGGAGTTGCGGCGGGCGCCGACCACGACGTCCGGCTCGTCGGCGTGGACGGCCACGAGGGTGAAGGCGCCGTCCAGGCGGCGGCACACCTGGCGCATGGCCTCGGTGAGGTCGCCGGTGGAGGAGTAGGCCTCGGCGAGCAGGTGGGTGACCGCCTCGGTGTCGGTCTCGGAGAGCAGGTCGTGGCCGCGCTCGGCGAGTTCCGCGCGCAGGGCGGCGAAGTTCTCGATGATGCCGTTGTGGACGACGGCGACCCGGCCCGCGTTGTCCAGGTGCGGGTGCGCGTTGGCGTCGGTGGGGCCGCCGTGCGTGGCCCAGCGGGTGTGGCCGATGCCGGCCGGGCCGGTCGGCAGCGGGCGCTCGTCCAGCAGCTTCTCCAAGTTGGCGAGCTTGCCCGCCTTCTTGGCCGCCGCCATACCGCCGTCCGCCAGGACGGCGACGCCCGCGGAGTCGTACCCCCGGTACTCCAGACGCTTCAGACCTGCGATGACCACCTCGAGGGCGGACTGCCCGCCGACGTATCCCACGATTCCGCACATGAGGAGAACTCTAAGCGGCGGGCGCCCGCCGCCGAAGCCGGAGCCGGCCGCCCGGATGCCCGTGCGGCCGGGCATCCGGGTATCCGGTGGCGCTCGGTCAGGTCCGCGCGCGGTAGGCGCGCATCACCAGGGGGACGAAGACGACGGCGATTCCGGCGGCCCACAGCAGCGACCACAGCACCGGGCCGGCGACCTCGCCGGTGCCGGTCGTCAACGCCCGCACCGCGTCGGCCAGTCGGGTGACGGGATTGATGTCGGCCCACGCCCTGAGCCAGCCCGGCATCGTGTCGGCCCGCACGAAGGCGCTGGAGGTGAAGGTCAGCGGCATCACCAGGACGAAGCCGAAGGTCATCACCTTCTCCGGCTCGGAGACCAGCATCCCGATGAGCAGCGTCATCCAGGACATCGCCAGCGCGAAGACCAGCAGCAGGCCCGCGGCGCCGAGCACGCCGGGGACGCCGCCGTTCACGTCGAAGCCCATCAGCATGCCGAGGCAGAGCATCAGCAGCAGCGACCAGAGCTGCTTGCCGAGGTCGGCGACGACGCGGCCCATGAGCGGCGCGGAGCGGGCGATCGGCAGGGAGCGCAGCCGGTCCAGAACACCCTTGGTGAGGTCGATGTTGAGGCCCATCGCGGTGTTCATCGTCGCGAAGAGCGCGTTCTGCACGATGATCCCGGGCAGCGCGTACTGCAGATAGGCGTCCGGCGAACCGGCCATCTGGCCGCCGAAGACGTAGGTGAACAGCAGGACGAACATGATGGGCTGGACGCTGAGGTCCATCAGCTCCATCGGGTTGTGCTTGATCTGCACCAGGTTGCGCCAGGCGAGCGTGCAGGTCTGCTGCAGCCCGTCCCAGGGCCGCACCTTGGCGGCCGGCGCCACGTCCAGGGTCACGGCGGTCATACCAGGGCCTCCGTCTTGTCCTCGTCGGTCGTCGTGTCCTCCACCGCGCGGTGCCCGGTCAGCGACAGGAACACCTCGTCCAGGCTGGAGCGGCGCAGCGTGAGCTCGCCCACCCGCACCCCGGCCTCGTCCAGCCGCCGTACGACGGCGGGCATCAGCTCCGGGTCGTTCACCGGCGCGGTCACCGCGCCGTTCTCCACGGTGGCCGCGGGGCCGGCGATCACCGAGACCATCGCGTGCACCTTGTCCAGCTCTCCGGCGTCCATGGGACGCACCTGGAGCACCTGGCCGCCGACCTGTTCCTTCAGGCCGTCGGGGGTGCCCTCGGCGATCACGCGGCCGCGGTCGATGACGGCGATGTCGTCGGCGAGCTGGTCGGCCTCCTCCAGGTACTGCGTGGTGAGCAGGACGGTCGTGCCGTCCCCGACCAGGCCGCGGACGATGTCCCACAACTCGTTGCGGCTGTGCGGGTCCAGGCCGGTGGTGGGCTCGTCGAGGAAGAGGATGCGCGGCCGGCCGACCAGGCTCGCGGCGAGGTCGAGCCGGCGGCGCATGCCGCCGGAGTACGTCTTGGCGGCCCTGCCGCCCGCGTCCGACAGCCGGAAGTCCTCCAGCAGGCCGGTCGCCCGGGCGCGGGCCTCGCGCCGCGGCATCCCGAGCAGCCGGGCGATCATCAGCAGGTTCTCGTGGCCGGTGAGCATCTCGTCCACCGCGGCGTACTGCCCGGTGAGGCCGACCAGGGCGCGCACCGCGCCCGCCTCCCGTACGACGTCGTGCCCGCCGACCAGCGCACGGCCGGCGTCCGGCCGCAGCAGCGTGGCGAGGATGCGCACCGCGGTGGTCTTGCCGGCCCCGTTCGGGCCGAGCACGCCGAGCACGGTGCCCGTCCGGGCGGCCAGGTCGACGCCGGACAGGGCCTCCGTCTCCTTGAAGCGTTTGACCAGGCCTTCCGCCTGGATCGCGTAACTCATCCGCGATGTCCTCCCCGTCATGGTTCCTGCGGTCTTCGTGCGATGCGCACCACTGTCCTCGCCCCCACTGACAACGGGCTGACAGGCCGCTGACAGCCGGTTGGGGGCGCCGCCGGGCGACCCCACCGCGAACGCCGTTCATCCCGGCGCAACAATGAGTCCGTGCCGCCGACCACTTCGCCCCACCAGACGCGCCGCCGCGCCGAGCCGACCCCGTACGTCGACCTGACCCGGGACGAGTGGAGCGCGCTGCGCGACCGCACCCCGCTGCCGCTCTCGGCCGAGGAGGTCGAACGGCTGCGGGGCCTCGGCGACGTCATCGACCTGGACGAGGTGATCGACGTCTACCTGCCGCTGTCGCGGCTGCTGAACCTCTACGTCGGCGCCACCCACGGCCTGCGCGGCGCGGTCAACACCTTCCTGGACGACACCGCGGGCGGGCACGGCGCCCAGTCCGGCACGCCCTTCGTCATCGGGGTCGCGGGCAGCGTGGCGGTCGGCAAGTCCACCACCGCCCGCATCCTCCAGGCGCTGCTGGCCCGCTGGCCGGAGCACCCGCGCGTGGAACTCGTCACCACCGACGGCTTCCTGCTCCCCAAGGCCGAGCTGCAGCGCCGCGGGCTGATGTCCCGCAAGGGCTTCCCCGAGTCGTACGACCGCCGGGCGCTCACGCGCTTCGTCGCCGACGTGAAGGCCGGCAAGGACGAGGTGCGGGCGCCGGTCTACTCCCACCTGATCTACGACATCGTGCCCGGCGAGGAACTGGTCGTCCGGCGTCCCGACGTCCTGATCGTCGAGGGGCTCAACGTCCTGCAGCCGGCCCTGCCGGGCAAGGACGGCCGCACCCGCGTGGCGCTCGCCGACTACTTCGACTTCAGCGTGTACGTCGACGCGCGCACCGAGGACATCGAGCAGTGGTACCTGGCGCGCTTCCGCAAGCTGCGCGAGACCGCCTTCCAGAATCCGCGGTCGTACTTCCACCGCTACACCGAGGTCTCCGAGGAGGAGGCCATGGAGTACGGCCGGCACACCTGGCGCGCCATCAACCAGCCGAACCTGGTCCAGAACGTCCTGCCGACCCGCGGCCGGGCCACGCTCGTGCTGCGCAAGGGCGCCGACCACAAGGTGCAGAAGCTCTCCCTGCGCAAGCTCTAGGAGCGCACGGCGGCCGGTAGCCTGCGCGCATGCTGCATCTTCGGATGATCGTTCCGGAAGCCGACACCGACCGGGTGATCTCGCTGGTGGAACGGACCGTGGGCACCGCCCACGTCGCCGTGCTGCCCGGCGCCGCGCGCAACCCGCGGGGCGACGTCGTGATGTGCGACGTGGCCCGCGAGTCCGCCGACGAACTGCTGCACGGCCTGCGCGGCCTCGGCATCGCCGACACCGGGGCGATCACGGTCGAGCACATCGACCTCACGCTGTCCCGGCGGGCCGACAAGGCCGAGCAGGAGGCGCCGGGCGAGGGCGCGGACGCCGTGCTGTGGGAGTCGCTGACCGAGGCGACGCACGAGGAGTCCACACTCACCGTCACCTACCTGGCGTTCCTGTCGGTCGCCACGATGCTGGCCGCCTGCGGCGTGATGCTGGACAGCGCGATCCTCATCGTGGGCGCGATGGTCGTCGGGCCGGAGTTCGGGCCGCTGGCGGGGGTGTGCACAGGGCTGGTGCGGGGACGGCTCGCGCTGGCCCGGCGCTCGCTGATCGCGCTGCTGGTCGGCTTCCCGCTGGCGATGGCGCTCACCGGTGGCTTCAACTATGTGATGGACCTGCTCGGCGTCTTCAGTGAGGCGGACTTCACCGCGCCCCACCCGTCCACCGAGTTCATCTGGCAGCCCGACCTGAGCTCCCTCGTGGTGGCGCTGCTCGCCGGGGTCGCCGGCATCCTCTCCCTGACCTCGGCCAAGTCCGGGGCCCTGGTCGGGGTGGCGATCTCGGTCACGACCGTCCCGGCCGCCGCCAACGCCGCCCTCGCGCTGAGCTACGGCGACTACCGCGAGCTGTGGGGCTCCTCGGCCCAGCTGGGTGTGAACCTGGCCGGCATCGTCGTCGCGGGCGTCCTGACGCTGCTCGCCCAGAAGGGCTTCTGGGCGGTGCAGCGCAGGCGGCGTACGGGACCGGGGGCGTTCGCGGCCTAGCCGAGCGCGGACTTCACGACGTCGGCGAGCCGGCCGGCCACCGAGCGGGCGTGGTCGATGTCGGCGGCCTCGACCATGACGCGCACCAGCGGCTCGGTGCCCGAGGAGCGCAGCAGGACGCGGCCGGTGGTGCCCAGTTCGGCCTCGGCCTCGGCGACGGCGGCGGTGAGCTCGGGCGAGGAGTCCACCCGGTGCTTGTCCACGTCGCGGACGTTGATCAGCACCTGCGGCAGCCGCTCCATGACCTGCGCCAGGTCGGCCAGCGGGCGGCCGGTCGCGCTGACCCGGGCGGCCAGCATCAGGCCGGTCAGGGTGCCGTCCCCGGTGGTGGCGTGGTCCAGGATGATCACGTGGCCCGACTGCTCGCCGCCGAGCGCGTAGCCGTGCTCCTTCATGGACTCCAGCACATAGCGGTCGCCGACGGCGGTCTGGATCAGGTCGATCCCCTCGCGCTCCATGGCGAGCTTGAAGCCCAGGTTGGACATGACGGTGCCGACGACGGTGTTCTTGCGCAGCCGGTCCGCCTCGCGCAGGGCGAGCGCCAGGACGGCGAGGATCTGGTCGCCGTCGACCTCGTTGCCGAGGTGGTCGACGGCCAGGCAGCGGTCCGCGTCGCCGTCGTGGGCGATGCCGAGGTCCGCGTGGTGCTCGATGACGGCGGCCTTGAGCAGGTCCAGGTGGGTGGAGCCGCAGCCGTCGTTGATGTTGAGGCCGTCCGGCTGGGTGCCGATCGTGATCACCTCGGCGCCGGCCCGGGCGAAGGCCTCGGGCGAGACGCGGGCCGCCGCGCCGTGCGCCTCGTCCAGGACGATCGTCAGTCCGTCCAGGCGGTTGGGCAGGACGCCGATCAGGTGGGCGACATACTGGTCGAAGCCCTCGTCGTAGTCCCGGACCCGGCCGACGCCGGAGCCCGTCGGGCGGTCCCAGGGTGCTCCGGTGCGGTGCTCCGCGTAGACGGACTCGATGCGGTCCTCCAGCTCGTCGGCGAGCTTGTGGCCGCCCCGGGCGAAGAACTTCACGCCGTTGTCGGGCATCGGGTTGTGGCTCGCGGAGAGCATCACGCCGAGGTCCGCGCCGAGCGCCCCGGTGAGATACGCCACAGCCGGGGTCGGCAGCACGCCCACCCGCAGGACGTCCACGCCGGCACTGGCGAGGCCGGCCACCACGGCCGCCTCCAGGAACTCTCCGGATGCTCGCGGATCACGCCCCACCACGGCCACCGGCTTGTGGCCCTCGAACGTGCCCGCCTCGGCCAGCACGTGCGCCGCCGCGACCGACAGCCCGAGCGCCAGCTCGGCCGTCAGATCGGCGTTCGCGACACCGCGCACACCGTCCGTACCGAAGAGTCGTCCCACAGTATTTCCTCCGAGATGTTGCCGTGCGTCGCCCCGTGTCAGCGGGCGTTCATCCGGTTATACGCCGCTTTCCCCGAAACGCGTACGCCCCGGAGACGCACAAAGTGCCTCCGGGGCGTACATGCAGTGCAGCGCAGCAGCACGCGCGCGGTGATTAGCGCTTGCTGTACTGAGGCGCCTTGCGGGCCTTCTTCAGACCGGCCTTCTTGCGCTCGATCTCGCGAGCGTCACGGGTCAGGAAGCCGGCCTTCTTGAGCGGGCCGCGGTTGTTGTCCACGTCCGCCTCGTTCAGCGCACGGGCGACGCCCAGGCGCAGCGCACCGGCCTGACCGGAGATGCCGCCGCCGTTGATGCGGGCGACGACGTCGTAACGGCCGTCGAGCTCAAGGATCTTGAACGGCTCGTTGACTTCCTGCTGGTGCACCTTGTTGGGGAAGTACTCCTCAAGGGTGCGACCGTTGATGGTCCACTTGCCGGTGCCCGGGATGATCCGGACGCGGGCGACGGACTCCTTGCGGCGGCCCGTGCCGGCGGCCGGCTGGGGCTCGCCGAAGCGGGATGCGAGGGACTCGGAGGTGTACTCCTCCGGGATCTCGATGGTCTCCACGATCTCGCCGTCCTCGACGAGAGGGGTCTCAGCGGTGGTCTCGGCCACGATTCTCCTCAGATGCTTTCTGTGTTGACGGTGGCCGGGACTAGCCCTGCGCGACCTGGCTGATCTCGAACGGAACCGGCTGCTGAGCGCCGTGCGGGTGCTCGGCACCCGCGTAGACCTTCAGCTTCGAGAGCATCTGACGGCCCAGGGTGTTCTTGGGCAGCATTCCCTTGACGGCCTTCTCGATGGCCTTCTCCGGGTTCTTGTCGAGCAGCTCGTCGTAACGAACGGAGCGGAGACCGCCGGGGAAACCGGAGTGGCGGTAGGCCAGCTTCTGCTGCTTCTTGTTGCCGGACAGGTGCACCTTGTCGGCGTTGATGATGATGACGAAGTCACCAGTGTCAACGTGAGGCGCGTACACCGGCTTGTGCTTGCCCCGGAGGAGGGACGCGGTGTGGGCCGCCAGTCGGCCCAGGACGACGTCCTGCGCGTCGATGACGTGCCACTGGCGCTGGACATCGCCGGGCTTGGGGCTGAACGTACGCACGGTCGTAGCCTTCGCTTCTTCAGTGAGTGGGTACTGACAAGGCCACCCGGACGATCACGACAGCCCTGTCGTCCTGCGGCGACGCAACCGCTGGACGAACGCTGGTCATCGGCCCGGTGGACCGGCGTAGCGGCCTCTCACGTGAGAACGAGCAAGCCAATACGCATAACGAACCTGCAGAATACCCGCGGTGCCCTGTTCGGGTCAAAACGCGTCGCCGACGCCGTGTGCGGGCCCCTCCGCACAGCCCACAGCCGGCCAGCCACCCGCCACCGGACCGCCTGTCCGGTCGCGGGTGGCGGGTGGCGGGTGGCGGGTGGCGGGTGGCGGGTGGCGGCGGCAGGTGACCGGCTACCGCTCCCGCACCACGCGTGTCTCGTCCCACACCGGCTCCGGCACCTCCCGGACGACCCCGTCCGCGCCGAAGACCAGGAAGCGGTCGAAGCTGCGGGCGAACCAGCGGTCGTGCGTCACCGCGAGCACGGTCCCGTCGAAGGCCTCCAGGCCCTCCTGAAGGGCCTCCGCCGACTCCAGGTCCAGGTTGTCCGTCGGCTCGTCCAGCAGGAGCGCCGTGGTCCCCGAGAGCTCCAGCAGCAGGATCTGGAAGCGCGCCTGCTGCCCGCCCGACAGCTGGTCGAAGCGCTGGTCGCCCTGGCGGTCGAGCTCGTACCGGCGCAGGGCGGACATCGCCTTGCCCCGGTCACGGGCGTGCTCGGTCCACAGGATGTCGACGAGGGTGCGCCCGAGCAGCTCCGGGTGCGCGTGGGTCTGCGCGAAGTGCCCCGGCACGACCCGGGCGCCGAGCTTCCACTGCCCGGTGTGCCGGACCCCGGCGTCCCCCGCCAGCAGCCGCAGGAAGTGCGACTTCCCGGAGCCGTTGGAGCCCAGCACCGCGACCCGCTCGCCGTAGAAGACCTCCAGGTCGAAGGGCTTCATCAGCCCGGTCAGCTCCAGCCGCTCGCAGGTGACGGCGCGCACTCCCGTGCGCCCGCCGGACAGCCGCATGCGGATGTCCTGCTCGCGCGGCGGCTCCTGCGGCGGCCCCGCGTCCTCGAACCTCTTCAGCCGGGTCTGCGCGGCCCGGTAGCGGGAGGCCATGTCGGGACTGATCGCCGCCTGCTGACGCAGGGTCAGCACCAGCTTCTTCAGCTTGGCGTGCTCCTCGTCCCAGCGCCGCCGCAGTTCCTCGAAGCGGGCGAAGCGTTCGCGGCGGGCCGCGTGGTAGGTGGCGAAGCCGCTGCCGTGCACCCACACGTCCGACCCCGCGGGGCCCGGCTCGACGGAGACGATCTTCTCGGCGGAACGGGCCAGCAGCTCGCGGTCGTGGGAGACGAAGAGCACGGTCTTGCGGGTCTGCCGCAGCTGCTCCTCCAGCCAGCGCTTGCCCGGCACGTCCAGGTAGTTGTCCGGCTCGTCGAGCAGCAGCACCTCGTCGGTGCCGCGCAGCAGCGCCTCCAGGACCAGGCGTTTCTGCTCGCCGCCCGAGAGCGTCCGCACCTCGCGCCACTGCGCGCGCTCGTACGGGACGCCGAGCGCTGCCATGGTGCACATGTCCCAGACCGTCTCGGCCTCGTAGCCGCGCGCCTCCGCCCAGTCGCTCAGCGCCTGCGCGTACGCCAGCTGCGCGGCCTCGTCGTCCTGCGCCATGATCTCCAGCTCGGCGGCGTCGACCGCCGCGGCCGCCTCGCGGATGCGGGGCGGGGACACCGACACCAGCAGGTCGCGCACCGTGCGGTCGTCCCGTACCGAGCCGACGAACTGCGGCATCACGCCGAGTCCGCCGCCGACGGTGACCGTGCCGCCGTGCGGCTTCAGGTCCCCGGAGATCAGCCGCAGCAGCGTCGTCTTGCCCGCGCCGTTCGCGCCCACGAGGGCCACCGCGGCGCCTTCGCCCACCCGGAACGAGACATCGCCGAGCAGCACCCGTCCGTCCGGCAGGTAGTACTCCAGATGTGCAACGTCGACATGTCCCATGTCCTGGATTCTCGTTGCGCGGCCGCCCGCCGCCAAACGGGTTTTCTCCTCTATAGAATCCGCGCCATGACTGAAGGGCCGCAGCAGCCGTACAACCCGAACCAGGGATGGACCGCACCACCGGGGCCGCACGACACTCCCCGCACGCCGGGGACGCCCGGACAGGCGCGCCAGGTACTGCGCGGCACCATCGTCGGCGACCCGGGCCACCAGCCGCAGCGGCCCGCACGCACGCCCCGCGCCGAGTGGGCGCCGCCGTTGCCCGGCCACGGCACCCGCGGCCCGTCGCAGCGGGAGCACCAGCGGCTCGGCCGGCCGGCCGCCGTCGAGCCCGACTGGGCGGCGCTGGCGGACGCGAACGAGGCCCGTGCCCGGCGCCGCAGGCGCCGGCTCACAGGCGGCGGTGTCCTCGCCGTCGCCGCCGTCGCGGGGGTCGTCGCCACCGCCGTGGCCGGCTCCGGCCGGCCGTCGGTCTCCCCCACGGCGGCCGCCCCGTCGGCCCCCTCCGAGGTGGCGCCGCCGCGGGAGCCCTCGTTCTCCGGGCTCTCCGTGCAGGCCCGGCTCGATCCGCTGGTCTTCATCTCCGACCGGGAGAAGGACACCGCCCCGCTGTCGGTGGCGGGTCTGTTCCCCGGCAAGAGGCTCGTGTGGAGCGGCCGCACCTACACCAGGGCCACCGCCGCCAAGGGGAAGTGCTCCTCCGCGGCCTCCGCCGACCTCGCCGCCGTGCTGCGGAAGAACGGCTGCGGCAAGGTCCTGCGCGTCACCTACGTCGGCGGCGAGGTCGCGGTCACCGTCGGGGTGGCCGTCTTCGACGACCCGTCCGCGGCCGGCAGGGCGAAGTCGCAGGCCAAGGGGTATGTCAGGCCGCTGTCCGGCGGCGGTGCGGGCGCCTTCTGCCACGCCACCTCGTGCCGGACGACGACCAATGCCAAGGGCCGCTACGCGTACTTCACCATCGCCGGACTCAGGAACAACGGACGCGTCACCGCCTCCGACACCGTTGCCAGGCAGGCGGGCACGGACGGCTCCGACTACGCCTTCAACCGGATCGTCCAGCGCGGCAGGGACCAGGCCGCCGCCGCGACGGTCCCCGCCGTGGCCTCCCCGGGCCACTGACCCGCCCCTCCCCCCGCGACCCGGACCGGAACGGCATGCCCTCCCTGCGTACGCTGCTGACCCTCCCCCGCATGCTCCGCCACGGCACCGCCGTCGGCGCCGGGCTGCCGCCGGACGAGGCCGTCGTGCTCGACGTGCCCGGCGCTCCGCTGCGCGCCGCGCTGGCCGTGGCGGGCACCGGCGACCCCGGCCCGGCCCGGGACCTGCTGTCGGCCACCCGGCTGGGCTGCGAATGGGAACGGCGGGACGTGTACGTGGCCGAGATGGCGCAGTTCGCACTGCACAACCCCGGCTGGCTGGACGCGTGGCTGGCCGCTTCCCCCGACGACCCGGACGCGACGCTGGTCAAGGCCGACCTGTCCCTCCTCCAGGCCTGGGAGATACGCAGCGGCGCCCGCGCCAAGGACGTCGAGCCCGAGCAGTTCAAGGCCTTTTTCGCCCTGCTCAAGGACGCCGTCCCGGTGATCGGCAGCGCCGCCGAGCTCAACCCGTCGGATCCCGTGCCGTGGCGGATCGCGCTCACCCACGCACGCGGCATCCAGGCCTCCCGCGAGATCTTCGACGCCTACTGGGCCGAGGCCGTCGAGCGCTCGCCGCACCACTACGGCTGCCACGCCACCGCGCTGCAGTACCTGTGCGCGAAGTGGTACGGCTCCCACGAGGAGATGTTCGACTTCGCCGAGCACGCCGCAGACGAGGCGCTGCCCGGCTCGAAGATCAACGCCCTGCCGCTGCTGGCCGCCGTGGAGTACGACATCGTCGCCGGCGGTGCCCCCGCCGACGGCGAGGACGGCGAGGACGTCATCGACCCGGCCCGGCTCACCGCCGCCGTCGACCGCGCCATGGAGCTGTCCACCTGGTACGAGCCCGGTGACCCCGAGGCGGCGGACTTCCGCAACCACCTGGCCCTCATGCTGCTCCGGACGAGCCGCTGGGAGGAGGCGCTGGCCGTCTTCCGGGACATCGGCGTGCACGCCACCAGCCTCCCCTGGGTGTACCTGGGCGCCGATCCGCGCCAGGAGTTCCTGGACTTCCGCACCGGCGTCCGCATGCAGGTGGCCACCCGCACGCGGTTCTTCCACGCCCCGCCGCGCCCGCCGGTCCCGGCCAGCCCTCCGGAGTGGGCCCCGCGCGCCCTCGCGGTCGCCGCGGCGCCGTTGCCCGCGGTCGCCCAGGCCGCGCTGCTGTGCCGCACGGCGCTGCGGCTGGCGCCCGCCGGGGGCGGCTTCACCTACGTCGAACTGACCGGTGAGGGAAGCCTCGCGGGCGTGGTCGACCTGTTCACGGCGGGCGAGAAGTGGCCGGCGGTCGTGCTGCAGCGGTCCGGCGACCGGTACGGGATCACGCTCTCCTCCCGCGGCAGGAGGCTGGCCGCCCACGAATGGGCGCCCGGCGCGCCGGTCCCCTCCCTCGACAGGGCCGGCTCCACGGCCGCCGCGCTCGCGGCCGCCTTCGGCATACCCGACGCACGGCCCCTGACGTCCCTGCTGCGCGGCACTGACGCCCCCGCACGGCGGCTCGCGGACACCGCCGCGGCCCTGGGCCTGCCGGCCCTCCCGGAGGGCTTCGGGGACCACCCTGGCGTCCTCGACGGGCTGCCCGGCGCGCGCATACTGGCCCAGCGGGGCTTCCTGACCGGCGTGAAGGACTCGCTCACCACGGACGAGAGCGCCCTGTCGTTCCCCGCCCCGGGTACCGCCGTCCGGCTGCCGTACCGCTGGTGGCTGCTGCGCGTCCTGTACCTGTTCTTCCTGCTGCCCGGTGCCGCCTTCACCTGGTACAGCGCGTTCCACGGCCACCTGCGCGCGGTCCCGCTCGTGGTGACGTCCCTGGGCGCGGCCTACGTCCTCGCGCAGGTCGCGCTGGCCCTGCGCCGCCGCTAGGCGCCCCGCGGGAACCGGGGGACGTGCGCCTGCGGTGCGCCGTGGCGGGCCGCGCAGTTCCCCGCGCCCCTTCTGCCCCCACCGCGGGCACGCCGTGGCGGGACGGTCAGGGGGTGGTGGGTGGGGCGCAGGGGAGGGTGCGGAGGTTGCGGGCCTCGCGGTTGCGGGCGGCGAGGAGGTCGTCCGCGGGGTAGCCGACCTCTTCGAGGGTCAGGCCGTGCGGCCGCACCACGTTGACCGCCGAGTGCCGCACCCGCCCGGCCAGCACCTCGCCGGGGAAGCCCTCCGGGCGGTGCCCGTCGCCGACCAGCAGCATCGCCCCGACCAGGGCGCGCACCATGTTGTGGCAGAACGCGTCCGCGCGGACCGTCGCGACGGCCACCCCGGACGGATCACGCTCCCAGTGCAGCTCCAGCAGGGTGCGGATGGTCGTCGCGCCCTCGCGCTTCTTGCAGTACGCGGCGAAGTCGTGCTCCCCGAGCAGCCGCTCCGCCGCCGCGTTCATGAGGTCGACGTCGACCGGCCGGTCGTGCCACAGCACATGGCCGCGCAGCAGCGGGTCGACCCCGCCCTGGTGGTCGCCGACCCGGTAGGCGTAGCGCCGCCAGATCGCCGAGAAGCGCGCGTTGAAGCCCGCCGGGGCCTGCCCGACGCGCCACACGCGCACGTCCCAGGGCAGCCGCCCGGCCAGCCGGCGCAGCAGCTTGTCGCCCTCCCGGGCCCACACGTCCTGCGGCAGGTCCACGTGCGCGACCTGTCCGCGCGCGTGCACGCCCGCGTCCGTGCGCCCGGCCACGGTCAGCTCGACCGGGTCGGGCAGCCGCAGCACGGTCTGGAGGGCCGACTCCAGCTCACCCTGCACGGTCCGCCGGCTGCGCTGCTTCGCCCAGCCGGAGAACTCGGCCCCGTCGTACGCCAGGTCCAGCCGCACCCGGACAAAGCCGGGAGCCACCTCGTCACTCACCAGTCACTCCACCAGTCACTCAAACGGAACGGGCCCGCCCCCAGGAATCTGGGTGCGGGCCCGTCCGAGTACGCCTTACGCGTCCTTGGACTCCTCGGCCGGAGCCTCGGCGGCCTCGGCCTTGTCCTCGACCTCGGCGGGAGCCTCGGTCTTGGTCTCGGCCTCCTTGACCGCGCGCTTGGTCGCGGCCTCCGCCTCGCCCGTGGCCTGCTGGGCCACGGTCAGCGCCTCCACCAGCTCGATGACCGCCATCGGCGCGTTGTCGCCGCGACGGTTACCGATCTTGGTGATGCGGGTGTAGCCACCCGGGCGGTTCTCGTACCGCGGGGCGATCTCGGTGAAGAGCGTGTGGACGATGCTCTTGTCCGTGATCGTCTGCAGCACCAGGCGACGGTTGTGGATGTCGCCCTTCTTCGCCTTGGTGATCAGGCGCTCCGCGACCGGACGCAGACGGCGCGCCTTGGCCTCGGTGGTGGTGATGCGACCGTGCTCGAACAGCGACTTCGCGAGGTTCGCGAGAAGCAGACGCTCGTGCGCGGCGCTGCCGCCCAGACGGGCACCCTTGGCGGGCTTCGGCATGGTGTTTCTCCTCAATCTCTGCACCGGCCGTGTCAGGTACCGGTGTCAGGGCCCCCCGGGCGGGCGCCCGGGGGCAGTCAGATCAGTACTGCTCGGTCTCGACGAAGCCGGCGTCGACGTCGTCGTCCGCGCCGAAGGCGTCGGCGGCGGCGGTCGGGTCGAATCCGGGCGGGCTGTCCTTGAGGGCCAGGCCCATGCCGGCCAGCTTCGCCTTGACCTCGTCGATCGACTTCGCACCGAAGTTGCGGATGTCGAGCAGGTCCGCCTCGGAGCGCGCCACGAGCTCACCCACGGAGTGGATGCCCTCGCGCTTGAGGCAGTTGTACGAACGGACGGTGAGCTCGAGCTCCTCGATCGGGAGCGCGAGGTCCGCCGCCAGGGCGGCGTCCGTCGGGGACGGGCCCATGTCGATGCCCTCGGCGTCGACGTTCAGCTCGCGGGCGAGACCGAACAGCTCGACGAGGGTCTTGCCGGCCGACGCCACGGCGTCACGGGGACGCATGGCGGGCTTGGTCTCGACATCGACGATCAGCTTGTCGAAGTCGGTGCGCTGCTCGACACGGGTCGCCTCGACCTTGTAGCTGACCTTGAGCACCGGGCTGTAGATGGAGTCGACCGGGATACGGCCGATCTCCTGGCCCTGCTGCTTGTTCTGGACGGCGGAGACGTAGCCGCGACCGCGCTCGACGGTCAGCTCCATCTCCAGCTTGCCCTTGCCGTTCAGCGTGGCGAGGACGAGGTCGGGGTTGTGCACCTCGACACCGGCCGGGGGCGCGATGTCGGCGGCGGTGACCACACCCGGGCCCTGCTTGCGCAGGTACATCACGACCGGCTCGTCGTGCTCCGAGGAGACGACCAGCTGCTTGATGTTGAGGATGAGGTCGGTGACGTCCTCCTTGACGCCCGGCACGGTGGTGAACTCGTGCAGGACACCGTCGATCCGGATCGAGGTGACGGCGGCACCCGGGATCGAGGAGAGGAGCGTGCGGCGGAGCGAGTTGCCGAGGGTGTAGCCGAAGCCCGGCTCCAGCGGCTCGATCACGAACCGGGAGCGGAATTCGTCGACGACCTCTTCGGTCAACGAGGGGCGCTGAGCGATCAGCATGGATAAAGCCTTCCAGTCATCGGCACCCGCTATTTGATGCCGAGCCGCCGGGCGTCAGCCCGATATCGATACTGCAAGGGTACGGGCGGTGCGGCGCCCGAAGCGCCGCACCGCCCGGAACCCGTGGCGCTGCGCCGGCGCGAGGCGCCGGCACATCACTGGTCAGACGCGCCGGCGCTTCGGCGGGCGGCATCCGTTGTGCGGAGTCGGGGTGACGTCCTGGATCGAGCCCACCTCCAGGCCGGTGGCCTGGAGCGAGCGGATCGCGGTCTCACGGCCGGAGCCGGGACCCTTGACGAACACATCGACCTTGCGCATGCCGTGCTCCTGCGCGCGACGCGCGGCCGACTCGGCGGCCATCTGCGCGGCGAACGGGGTCGACTTGCGCGAGCCCTTGAAGCCGACGTGGCCGGCGGAGGCCCAGGAGATCACGTTGCCGGACGGGTCCGTGATCGAGACGATGGTGTTGTTGAACGTGCTCTTGATGTGCGCGTGGCCGTGAGCGACGTTCTTCTTTTCCTTGCGGCGCACCTTCTTGGCAGCGCCCTGACGACCCTTGGGGGGCATCTACTAACTCCTACGGGAGGTGGTCGGTCCTACAGCGAAGACCGCTGACGAGCGTCCGCTGAGGACTACTTCTTGCCCGGCTTCTTCTTACCGGCGATGGCGCGACGCGGGCCCTTGCGGGTGCGGGCGTTGGTGTGGGTGCGCTGGCCGTGGACCGGCAGGCCGCGGCGGTGGCGCAGGCCCTGGTAGCAGCCGATCTCGACCTTGCGGCGGATGTCCGCCTGGATCTCGCGACGGAGGTCACCCTCGGTCTTGATGTTGGCGTCCACGTACTCGCGGATCTTGACCAGGTCCTCTTCGTCCAGGTCGCGAACGCGGGTGTTCGGGTTCACGCCCGTGGCGGCGAGGGTCTCCTGGGCCAGGGTGCGGCCGATGCCGAAGACGTAGGTGAGGGCAACCTCCACGCGCTTTTCGCGCGGGATGTCAACACCTGAAACGCGTGCCATTCAATGGCTCCTGTTGGTGTTCGGGGGTCTTCCGCAGCACCACTCCTGACCGCCGTACGAGGTACGGATCAGGTCCCCGGCCCCCGGCCGGAGGTGTCGTCAGCCTTGATCGGCTCAACGGATGCTGCGTATGTACACATTGCTTGCGTCGCGCGAAGAACTGCGAGGTGCAGGTCGGTGTGCGTCAGCCCTGGCGCTGCTTGTGGCGCAGGTTGTCGCAGATGACCATGACCCGGCCGTGACGGCGGATCACCTTGCACTTGTCGCAGATCTTCTTGACGCTCGGCTTGACCTTCATGGGATGTCAGGTTCTCCGGGTCGTGAGATCTACTTGTAGCGGTAGACGATCCGTCCGCGCGTGAGGTCGTAGGGAGACAGCTCCACAACGACTCGGTCATCGGGGAGGATGCGGATGTAGTGCATACGCATCTTGCCGCTGATGTGCGCGAGGACCTTGTGACCGTTCTGCAGCTCCACCTTGAACATAGCGTTCGGCAGAGACTCGATCACGGTGCCCTCGATCTCAATGGCGCCTTGCTTCTTGGCCATGTCCTGCTTTCGGGATCGGCTACCTTGGTCGGCTTTTGGCATGCCTGAAGACATACGTGAGCCGACGTGTCAGTCTACGCCAGGCATCCGTGAAAGACGAATCCGGGGTGTATGCCCCCGAACGAAGATCATTAAGCAAGCGGGTCGGGCGCCGCCGTGACCCCGTGCTCCGCCAGCTTGGCCTTGCCGCCGTCCTCGGCGGTCAGCACCAGCGGGCCCTGCTCGGTCAGCGCGACCGAGTGCTCCCAGTGCGAGGCCCAGGTGCCGTCGGTGGTGACCACGGTCCACTGGTCCTGCAGCACCCGGGTGTGCGGGGTGCCCAGGCTGACCATCGGCTCGATGGCGAGGCACATGCCCGGCACCAGCTTGGGCCCGCGGCCCCGGCCGCGCTCGACGTAGTTCAGCACGTGCGGCTCCATGTGCATCGCCGAGCCGATGCCGTGGCCGCCGTACCCCTCGACGATCCCGTACTTGCCCTTGGAGGGCAGCGGCTGCCGGCGGATGTAGGACTCCACTCCGCGGCTGATGTCCTGGAGCCGGTTGTTCTTCTTCACCTGGGCGATGCCGGACCACATCGAGCCCTCGGTGGTCGCGCTGAGCTGCAGCAGCTCCGGTGCCACCGCGCCGACCGGGACGGTGATCGCCGCGTCGCCGTGCCAGCCGTCGACGATCGCGCCGCAGTCGATGGAGATCAGGTCGCCCTCCTCCAGCACCCGCCCGCCGGGGATCCCGTGCACGACCTCGTCGTTCACCGACGCGCAGATCACACCGGGGAAGTACAGACCGCCGTGGTCGGCCTTGAAGTTGGAGGTGGCGCCGTGGTCGGCGATCACCTTGGCCGCGATCTCGTCCAGATCGCCGGTGCTCACCCCCGGCGCGACCGCGTCGCGGCACGCCTTGAGCGCCGCCGCGACGACCAGCCCCGCGGCGCGCATCTTCGCGATCTGCTCGGGGGTCTTGATCTCCACCATCGGCTCTCGCCTTCCTCAGTGCAGCGGATAGCTCAACGGTACGGCCGCGGCGTCCTCCCGGACACCGCGGCCGCAACGCACTCTGACAGGTTCAGGCGGCGCTGTCGCCCGTGGCCTTCTTGACGCCCAGGGCTTCCATCGCCCGCTGGGTGACCTCGGAGACCTTGCCCAGAGCCGAGATCGTGCGGACCAGGCCCTGCTGCTTGTAGTAGTCGATGATCGGCTCGGTCTTGCTGTGGTACTCCTCGAGCCGGACCCTGACCTTCTCCTCGGTGTCGTCCGAGCGCTGGTAGAGCTCCCCACCGCACTCGTCGCAGACGCCCTCGACGGCCGGAGGGTTGTAGACCACGTGGAAGACGTGGCTGCCGTCCTTGCGGCACAGCCGGCGACCGGCGATCCGCTTGACGACCTCTTCCTCCGGGACCTCCAGGTCCAGGACCGCGTCCAGCGCTATCCCGTTCTCGCTGAGGATCGTGTCGAGCGCCTGGGCCTGGCCGACGTTCCGCGGGAAGCCGTCCAGCAGGAAGCCGTTCGCGGCGTCCGGCTGGAGCATGCGGTCCTGGGCCATGCCGATGGTGATCTCGTCGGGAACCAGCCGGCCGGCGTCCATGTACTCCTGGGCCTTGCGGCCCAGTTCCGTGCCCTGGCTGATGTTCGCCCGGAAGAGGTCGCCCGTGGAGATGTGCGGGATCGACAGGTTCCTGGCAAGGTACGCGGCCTGCGTACCCTTGCCGGCCCCGGGGGGCCCGACGAGGACAATGCGCATCAGCGGAGGAACCCTTCGTAGTTACGCTGCTGAAGCTGGCTCTCGATCTGCTTCACGGTTTCCAGGCCGACACCCACGATGATCAGGATGCTCGTCCCGCCGAACGGGAAGTTCTGGTTCGCGTTGAACAGCACCAGCGCCACGGTGGGCACCAGGGCGATCAGACCCAGGTACATCGCGCCCGGCCACGTGATGCGGTTGAGCACGTAGCTGAGGTACTCCGCGGTGGGTCGACCAGCCCGGATGCCCGGGATGAACCCACCATACTTCTTCATGTTGTCCGCGACTTCCTCGGGGTTGAACGAGATGGCCACGTAGAAGAAGGCGAAGAAGACGATCAGCAGGAAGTACGTCGTGATGTAGATCGGGTGATCGCCCTTGACCAGGTTGTCCCTGACCCAGTTTGCCCACGTTGAGGTGGATCCACTGAACTGGACGACCAGTGACGGGATGTACAGGAGCGATGACGCGAAGATGACGGGAATCACACCCGCCTGGTTCACCTTCAGCGGGATGTAGGTGGACGTACCGCCGTAGGAACGGCGGCCGATCATGCGCTTGGCGTACTGCACGGGGATCCGGCGCTGCGCCTGCTCCACGAAGACCACCAGGGCCACCATCGCCAGGCCGACCAGGATGACCGCACCGAACTCGACCCAGCCGTCCGCGATCTTGCCGGACTTCTTGATCGCCCAGAGGGCGCCGGGGAAGCCGGCCGCGATGGACAGGAACATCAGGATCGACATGCCGTTGCCGATGCCGCGGTCGGTGATCAGCTCGCCCAGCCACATGATGAAGGCGGTGCCCGCGGTCATCGTGATGACCATCGTGACGGTCGTGAAGATCGACTGGTTCGGGACGATGCTGAAGCGCTCGGTGCACCCCTGGAACAGGCTGCCGGAGCGGGCGGTCGCCACCAGGCCCGTGCCCTGCAGGACCGCGAGGGCCACCGTCAGGTAACGGGTGTACTGCGTGATCTTCGTCTGGCCGGCCTGACCCTCCTTCTTGAGGGCCTCGAGCCGGGGAATGACCACGGTCAGCAGCTGCAGGATGATGCTCGCCGTGATGTACGGCATGATCCCGAGCGCGAAGATGGTCAGCTGAAGGAGCGCGCCGCCGCTGAAGAGGTTCACCAGGCCGAAGAGACCCTGGCTACCCTGCACCTCCTTGATGCACTGGTTCACGACCTGGTAGTCGATCCCCGGGATCGGGATGTGCGCACCCAGCCGGAACAGCACCATGATGCCCAGCGTGAACAGCAGCTTCTTGCGCAGGTCGGGCGTCCTGAACGCCCGGGCGAACGCGGTGAGCACGGTGCCTCCTGCGCCCCCCGCTTCTTGGGCGGGAGGTAACGGTTGAACAGCAACGAATACGAGTGTGATCCCAGACCCGCGTCAGCACACAGGCTTCACGAGACTAGCAGCGTCTGCCACCTTACCGGCGCACGACCACCGCTTGGAATGAACAACCGGGGATGCTCCGCACAATGTGCGGAACATCCCCGGTCGGGTGTGCCATCAGTCTCAGACGAGCTCGGTGACCGAGCCGCCCGCAGCGGTGATCTTCTCCTTGGCGGAGCCGGAGACCGCGTCAACGGCCACCTGCAGCGCCACGGAGATCTCGCCGGTGCCGAGCACCTTGACGAGCTGGTTCTTGCGCACCGCGCCCTTGGCGACCAGATCGGCCACCGTGACCTCGCCACCCTCGGGGTAGAGCGCGGCCAGCTTGTCCAGGTTCACGACCTGGAACTCGGTGCGGAAGGGGTTCTTGAAGCCCTTCAGCTTCGGGAGGCGCATGTGGAGGGGCATCTGCCCGCCCTCGAAGCGCTCCGGAACCTGGTAGCGGGCCTTGGTGCCCTTCGTACCACGACCGGCCGTCTTGCCCTTGGACGCCTCACCACGACCCACACGGGTCTTGGCGGTCTTGGCACCGGGGGCCGGACGGAGGTTGTGGACCTTCAGCGGGTTCGACGTGTTGTCGGTTCCCATGTCAGTCGACCTCCTCGACCGTGACGAGGTGGCGGACAGTGTGGACCATGCCGCGGATCTCCGGGCGGTCCTCCTTGACCACAACGTCGTTCAGCCGCTTCAGGCCGAGCGAACGCAGGGTGTCACGGTGGTTCTGCTTGCTGCCGATGTACGACTTGACCTGCGTGACCTTGAGGCGAGCCATTACGCACCCACCCCAGCACGCGCCCGGAGCAGAGCCGCGGGAGCCACGTCCTCGAGGGGCAGGCCACGACGGGCGGCGATCTCCTCGGGGCGCTGCAGGCCCTGGAGAGCGGCCACCGTGGCGTGCACGATGTTGATCGCGTTGTCGGAGCCGAGCGACTTCGACAGGACGTCGTGGATGCCGGCGCACTCCAGAACGGCGCGCACCGGACCACCGGCGATCACACCCGTACCGGGGGAAGCAGGCTTGAGCAGGACGACGCCCGCGGCCTTCTCGCCCTGGATGGGGTGGGGGATGGTGCCCTGGATACGGGGGACCTTGAAGAAGTGCTTCTTGGCCTCCTCAACACCCTTGGCGATGGCGGCCGGCACCTCCTTGGCCTTGCCGTAACCGACACCCACGGTGCCGTCACCGTCGCCCACCACGACCAGCGCGGTGAAGCTGAAGCGACGACCACCCTTCACAACCTTGGCGACGCGGTTGATCGCGACAACGCGCTCAACGTACGCGGTCTTCTCGGCGGCAGCTGCGCCGCCGTCACGGCCCTTCCGGTCCCGCCGCTCGCCGCCACCGGCACCGCCACCGCGGCGCTGGGGTCCAGCCATTGGATTACCTCTCTCTGTTTCCGCTAGCTACGGAACCGGCTCAGAAACCGAGCCCGGCTTCGCGGGCGGCGTCGGCAAGGGCGGCAATGCGCCCGGCGTACCGGTTGCCACCACGGTCGAACACGACGGTCTCGACACCGGCCGCCTTGGCGCGCTCGGCGACCAGCTGGCCGACCTTCTTCGCCTGCTCGGTCTTGTCGCCCTCGGCACCCCGGATCGAGGTGTCCAGGTGCGACGCCGAGGCCAGCGTGTGGCCCTTGAGGTCGTCGATGACCTGCGCCGTGATACCGCGGTTGGACCGGGTCACGACCAGGCGCGGACGCGCCTCGGTGCCCGAGACACGCTTGCGGACCCGGATGTGGCGGCGCTTCTTGGCGGCGCCCTTGTAAGCATCGCCCTTGGCGATCTTCACACCGTATGCCATGGCTTACTTACCAGCCTTTCCGACCTTGCGGCGGATGACTTCGCCCTCGTACTTGACACCCTTGGCCTTGTACGGGTCGGGCTTCCGCAGCTTGCGGATGTTCGCGGCGACCTCGCCGACCTTCTGCTTGTCGATGCCCTCGACCGAGAACTTGGTCGGGTTCTCGACCTTGAAGGAGATGCCCTCGGGGGCCTCGACAAGGATCGGGTGGCTGTAGCCCAGGGCGAACTCCAGGTTGGAGCCCTTCGCCTGGACGCGGTAGCCGACACCGCTGATCTCGAGCTTCTTCACGTAGCCCGCGGTCACGCCGGTGATCATGTTCGCCACCAGCGTGCGGGACAGGCCGTGCAGGGCCTTGTTCTGACGCTCGTCGTTCGGACGCGTCACCTGCAGGGTGCCGTCCTCGCCCTTGACGATGTCGATCGGCGCGGCAACGGTGTGGGTCAGGGAACCCTTGGGGCCCTTCACCGAGACCGTCCGGCCATCGATGGTGACGTCCACGCCGGCGGGAACCGGGATGGGCAGCCGTCCAATTCGCGACATGGCTTTACCTCCGTTTCCCGACTACCAGACGTAGGCGAGGACTTCCCCACCCACGCCCTTCTTGTTCGCCTGCTTGTCGGTGAGGAGCCCGTGGGAGGTGGAGATGATCGCCACGCCCAGGCCGCCGAGCACCTTCGGCAGGTTGGTGGACTTTGCGTAGACCCGCAGACCGGGCTTGCTGATGCGCTTGATGCCGGCGATCGAGCGCTCGCGGTTCGGACCGAACTTCAGCTCGAGAACGAGGTTCTTGCCGACCTCGGCGTCCTCGACCTTCCAGCCGGTGATGTAACCCTCCTGCTGGAGGATTTCCGCGATGTGCGACTTGATCTTGCTGAACGGCATCGTGACGTCGTCGTGATACGCGGAATTCGCGTTCCGCAGACGCGTCAGCATGTCTGCGATCGGGTCAGTCATGGTCATGTGATGGCCTTAGGCCTCTCTCGCCGGGGTTTCCTATATGCGCCATCCCTCTCCCCCATCAGACTGGGGACGGGTGCGGCGCGGGGACCTACGGCGTAGTAAGACGGTCATGGGCGACGAGCGCCCAACCCTTCTACCTTACGGTATGCGGGAAGGGAGTTCCGCCGCCCGCCAGGGCGCCCCCGGAGGGGCGGTGGCGGGCGACGGGCGGGATCTCGCCGTCCTTGATGCTCACCGAGAGTCCGGCACAACCCAGAAGGGTTGTTACCAGGAGCTCTTGGTCACGCCCGGCAGCTCACCGCGGTGTGCCATCTCACGAAGGCACACGCGGCAGAGGCCGAACTTGCGGTACACGGAGTGCGGACGGCCGCAACGCTGGCAGCGCGTGTAGCCACGCACGCCGAACTTGGGCTTGCGGGCGGCCTTCGCGATAAGAGCCTTCTTCGCCACGGCTCACGCCTCCTTGAACGGGAAGCCGAGGTGACGAAGGAGCGCGCGGCCCTCAGCGTCGTTGGTCGCCGTGGTCACCACGGTGATGTCCATACCCCGGACACGGTCGATCTTGTCCTGGTCGATCTCGTGGAACATGACCTGCTCCGTGAGACCGAAGGTGTAGTTGCCGCGGCCGTCGAACTGCTTCGGCGAAAGACCCCGGAAGTCGCGGATACGCGGAAGCGCGAGCGACAGCAGGCGGTCCAGGAACTCCCACATGCGGTCACCGCGGAGGGTGACGTGGGCGCCGATCGGCTGACCCTCGCGCAGCTTGAACTGCGCGATGGACTTCCGGGCCTTGGTGACGGCCGGCTTCTGGCCGGTGATCGTGGTGAGGTCGCGGATGGCGCCCTCGATCAGCTTGGAGTCGCGGGCGGCGTCGCCCACACCCATGTTGACCACGATCTTGGTGAGACCGGGGATCTGCATGACGTTCTCGTACTGGAACTCGTCACGCATCTTGCCCGCGATCTCCTCGCGGTAGCGCGCCTTCAGACGCGGCTTCACGTGCGTCGTGTCGGTGGTAGTCATCAGATGTCCTCACCGGTCCGCTTGGCAACGCGGATCTTGTTGCCCTCGTCGTCGAAGCGGTAGCCGACGCGGGTCACGACCTTGTTCCCGTCCTTCTCCACGACCAGCTGGACGTTGGAGACGTGCACGGGGGCCTCGGTCGTGATGATGCCGCCGGTCTTCGAACCGCGGTCCGTCTGGCCGGCCTTCGTGTGCTTCTTGACCCGGTTGACACCCTCGACCAGGACGCGGTCCTCAGCCGGGTAGGCCGCGATGACCTTGCCCTGCTTGCCCTTGTCCTTACCGGTGATGACCTGGACCAGGTCGCCCTTCTTGATCTTCATCGGTTACAGCACCTCCGGCGCGAGCGAGATGATCTTCATGAACTTCTTCTCGCGCAGCTCCCGGCCCACCGGGCCGAAGATGCGGGTGCCGCGGGGGTCACCGTCGTTCTTGAGGATGACGGCCGCGTTCTCGTCGAAGCGGATGTACGAACCGTCGGCACGGCGGCGCTCCTTGACGGTGCGCACGACGACCGCCTTGACGACGTCGCCCTTCTTCACGTTGCCACCGGGGATCGCGTCCTTGACGGTGGCGACAATGACGTCACCGATTCCCGCGTAGCGGCGACCGGAGCCACCGAGCACACGGATGCAAAGGATTTCCTTCGCACCAGTGTTGTCGGCGACACGAAGTCGCGACTCCTGCTGGATCACGTCTATCTCCTGATCGTCTGCCGGTTCCCGCAGGATCCTTGCGGATCACCCTGCGAGCCTGGCGGAACCGTCCTGCGGGATGTTCCCCGCAGGAATTGCTGACCGGCTCCGGACCGGCCGCGTGCGATCACGCGGCCGGTCCGGGGGCCCGGCGTGTTACTTGGCCTTCTCGAGGATCTCGACGACGCGCCAGCGCTTGGTCGCGGACAGCGGCCGGGTCTCCATGAGGAGGACACGGTCGCCGACACCCGCGGCGTTCTGCTCGTCGTGCGCCTTGAGCTTGTTGGTGCGGCGGATGACCTTGCCGTAGAGGGCGTGCTTCACACGGTCCTCGACGGCGACCACAACGGTCTTGTCCATCTTGTCGCTCACCACGAGGCCCTCACGGGTCTTGCGGTCGCCGCGCTGCTCGCTGCTCTCAGTCACATTCTTCTCGCTCATCAGGCGTTCTCCACCGTCTCGATGCCGAGCTCACGCTCACGCATGAGGGTGTAGATCCGGGCGATGTCCTTGCGGACGATCTTCAGCCGGGAGTTGTTCTCGAGCTGTCCGGTGGCCGCCTGGAAGCGGAGGTTGAACAGCTCCTCCTTGGCCTCACGCAGCTTGCCGACGAGCTCCTCGTCGCCCAGCTGACGCAGCTCGGTCGCCTTGGTACCGGCCGCCATCACAGCTCACCTGCCTCGCGCCGGACGATCCGGCACTTCATCGGAAGCTTGTGGGCGGCTCGGGTGAGCGCCTCACGCGCAACCTTCTCGTTCGGGAAGGACAGCTCGAACATCACCCGACCGGGCTTGACGTTCGCGACCCACCACTCGGGGGAGCCCTTACCGGAACCCATGCGGGTTTCGGCCGGCTTCTTCGTGAGGGGACGGTCCGGGTAGATGTTGATCCAGACCTTGCCGCCACGGCGGATGTGACGGGTGATGGCGATACGAGCGGACTCGATCTGCCGGTTCGTCACATAGGCCGGGGTCAGCGCCTGGATGCCGTACTCACCGAACGCCAGCTCGGTGCCACCCTTGGCCATGCCATCGCGCTTGGGGTGGTGCTGCTTACGGTGCTTGACCCGACGGGGGATCAGCATGGGGGTCAGGCCTCCGTTCCAGTGGTCTCCGCGGCCGGAGCCTCAGCGGTGGTCGCCTCGGCCTTGGGGGCCTGGGCGTCACCCTGGGGACGGCGGCCGCGGCCGCCGCGCTCGCCACCGCGGCGCTGCGGGCGGTCGTTGCCGGCGCCGCCACCACGGGCCGGGCGGTTGCCGGCACGGGCCGCGGCGTTGTCCGCGCGGACCTCGGCGATGTTCTTGACATCGCCCTTGTAGATCCAGACCTTCACGCCGATACGGCCGAAGGTCGTCTTGGCCTCGAAGAAGCCGTAGTCGACGTTGGCGCGCAGCGTGTGCAGCGGAACGCGACCCTCGCGGTAGAACTCGGAGCGGGACATCTCGGCGCCGCCGAGACGGCCACCGCACTGGATCTTGATGCCCTTGGCGCCGGCCTTCATCGTGCTCTGCATGCTCTTGCGCATGGCACGACGGAAGGAGACGCGGGAGGACAGCTGCTCGGCGACGGCCTGGGCCACCAGCTGAGCGTCCGTCTCCGGGTTCTTGACCTCGAGGATGTTCAGCTGGACCTGCTTGCCGGTCAGCTTCTCCAGGTCGCCGCGGATACGGTCGGCCTCCGCGCCGCGACGGCCGATGACGATGCCCGGCCGGGCGGTGTGGATGTCGACGCGGACGCGGTCACGGGTGCGCTCGATCTCGACCTTCGAGATGCCGGCCCGCTCCATGCCCTGCGTCATCATCCGGCGGATGGCGACGTCTTCCTTGACGTAGTCCTTGTACAGCTTGTCGGCGTACCACCGGGACTTGAAGTCCGTGGTGATGCCGAGGCGGAACCCGTACGGGTTAACCTTCTGGCCCATTACCGGGTTCCTTCCTTGCTGCTGACGACCACGGTGATGTGGCTGGTCCGCTTACGGATCCGGTAGGCACGGCCCTGCGCACGCGGACGGAACCGCTTCAGGGTCGGGCCCTCGTCCACGAACGCCTCGCTGATGTACAGCGACTCGGCATCGGTGTGGTCGTAGTTGTGCGCGGCGTTGGCAATGGCGCTGTCGAGCACCTTGCCCACCGGCACGCTCGCGGCCTGCGGGGCGAAACGCAGGACCGCCTGAGCCTCCGTGGCACTCATGCCACGGATGAGGTCCACCACGCGGCGGGCCTTCATGGGCGTGACGCGGATGTACCGCGCCTGGGCCCTGGCTTCCATGGTTGTCCCTTCGGTGTCTGTCTTTGTCGTCACTGTTCCGCTCCGCAGGTCAGCGACGACGCGACTTGCGGTCGTCCTTCTCGTGGCCGCGGAAGGTGCGGGTCGGCGCGAACTCGCCGAGCTTGTGGCCGACCATCGACTCGGTGACAAACACCGGGACGTGCTTACGGCCGTCGTGCACCGCGATCGTGTGGCCCAGCATCGCCGGGATGATCATCGAGCGGCGGGACCAGGTCTTGATGACGTTGTGGGTACCGGCCTCGTTCTGAACGTCCACCTTCTTGATGAGGTGGTCGTCGACGAAGGGCCCCTTCTTGAGACTGCGCGGCATCTAAACCCGCTCCTAGCGCTTCTTGTTCGTCTTGCGGCGGCGGACGATGTACTTGCTGCTGGCCTTCTTCGGCGAGCGAGTACGACCTTCCTTCTGGCCCCACGGGCTGACCGGGTGGCGACCACCGGAGGTCTTGCCCTCACCACCACCGTGCGGGTGGTCGACGGGGTTCATGGCCACACCGCGGACGGTCGGGCGGACGCCCTTCCAGCGCATACGGCCGGCCTTGCCCCAGTTGATGTTCGACTGCTCGGCGTTGCCGACCTCGCCGATGGTGGCGCGGCAGCGGACGTCGACCATGCGAACTTCACCGGACGGCATGCGAAGGGTGGCCATGGAGCCCTCCTTCGCCAGCAGCTGCACCGAAGAGCCCGCGGAACGGGAGATCTTCGCGCCGCCGCCGGGACGCAGCTCGATGGCGTGCACCGTCGTACCGACCGGGATGTAGCGCAGCGGCAGGTTGTTGCCCGGCTTGATGTCGGCCCCGGGGCCGTTCTCGATCCGGTCACCCTGGCTCAGCTTGGCCGGCGCGAGGATGTAGCGCTTCTCGCCGTCCGCGTAGTGCAGGAGCGCGATGCGCGCGGTGCGGTTGGGGTCGTACTCGATGTGCGCGACCTTGGCCGGCACGCCGTCCTTGTCGTGACGACGGAAGTCGATCACGCGGTAGGCGCGCTTGTGGCCACCACCCTGGTGGCGAACGGTCACACGACCGGCGTTGTTACGGCCGCCCTTGCTGTGCAGCGGGCGGACCAGCGACTTCTCCGGCGTGGACCGCGTGACCTCGACGAAGTCGGCGACGCTGGAGCCACGACGGCCCGGGGTCGTCGGCTTGTACTTGCGGATACCCATTTCTCAGTCCTCGGAAGATTCCGGACTTCGACTCGTCCCGGCCCCCGTTAGGAGACCGGTCCGCCGAAGATGTCGATGCGGTCGCCCTCGGCGAGGGTCACGATGGCGCGCTTGGTGTCCTTGCGCTTGCCGAAACCGGTCTTGGTGCGCTTGCGCTTACCCTGACGGTTGATCGTGTTGACCCCGGTGACCTTGACCGAGAAGACCGCCTCGACGGCCTGCTTGATCTGGGTCTTGTTCGCGCGCGGGTCGACGACGAACGTGTACTTGTTCTCGTCCAGCAGCGCGTAGCTCTTCTCGGAGACCACCGGCTTGACCAGGATGTCACGGTGGTCCGTGAAGGTCCGGCTGGTGATCGCGGTCTGCTCGGCCATCAGGCGTCGCTCCCTTCGGTCTCGGCGGCGCCGTTACCGATGAAGCGGTCGAAGGCGGCCTTGGTGAAGACCACGTCGTCGGAGACGAGCACGTCGTACGTGTTCAGCTGGCCGGCCTCCAGGATGTGCACCTGGGGCAGGTTGCGCGCGGACAGCCACGCGGCCTCTTCGGCGCGGTCGGCGACGAGCAGCACGTTCTTGCGGTCGCTGATCTTGCCCAGCAGCACCTTGGCGGCCTTCGTCGACGGGGACTCGCCCTCGATGACGCCGGTCACGACGTGGATGCGGTTGTGACGCGCCCGGTCGGTGAGGGCACCGCGCAGGGCGGCGGCCTTCATCTTCTTCGGGGTCCGCTGCGAGTAGTCACGCGGCACGGGACCGTGCACGACGCCACCACCGGCGAACTGCGGGGCGCGGGTCGAACCCTGACGGGCGCGGCCGGTGCCCTTCTGGCGGTACGGCTTCTTGCCGCCACCGCGGACCTCGCCACGCGTCTTGACCTTGTGCGTGCCCTGACGGGCGGCGGCCAGCTGCGCCACGACGACCTGGTGGATCAGCGGAATGCTGACCTTCGCGTCGAAGATCTCGCCCGGGAGCTCAACGGTCCCGGCCTTGTCGCCGGCGGGCGACAGAATGTCAATGGTGCTCATATCCTCAGGCCCCCTTGGCCGCGGTGCGGACCAGGACGAGGCCGCCGTTCGGGCCGGGAACCGCGCCCTTGATGAGCAGCAGGCCCTTCTCCGCGTCAACGGCGTGGACGGTCAGGTTCTGGGTGGTGACCCGCTCGTTGCCCATGCGGCCCGCCATGCGCAGACCCTTGAACACACGGCCCGGGGTGGCGCAGCCACCGATGGAGCCGGGAGAGCGGTGCTTGCGCTGGGTGCCGTGACCGGCGCCGAGGCCCTTGAAGTTGTGACGCTTCATGACACCGGCGAAGCCCTTGCCCTTGCTCTTGCCGGTGACGTCCACCTTCACGCCGGCCTCGAAGACCTCCGCGGTGATCTCCTGGCCGAGGCTGTACTCGGCCGCGTCGGAGGTGCGGAGCTCCACCAGGTGGCGGCGGGGGGTCACGTCGGCCTTGGCGAAGTGGCCCTTGAGGGGCTTGTTCACCTTGCGCGGGTCGATCTCGCCGAAGGCGATCTGGACCGACTCGTAACCGTCGACATCGTTCGTACGGACCTGGGTCACGACGTTCGGGCCGGCCTTGACCACGGTCACCGGGACGACACGGTTGTTCTCGTCCCAGACCTGGGTCATGCCGAGCTTCTCGCCCAGGATGCCCTTGATCTGCTTAGCCATCTGTTCCGCGCCTCTCAGAGCTTGATCTCGATGTCAACGCCGGCCGGAAGGTCCAGGCGCATCAGCGAGTCAACGGTCTTGGGCGTCGGGTCGAGGATGTCGATCAGGCGCTTGTGCGTGCGCATCTCGAAGTGCTCGCGCGAGTCCTTGTACTTGTGCGGCGACTTGATGACGCAGTACACGTTCTTCTCAGTGGGCAGCGGCACCGGGCCCGCGACCTGCGCACCAGTACGCGTCACCGTCTCGACGATCTTCTTCGCCGAAGAGTCGATGACCTCGTGGTCGTAGGCCTTGAGCCGGATGCGGATCTTCTGTCCCGCCATGGCTACTTCGTAGTCCTGTCTAGTAGTAACGCTCTGGAACTCGGTGGTTCGACCGTCTTCTCCGACCCACGCGGTCGGGCGTGTCGCACCCCTTCTTGTAAATCTCCGCATGGCGGAGACCCTCAGGGAGGGGATACGTGGGAGAAGACACCCACCGAGCGCCTGGTGAGCACCCCGCTGACGCTTCCCGGAAGATTCCCGTACGTCCGCCCCCTGAGGGACGACGAGTACTGTGGGACTCGCTTCCGGTCCTCCCGACGGGAGGCGCGCAACATCGGCGCTCGACCGAGCAACCCGGCTAGTCTGCCATACCGGACGTGCCGGACGCCAATCGGGCCGGGTAGCTTACCCCGCCGCCACCGGACTCCAAACCCGCCCCCCGTGCCGGATCACAACCCCCCGGTGTACAGCATCAGGCGCGGCGTGCCGGCGGGCAGCAGCGCCGGCACGTCCGGCGTGGCGTTGGCGGTCAGCCAGGCGGCGAGGGCGGCGGTGGACACGTCCCCGTGGGTGTCCTTGTAGAGCGCGGCGACACCGGTGACGTGCGGCGCCGCCATCGACGTGCCGCTCATACGGGCGAAGCCGCCGCCCCGGGCGGCCGAGGTGATGTTCGTGCCCGGCGCGTTGATGTCCACGCACGGCCCCCAGTTGCTGAACTCCGCCTTGCGGTCGGACTCGTCGGCGGCGGCGACGGTGAAGGCGTCCGGCGCCCCCGCGGGCGAGGTGCCGCAGGCGTCGGTGTCGCCGTTGCCCGCCGCGACGACCGGGAAGACCCCGGCCGCGGCCAGCCCCTCGACCGCCCGCTCCGAGGCCTCGGTGTGCGGCCCGCCGACCGACAGGTTCGCGACGGCCGGCTTCACGGCGTGCTCCGCCACCCAGTTGACGCCCGCCACCACCGAGGCGATCGAGCCGCTGCCGTCGCAGCCCAGCACCCGCACCGACACCAGCCGGGTACCGCGGGCCACGCCCGAGTGCGCGCCGCCGACGGTGCCGGCGACATGGGTGCCGTGCCCGTTGCAGTCCGCGCCCTGCTGCCCGTCCCCCACCACGTCGTAGCCGGGCACCGCCCGCCCCCCGAACTCCTCGTGGGCGAAGTCGATCCCGGTGTCGATGATGTACGAGGTGACGTCGGCGCCGGTCGCCCGGACCGAGAAGCCCGCGGCGCCCGCCTCGCGGTGGTTGATCCGGGCCAGGCCCCACGAGACCTCGTCGGACGCGGCCGCCACCGCCTGCGGCCGCGGCACGGTCACCACCGCGTCCTGCTCCACCGCCCGCACACCCGGCACCGTGCGCAGTTCCGAGACCTGGCGGTCGGTCAGCCGCGCCGCGAAGCCCAACAGGGCGCTGGTGAAGGTGAACATGGGCGCCGCACCGACCTCGCGCACCACCGACCGCGGATCGGTGCCGGCCGCCAGCGTCACCAGGTACTGCCCCGCGATGCCGCCCTCCGACGCCATCCTGAGCGGCGCCGGGACCGGAGGCGGCGCCGCCGCCCCGGAGGTGCCCGCCGGGGCGGCGAGAACGGCCGTGAGGGCTGCGGCGACGGCCGCGAGCCGGCGCGGGGATATGCGCATGGCGGGGGGCTCCAGGAGTCGTACGGGTGTGCACCGAACGCAATCATTCGTAACACCCGGTCACCGGGGCACGCCCGTGCTGCGCGCCATTGGTGGTACCCGGCCCGCGCCGCCCGGCACCGCCGGGAGCCCGGAACGGCGCGGCACGACGACGAGGGCCCCGGCCCACCGCGTGAACGGTGGGCCGGGGCCCTCGTGCAGCTCGCCTACGGCAAGCGGCGGATCGCCGGGATCCTTACTTCAGGATCTTGGTGACCTGGCCGGCGCCGACGGTCCGGCCACCCTCGCGGATGGCGAACTTCAGGCCCTCCTCCATGGCGATCGGCTGGATCAGCGCGACCGTCATGGCGGTGTTGTCGCCCGGCATGACCATCTCGGTGCCCTCGGGGAGGGTCACGACGCCGGTCACGTCCGTGGTACGGAAGTAGAACTGCGGGCGGTAGTTGTTGAAGAACGGGGTGTGACGGCCACCCTCGTCCTTCGACAGGATGTAGGCCTGGGCCTCGAAGTCGGTGTGCGGCGTGACCGAACCCGGCTTGATGATGACCTGGCCGCGCTCGACGTCCTCGCGCTTGATGCCACGGAGGAGCAGACCGACGTTCTCACCGGCCTGGCCCTCGTCGAGCAGCTTGCGGAACATCTCGATGCCGGTGACCGTGGTGGTGGTCTTCTCGGTCTTGATGCCGATGATGTCGACGGTCTCGTTGACCTTGAGCACACCACGCTCGATGCGGCCGGTGACGACGGTGCCACGACCGGTGATCGTGAAGACGTCCTCGATCGGCATCAGGAACGGCTTGTCGACGTCGCGCTCGGGGGTGGGGATGGCCTCGTCCACGGCGGACATGAGGCCGAGGAGCTTCTCGCCCCACTCCTTGTCGCCCTCGAGGGCCTTGAGCGCGGAGACGCGGACGACCGGCAGGTCGTCGCCCGGGAACTCGTACTCGGAGAGCAGCTCGCGGACCTCGAGCTCGACGAGCTCCAGGATCTCCTCGTCGTCCACCATGTCGGCCTTGTTCAGCGCGACCACGATGTAGGGAACGCCGACCTGGCGGGCCAGGAGGACGTGCTCCTTGGTCTGCGGCATCGGGCCGTCGGTGGCGGCGACCACGAGGATCGCGCCGTCCATCTGCGCGGCACCGGTGATCATGTTCTTGATGTAGTCCGCGTGACCCGGGCAGTCGACGTGGGCGTAGTGGCGCGCCTCGGTCTGGTACTCGACGTGCGCGATGGAGATGGTGATACCGCGCTGGCGCTCCTCGGGAGCCTTGTCGATCTGGTCGAAGGCCGAGGCCTCGTTCAGGTCCGGGTACGCGTCGTGCAGCACCTTGGTAATGGCGGCCGTGAGGGTCGTCTTACCGTGGTCGATGTGACCGATGGTGCCGATGTTGACGTGCGGCTTAGTCCGCTCGAACTTCGCCTTCGCCACTGGGGTCCTCCTGTGAAGTGGTTCTGGTACGCCTTACTTCATCGGCGCCAGGTGATCTTTGCTGGGTTGCGGGCGGCCGGGGTATCCGACGCTCCCCTTGCGGTTTGCGGCGGAATACCCCGAAGCCTCCCGGTCAAGCCTACGGCGTGTGTGCAGCGTGAAGAACTGCGGTTACTCGCCCTTGGCCTTCGCGATGATCTCCTCGGCGACGTTCTTGGGAACCTCGGCGTAGGAGTCGAACTGCATCGAGTAGCTCGCGCGACCCGACGTCTTGCTGCGGAGGTCGCCGACGTAGCCGAACATCTCCGACAGGGGCACCAGGGCCTTGACGACCCGGGCGCCGGCACGCTCCTCCATGGCCTGGATCTGGCCACGGCGGGAGTTGATGTCGCCGATGACGTCGCCCATGGACTCCTCGGGCGTGGTGACCTCGACGGCCATCATCGGCTCGAGCAGCACGGGGCTCGCCTTGCGCGCGCCCTCCTTGAAGGCCTGCGAACCGGCGATCTTGAACGCCAGCTCGGAGGAGTCGACCTCGTGGTAGGCACCGTCGAGAAGGGTGATGCGAACGCCCACCATCTCGTAGCCCGCCAGGATGCCGAACTTCATGGCCTCCTGAGCACCGGCGTCCACCGACGGGATGTACTCGCGGGGGATGCGGCCACCGGTGACCTGGTTGACGAACTCGTAGTTCGCGTCGCCGCCCTCGAGAGGCTCGATGGAGATCTGGACCTTCGCGAACTGGCCCGTACCACCGGTCTGCTTCTTGTGGGTGTAGTCGATCCGGTCGACCTTCTTGCGAATGGTCTCGCGGTACGCCACCTGCGGCTTGCCGACGTTGGCCTCGACCTTGAACTCACGGCGCATGCGGTCGACCAGCACCTCGAGGTGCAGTTCGCCCATACCGCCGATGATGGTCTGGCCGGTCTCCTCGTCCGAGTGGACCTGGAAGGAGGGGTCCTCCTCCGCGAGACGCTGGATGGCGACACCCAGCTTCTCCTGGTCGCCCTTGGACTTGGGCTCGATCGCGACCTGGATGACCGGCGCCGGGAAGTCCATGGACTCCAGGATCACCGGGTTCTTCTCGTCGCTCAGCGTCTCACCGGTGGTGGTCTGCTTCAGGCCCATGACGGCGACGATGTCGCCGGCGCCCACCGACTCGATCTCCTCACGCTTGTTCGCGTGCATGCGGTAGATCTTGCCGATGCGCTCCTTGCGGCCCTTGACGGAGTTCAGCACGGCGGTGCCGGACTCCAGGCGGCCGGAGTACACGCGGACGAAGGTGAGCTTGCCGAGGTGCGGGTCGCTCATGATCTTGAACGCCAGCGCCGACAGCGGCTCGTCGTCGGACGGCCTGCGCTTGACGATCTCCTCCGCGTCGCCGACCGCGTGGCCCTCGATGGCCTCGACGTCCAGCGGGGAGGGGAGGTAGCGCACGACCGCGTCGAGCAGGGGCTGCACGCCCTTGTTCTTGAAGGCGGTGCCGCAGAAGACCGGGGTGACGGTGACACCGTCGCCCTTGCCGGAGTTGATGGTGACGCGGCGGATGGCCGCGTACAGCTGCTCCTCGGTGGGCTCAGTGCCCTCCAGGTACAGCTCCATCATCTCTTCGTCGTTCTCGGCGACGGCCTCGAGCATCTTGCCGCGCCACTCGTCGGCCGCCTCGGTGTGCGTGGCCGGGATGTCGACGACGTCGTACATCTCGCCCTTGGTCGCCTCCGCGGACCAGACCAGGGCCTTCATGCGGACCAGGTCCACGACGCCCTTGAAGTCGGCCTCGGCACCGATCGGCAGCTGCATGACGATCGGGGTCGCGCCCAGCCGGTCCGTGATCATGTCGACGCAGCGGTGGAACTCCGCGCCGGTACGGTCCAGCTTGTTGACGAAGCAGATGCGCGGAACGCCGTAGCGGTCCGCCTGACGCCACACGGTCTCGGACTGCGGCTCAACGCCGGCGACACCGTCGAACACCGTCACGGCACCGTCGAGCACGCGAAGGGAGCGCTCCACCTCGACGGTGAAGTCGACGTGACCCGGCGTGTCGATGATGTTGATCGTGTGGTCGACGTTCTCCAGCGGCCAGTGACAGGTGGTCGCGGCGGACGTGATCGTGATGCCGCGCTCCTGCTCCTGCTCCATCCAGTCCATCGTGGCAGCGCCGTCGTGGACCTCACCGATCTTGTACGAAACACCGGTGTAGAACAGGATCCGCTCGGTGGTCGTCGTCTTGCCCGCGTCGATGTGGGCCATGATCCCGATGTTGCGGACCCTGGCCAGGTCAAGTGAAGTGGTAGCCATAAGGCTTCAGTCTTCTCTCGGATCTCGATGGGGTAGCGACTACCAGCGGTAGTGCGCGAAGGCCTTGTTGGACTCGGCCATCTTGTGGGTGTCCTCGCGGCGCTTCACCGCGGCGCCCAGACCGTTGCTGGCGTCCATCAGCTCGTTCATCAGACGCTCGGTCATGGTCTTCTCGCGGCGGGCACGGGAGTAACCCACGAGCCAGCGCAGCGCCAGGGTGTTGGCACGGCCGGGGCGGACCTCGACCGGCACCTGGTAGGTCGCGCCACCGACACGGCGGGACTTGACCTCCAGGGAGGGCTTGACGTTCTCCAGAGCGCGCTTGAGCGTGATGACCGGGTCCTGGCCGGTCTTCTCGCGCAGGCCCTCGAGGGCGCCGTACACGATGCGCTCGGCGGTGGAGCGCTTCCCGTGCAGGAGGATCTTGTTGACGAGCGAGGTCACCAGAGGAGAACCGTAGACCGGGTCGATGATGACCGGGCGCTTCGGGGCGGGGCCCTTACGAGGCATTCTTACTTCTCCTTCTTGGCGCCGTAGCGGCTGCGGGCCTGCTTGCGGTTCTTGACACCCTGGGTGTCCAGCGAACCGCGGATGATCTTGTAACGAACACCCGGCAGGTCCTTCACACGGCCACCACGCACGAGCACGATGGAGTGCTCCTGCAGGTTGTGACCCTCACCCGGGATGTAAGCGGTGACCTCGATGCCGCTGGTCAGACGCACACGCGCGACCTTACGCAGGGCCGAGTTCGGCTTCTTCGGGGTGGTCGTGTAGACGCGCGTGCAGACGCCGCGGCGCTGCGGGGAACCCTTCAGCGCGGGCGTCTTGTTCTTCTCGACCTTGTCCTGCCGGCCCTTTCGGACCAGCTGCTGGATCGTAGGCACCGTTTCTCCGGTTTCTGTGTGCCGATCTCGATACTTCTAACCTGGAGTTCCCCCGACCCACGCGGTCGGGTGTGTCGCGAGCCCCATACGCTTTCCACCGAAGCGGAAAGTGCGTATTGTCGGCGTGTCGCGGCGTTCGGCCTCGGAATCCCGCGCGGACAAGTGCACGCGCAGGAACCCGGGCACACCCCAGGCACAAGGTCAGAGCGTACCCAGCGCACCCGCTCCGGTCAAAACAAATGGGATTTCGTCCCGTCGCGCCCGATATGTCCCCATGTGTTAAGGGCCGGTGGGTGACGTGACCTCGTTCGTCACGGCGACCACGAGCACGACCACGAGCACCGTCACGAGCAGCAGCAGCGCCGTGACGACGTAGCCCAGGATCAGCCCGGCCAGCGCGAAGCCGTCCCCCTGTTCACCCGTGCGGCGGACCTCCCGGCGGGCCAGGTGACCCAGCACGATCGCGGGCAGCGCCGTGAGCCCCAGGAACACCGCGCTTATGCCGCAGATCAGCGCGGCGACGGCCTTCGAGTTGACCCCGGGCGGCGGCGCCGGCCGCGGCCGCGGGATGTCCAGCACCAGCACGTCCAGTTCACCGTAGGTGCGGGACACGTACGCCCGCCCTATGCGCTCCTCGTACTCCTGGAGCGTCAGCCGTCCCTCGGTGTACGCGTCCTTGAGCACTTCCACCGTCCGCTCGCGTGCGGCATCGCCGGCAAGCACCGTCGCACCACCTCCCCGATCCGCTCCGTCCTCCCATAGTGCCCGAAGACGGGCATGGACGGCCGAAGGGCGGCCACCCCCGTGAGGGTGACCGCCCTTCGGCGTGATGACGTGGACGTCAGCCGTTGTACGGGCCGTAGTCGTAGTCCTCCAGCGGAACGGCCTGGCCGGAGCCGGTGCCGAACGGGCTGTAGTCGATGTCGTCGTAGCCGACGGCCGAGTACATCGCGGCCTTGGCCTCCTCGGTCGGCTCCACCCGGATGTTGCGGTAACGGGACAGACCCGTACCGGCCGGGATGAGCTTACCGATGATGACGTTCTCCTTCAGGCCCAGCAGCGAGTCGGACTTGGCGTGGATCGCCGCGTCCGTCAGGACCCTGGTCGTCTCCTGGAAGGAGGCGGCCGACAGCCAGGACTCGGTCGCCAGCGAGGCCTTGGTGATACCCATCAGCTGCGGACGGCCGGAGGCCGGGTGGCCACCCTCCGCCACGACCCGACGGTTCTCGGTCTCGAAGCGGCCGCGCTCGACCAGCTCGCCGGGCAGCAGCTCGGCGTCGCCGGACTCGATGATCGTGACCCGGCGGAGCATCTGCCGGATGATGATCTCGATGTGCTTGTCGTGGATCGACACACCCTGCGAGTTGTAGACCTTCTGGACTTCCCCGACCAGGTGGACCTGGACGGCCCGCTGACCCAGGATGCGCAGCACGTCGTGCGGGTTGGTGGCACCCACGGTCAGCTTCTCGCCGACCTCGACGTGGTCGCCCTCGCCGACCATCAGACGGGCACGCTTGGAGATCGGGTAGGCGATCTCCTCGGAGCCGTCGTCCGGGGTGATGACGATCTTCTTGGTCTTCTCGGTCTCCTCGATACGGATGCGGCCGGCCGCCTCCGAGATCGGGGCGACACCCTTGGGCGTACGGGCCTCGAAGAGCTCGACGACACGCGGCAGACCCTGGGTGATGTCGTCACCGGCCACACCACCGGTGTGGAAGGTACGCATCGTCAGCTGGGTGCCGGGCTCACCGATGGACTGGGCGGCGATGATGCCGACCGCCTCACCGATGTCCACCAGCTTGCCGGTCGCGAGCGAGCGGCCGTAGCACATCGCACAGGTGCCCACCGCGGACTCGCAGGTCAGGACCGAGCGGGTCTTGACCTCGGCGATGCCGTTGTGGATGAGCTGCTCGATGAGCACGTCGCCCAGGTCGGTGCCGGCGGTGGCCAGGACACGCCCGTCCACCACGACGTCCTCGGCGAGGCAGCGCGCGTACACGCTGGTCTCGACGTCGTCCGTCTTGCGCAGCGAACCGTCCTCGGCGCGCTCGGCGATCGCCAGCTTGAGGCCGCGGTCGGTGCCGCAGTCCTCCTCGCGGATGATGACGTCCTGGGAGACGTCCACCAGACGACGGGTCAGGTAACCCGAGTCGGCGGTGCGCAGAGCGGTGTCGGCCAGACCCTTACGGGCACCGTGGGTGGAGATGAAGTACTCCAGCACGGTCAGGCCCTCACGGAACGAGGCCTTGATGGGACGCGGGATCGTCTCGTTCTTGGCGTTGGACACCAGGCCACGCATACCCGCGATCTGACGCATCTGCATCATGTTTCCACGGGCACCCGAGTCGACCATCATGAAGATCGGGTTGGTCTTCGGGAAGTTCTCGCGCATGGCCTCGGCGACGTCGTTGGTCGCCTTCGTCCAGATCGCGATGAGCTCCTGCGTGCGCTCGTCCTTGGTGATCAGACCGCGCTCGTACTGCTTCTGGACCTTCTCGTCCTGCGCCTCGAAGCCCGCGATGATCCCCTTCTTCGCCTCGGGAACGACGATGTCGGAGATGGCCACGGTGACGCCGGAACGGGTCGCCCAGTGGAAGCCGGCCGCCTTCAGGTTGTCGAGCGTCGCCGCCACGATGACCTTGGGGTAGCGCTCGGCGAGATCGTTGACGATCTCGGAGAGCTGCTTCTTGCCCACCGGGTAGTCCACGAACGGGTAGTCCTCGGGCAGCAGCTCGTTGAAGAGCGCGCGGCCCAGCGTCGTGTTCAGCCGGAAGGAGTCGCCGAGCTGCCAGGGCTCCTCGCCCTCCACGTCCGCCGGCGGGGTCCAGCCACGCGGCGGGACGGTGCCGATCGGGAAGCGGATGTCGATCCTGGACTGCAGCGACAGCTCGCGGGCGTCGAAGGCCATGATCGCCTCGGCGGTCGAGCCGAACGCCCGGCCCTCACCCTTGAGCTCGCGCTCCTCCGCGTCCGTGGTGAGGAAGAACAGACCCAGGACCATGTCCTGCGTCGGCATCGTCACCGGACGGCCGTCGGCGGGCTTGAGGATGTTGTTCGAGGACAGCATCAGGATGCGGGCCTCGGCCTGCGCCTCCGCGGACAGCGGCAGGTGCACGGCCATCTGGTCGCCGTCGAAGTCCGCGTTGAACGCGGTGCAGACGAGCGGGTGGATCTGGATGGCCTTGCCCTCGACCAGCTGCGGCTCGAAGGCCTGGATGCCGAGGCGGTGCAGGGTCGGCGCGCGGTTCAGCAGCACCGGGTGCTCGGCGATGACCTCTTCGAGCACGTCGTACACGACCGTGCGGCCGCGCTCGACCATGCGCTTGGCCGACTTGATGTTCTGCGCGTGGTTCAGATCCACCAGGCGCTTCATCACGAACGGCTTGAAGAGCTCCAGCGCCATGGCCTTGGGCAGACCGCACTGGTGCAGCTTGAGCTGCGGGCCGACGACGATGACCGAACGGGCCGAGTAGTCGACGCGCTTGCCGAGCAGGTTCTGACGGAACCGGCCCTGCTTGCCCTTGAGCATGTCGGACAGCGACTTCAGCGGACGGTTGCCGGGGCCCGTGACCGGGCGACCGCGACGGCCGTTGTCGAAGAGCGCGTCGACGGCCTCCTGGAGCATGCGCTTCTCGTTGTTCACGATGATCTCGGGGGCACCGAGGTCGAGGAGGCGCTTGAGGCGGTTGTTGCGGTTGATGACGCGGCGGTACAGGTCGTTCAGGTCGGAGGTCGCGAAGCGGCCACCGTCCAGCTGCACCATCGGACGCAGGTCCGGCGGGATCACCGGGACGCAGTCCAGCACCATGCCCTGCGGCTTGTTGGTGGTCTGCAGGAAGGCGGAGACGACCTTGAGGCGCTTGAGCGCACGGGTCTTCTTCTGGCCCTTGCCGGTACGGATGATCTCGCGGAGCTTGGCGGCCTCCTCGTCGAGGTCGAAGGACTCCAGGCGCTTCTGCAGCGCCGCGGCACCCATCGAACCCTGGAAGTAGGTGCCGAAGCGCTCCCGCAGCTCGCGGTAGAGCAGCTCGTCACCCTCCAGGTCCTGGACCTTGAGGTTCTTGAAGCGGGACCACACCTCGTCGAGGCGGTCCAGCTCGCGCTGCGCACGGTCGCGCAGCTGCTTCATCTCACGCTCGGCGCCCTCGCGCACCTTGCGGCGCACGTCGGACTTGGCGCCCTCGGCCTCCAGCTCGCCGAGGTCGGCCTCGAGCTTCTTCTGCCGGGACTCGATGTCCGCGTCACGGCGCTGCTCGACCTGCTGGCGCTCGACGGAGACCTGGGCCTCCAGCGAGGGCAGGTCGCGGGTGCGCCGCTCCTCGTCCACCCACGTGATCATGTAGGCGGCGAAGTAGATGACCTTCTCCAGGTCCTTCGGGGCGAGGTCGAGCAGGTAGCCCAGCCGCGACGGAACGCCCTTGAAGTACCAGATGTGGGTCACGGGAGCGGCCAGCTCGATGTGGCCCATCCGCTCACGACGCACCTTGGCGCGAGTGACCTCGACGCCGCAGCGCTCGCAGATGATGCCCTTGAAGCGGACACGCTTGTACTTGCCGCAGTAGCACTCCCAGTCCCGGGTGGGGCCGAAGATCTTCTCGCAGAAGAGCCCGTCCTTTTCCGGCTTGAGGGTGCGGTAGTTGATGGTCTCCGGCTTCTTCACTTCGCCGTGGGACCACTGCCTGATGTCGTCCGCGGTCGCAAGGCCGATCCGCAGCTCGTCGAAGAAGTTGACGTCGAGCACTTTGTCGTCAATCCCTCTTTCGGGGTCGAATGTCAAACATGTCTGAACGGTCCGGGGCCCTCAGGCCGCTTGGGCGGCCCTGAGGGTGGGGTAGCCGGGGAACTGCCGGAGCAGTTCCCCGACCGGCCCGTCAGACCTCTTCGACGCTGCTCGGCTCACGCCGGGACAGGTCGATTCCGAGCTCCTCCGCAGCGCGGAAGACGTCCTCGTCGGTGTCGCGCATCTCGATCGACATGCCGTCCGAGGACAGCACCTCCACGTTGAGGCAGAGCGACTGCATTTCCTTGATGAGCACCTTGAAGGACTCGGGAATGCCCGGCTCGGGAATGTTCTCGCCCTTGACGATGGCCTCGTAGACCTTCACACGGCCGAGAACGTCGTCGGACTTGATGGTGAGGAGCTCCTGCAGCGCGTAGGCCGCGCCGTATGCCTCAAGGGCCCACACCTCCATCTCACCGAAGCGCTGACCACCGAACTGCGCCTTACCACCCAGCGGCTGCTGGGTGATCATCGAGTACGGACCGGTGGAACGCGCGTGCAGCTTGTCGTCCACCAGGTGGTGCAGCTTGAGGATGTACATGTAGCCGATCGAGATCGGGTCCGGGAACGGCTCGCCGGAGCGGCCGTCGAAGAGCCGGGCCTTGCCCGAGGGCAGCACCAGGCGCTGGCCGTCGCGGTTCGGGATCGTGGCCTCGAAGAGGCCGGTGATCTCGTCCTCGCGGGCACCGTCGAACACCGGGGTGGCGACGTTGGTGCCGGCGGCGACCTGGTCGGCGCCGATCGCCGTGAGGCGGCGGGCCCACTCGTCGCTGAGGCCGGAGACGTCCCAGCCCTGTGCGGCGAGCCAGCCCAGGTGGATCTCCAGGACCTGTCCCGGGTTCATTCGGGACGGGACACCCAGCGGGTTGAGGATGATGTCGACCGGGGAGCCGTCCTCCAGGAACGGCATGTCCTCGATCGGCAGGATCTTGGAGATGACGCCCTTGTTGCCGTGACGGCCGGCGAGCTTGTCACCGTCGGTGATCTTGCGCTTCTGCGCGACGTAGACGCGGACCAGCTGGTTCACGCCCGGGGGCAGCTCGTCGCCCTCCTCGCGGTCGAAGACGCGCACGCCGATGACCTTGCCGGTCTCGCCGTGCGGCACCTTCAGCGAGGTGTCACGGACCTCTCGGGCCTTCTCGCCGAAGATCGCGCGCAGCAGGCGCTCCTCGGGGGTCAGCTCGGTCTCGCCCTTCGGGGTGACCTTGCCGACCAGGATGTCGCCGGCGACGACCTCGGCACCGATGCGGATGATGCCGCGCTCGTCCAGGTCCGCCAGGACCTCCTCGGAGACGTTCGGGATGTCCCGGGTGATCTCCTCGGGGCCGAGCTTGGTGTCACGGGCGTCGACCTCGTGCTCCTCGATGTGGATCGAGGAGAGGACGTCGTCCTGCACGAGGCGCTGCGACAGGATGATCGCGTCCTCGTAGTTGTGACCCTCCCACGGCATGAACGCGACCAGGAGGTTCTTGCCGAGCGCCATCTCGCCCTGCTCGGTGGACGGACCGTCGGCGAGCACCTGGCCGGCGATCACCCGGGCGCCCTCGTCCACGACGACCTTCTGGTTGAAGGACGTGCCCTGGTTCGAGCGGGAGAACTTGGCGACGCGGTAGGTGTTGTACGTGCCGTCGTCGTTGGCGACGGTGACGTAGTCCGCGGAGACCTCCTGGACCACACCGTCCTTGTCGGCCTTGATGACGTCACCGGCGTCGACCGCGCAGCGGTACTCCATGCCGGTGCCGACCAGCGGGGCCTGCGCCTTCAGCAGCGGCACGGCCTGGCGCATCATGTTCGAGCCCATGAGCGCGCGGTTGGCGTCGTCGTGCTCGAGGAACGGGATCATGGCGGTCGCGACCGACACCATCTGGCGCGGCGAGACGTCCATGTAGTCCACGTCCTCGCCGGGGACGTAGTCGATCTCCCCGCCGCGGCGGCGCACCAGGACGCGGGACTCCGCGAAGCGGTTGTCCTCCGTCAGCGGCGCGTTCGCCTGGGCGATGACGTAGCGGTCCTCCTCGTCGGCGGTGAGGAAGTTGACCTCGTCGGTCACGATTCCGGTCTCGTCGACCTTGCGGTACGGCGTCTCGACGAAGCCGAACGCGTTGACCCGGCCGTAGGAGGCCAGCGAGCCGATCAGACCGATGTTCGGGCCTTCGGGGGTCTCGATCGGGCACATGCGTCCGTAGTGGGACGGGTGCACGTCACGGACCTCGAAGCCGGCCCGCTCACGGGACAGACCACCGGGGCCCAGCGCGGACAGACGGCGCTTGTGGGTCAGGCCCGACAGCGGGTTCGTCTGGTCCATGAACTGGGACAGCTGGCTGGTGCCGAAGAACTCCTTGATGGAGGCGACGACCGGCCGGATGTTGATCAGGGTCTGCGGCGTGATCGCCTCGACGTCCTGGGTGGTCATCCGCTCGCGGACGACGCGCTCCATACGGGCCAGACCCGTGCGGACCTGGTTCTGGATGAGCTCGCCGACGTTGCGCAGACGACGGTTGCCGAAGTGGTCGATGTCGTCGACCTCGACGACCACGGAGGAACCGTTGTCGCCGGTGGTCTCGGTCTCGCCCGCGTGCAGCTTGACCAGGTACTTGATCGTCGCGATGACGTCCTCGACGGTCAGTACGCCGGCGTCGAGCGGCGCGTCGGCACCCAGCTTCTTGTTGATCTTGTAGCGGCCGACCTTGGCCAGGTCGTAGCGCTTGGGGTTGAAGTAGAGGTTCTCCAGCAGCGTCTGCGCGGCCTCACGGGTCGGCGGCTCGCCCGGACGCAGCTTGCGGTAGATGTCCAGCAGCGCGTCGTCCTGGCCCTGGGTGTGGTCCTTCTCCAGGGTGGCGCGCATGGACTCGTACTCGCCGAACTCCTCGAGGATCTGCTCGGTGGTCCAGCCGAGCGCCTTCAGGAGGACGGTGACGGACTGCTTGCGCTTGCGGTCGATGCGGACACCGACCATGTCGCGCTTGTCGATCTCCATCTCCAGCCAGGCACCACGCGAGGGGATGACCTTGGCGGAGTAGATGTCCTTGTCGGACGTCTTGTCGATCTGGCTGTCGAAGTAGACACCCGGTGAGCGGACCAGCTGGGACACCACGACACGCTCGGTGCCGTTGATGACGAAGGTGCCCTTGTTCGTCATGAGCGGGAAGTCGCCCATGAAGACCGTCTGGGACTTGATCTCACCGGTCTCGTTGTTGGTGAACTCGGCCGTGACGAAGAGCGGGGCCGCGTACGTGAAGTCGCGCTCCTTGCACTCGTCGATCGAGTTCTTCGGCGGCTCGAAACGGTGGTCGCGGAAGGTCAGCGACATCGACCCGGAGAAGTCCTCGATCGGGGAGATCTCCTCGAAGATCTCCTCCAGACCGGACTTGGTGGGGACGTCCTGACCACTGTCCAGGGCAGCCTCGACGCGAGCCTTCCACGCGGCGTTGCCGAGGAGCCAGTCAAAGCTCTCGGTCTGCAGCGCGAGGAGGTTCGGGACCTCGAGGGGCTCCTTGATCTTCGCGAAAGAAATGCGCAGCGGGGCGGTGCTTGCGCCGTTGTTCGAATTGGCAGTCGAGGCGTTGCGCGAGGCGGCCAAGAGGGGGTCCTTCCGAGGGCTCGGACTCACTACGCGCGTACCGGCTTCCGCCCCCGGGCGCAGACAAGGATGTCCTGGTCAGGACGGTTCCTCATGTGTGCTCAGGCTTGGGCTGGTCCCTGGTGACGGGCCAGGCGACAGCTAACAGGCAGCGCAAAGGGTCAGTGTAGCCACTTGGCACACTGATGTCCAGTGCAGAGTTTCGGAGACCGGTGCTGCACCAATCTCGTCCTCCGTAGGGGTCGCTAGGAGCCCCTTGTTGTGAGCCGTCATGCCCCTCGTTCACGCTTGCCACGCTAGGCATTCCCGCATCGCCCTCGATCCATGCCTCGGTACATGGCCGATGTGGCGACGCGTCCTGAGAATCGCGCGCTCCGTGCGGTTCGTCAAGGGCCCCGCCCCGCGGAGATCGTCACAGGGGGTGGCACGCGACGAACGCCGACGTCAGCGGAACGACGATGATCACCTTACCCGGGGATGGTGACACCCCGGGTGAAGGCCCACGCAGACGACCGAGGGCGGCCACCCGAAAGGGTGGCCGCCCTGCGGCTGATCAGCCCCGGGAGGGGCGTAGATCACTTGACCTCGACGGAGGCGCCGGCGCCCTTGAGGGACTCGGCGGCCTTGTCCGCGGCCTCCTTGTTGACCTTCTCCAGGACGGGCTTCGGGGCGCCGTCCACGAGGTCCTTGGCCTCCTTCAGACCCAGGGAGGTCAGCTCGCGCACGACCTTGATGACCTGGATCTTCTTGTCGCCGGCGCCGGTGAGGATGACGTCGAACTCGTCCTTCTCCTCGACGGCCTCGGCGGGGGCACCGGGGACGCCGGCGGCGGCAACGGCGACCGGGGCGGCGGCGGTGACGTCGAACTTGTCCTCGAAGGCCTTCACGAACTCGGAGAGCTCGATGAGGGTCATCTCCTCGAACTGCGCGAGCAGGTCGTCCTGGCTGAGCTTCGCCATGATGGCGGTCCTTCCACTATGCGGCTGGTGCCGTAGGTACATTGCGGCGGGCGTACGGGCCCGCTAGAGAACAGCGGGAGTGGTTACTCCGCGTCCTCGGCGGGAGCCGGCTCGCCGGCACCGCCCTGCTCCGCCTGCTTGGCACGGAGCGCGTCCACGGTGCGGACGAGCTTCGAGGGCAGTGCCTGGAAGACCGCGGCAGCCTGGGAGGGCTTGGCCTTCATGGCACCCGCCAGCTTGGCGAGCAGCACCTCGCGGGACTCGAGGTCCGCGAGCTTCTTGATCTCATCGGCGGACAGCGCCTTGCCGTCAAGGACACCGCCCTTGATGATGAGGTTCGGGTTGTCCTTGGCGAAGTCACGAAGACCCTTCGCCGACTCCACCGGGTCACCGGTGACGAAGGCGACAGCCGTCGGACCCGCGAACAGGTCGTCCAGCTGGCTGATCCCGGCCTCGTTGGCCGCGATCTTGGTCAGCGTGTTCTTCACCACGGCGTACGTGGCGTTCTCACCGAGCGAACGGCGCAGCGTCTTGAGCTGCGCCACGGTGAGACCGCGGTACTCGGTCAGCACGGCGGCGTTGGAGCTGCGGAACTTGTCCGTCAGCTCGGCAACCGCGGCGCCCTTGTCGGGCCTCGCCATAGAGCCTCGGCCTCCTTCCGGGTGATTCGGACCGCGCGGGAAGGGGCCGGCAAAAACGAACGCCCCGGCGCAGGCGCACGGGGCGTGACTCGACCAGGACCGCAAAGCGTTCCCAGGAGTGCATCCACAGTCACCTGCGCGGGTCGTCCGCAGTAAACGGATCCTTCGGCCGCCGGGCCCTGTGCGGGCACGGCAACGACCAGCGGTCTTTGGCTTCTGTGGAAGGGTACGCGAACCGATCGGCGGCAAGCAAATCGGGCGACAGGGCCTCGGTATCAGCCGTTCACACCGGAGGGCTTCATGTCCCCCAGCATCTTGAACAGGTCGACGGTCTCCTTCGCCGGCGGCGCCTGGACGGTGGCCGCGGCACCGTAGTCGGAGTAGTCGGCACGGACCTTGATCGTGCCCTTCGGCATGGTCATCCCGACGGCCATCCGGACCGGGTAGTGATCGGAGTTGACCCAGAACTCGGTGTCGTAGCCCTTGATCCCCAGCTTCTTGGTGTTGGCGATCACCTCGGCCCGCTGCTTCGCCGAGAGGGCGGAGGCGCCCTTGTTGGCGTCGAGCATCTCCTCGAAGGTGAGCGTGCCCTTGTAGTGCTCCGTCTGGACGCCGCCGACCTTCTCCGAGCCGAGGTGCTTCAGGCTCGGGGACTCCAGCAGCAGGGCGAGCTGCTCGGACGGGTCCTGGTTCATGTTCTCCAGGCCGGCGCTCATCTGCTTCTGCATCTCGGCGTTCCCGCTGGCGGCGGCGGCCGCCTTGAAGTCCAGCTTCATCCAGTGCTTGCCGCCCATCTCGGCGGCCTGCTCGGCGCCCATGTCCATGTAGATGGCGTCGTCCACCATCACCATGTGCACCTGCGAGGGGGCGCCGGGGGCGCTGTCGGTCAGGGCGGAGCCCTTGACCGTCATGTCCATCACGGCGGGGTCCCAGCCCTGGACACCGGAGACCTGCACGGTGCCGCTGTCGTCCATGCCGGGCGGCGTCGTCACCGTCATCCGGACCTTGGCGGACTTGGCCTCGGAGGTCTTGGTGAAGGCGGCACGGATGAAGTCGAGCGCCTCGCTCCGCGTCTGCAGGGCCCCCGCCTTACCGCCGCTGCTGCCCGTGTCGCCGCCCTGGCAACCCGCGAGACCCACCACGACGGCCGCGGCCGCCAGACCGGCACTCGCGCGCCTGGCTACGGACATGTTCATGAATTCCCACCCCTGTGTCTCGTCACTCCGGCCCCGGCAGGTACCCCGGGACCGTTTGCACGCTAGCGCACCCCGCCGACACTGTCGTACGAAAAAACCGGCCCCCGCGCCTCGAAGGCGCGGGGGCCGGTCCACGGCACACGACCCGGTCAGAGAGCGGCCGGGTCCTCCTCGGCGAGGAGGTTGCGGGTGCGGTTGGCGTCCAGCGGGATGCCGGGGCCCATCGTGGTGCTGATGGCGGCCTTCTTGATGTAGCGGCCCTTGGCGGCGGACGGCTTCAGACGCATGATCTCGTCCAGCGCGGCGCCGTAGTTCTCGACCAGCTGCTGCTCACCGAACGACGTCTTGCCGATGATGAAGTGCAGGTTCGAGTGCTTGTCGACGCGGAACTCGATCTTGCCGCCCTTGATGTCGGTGACGGCCTTGGCGACGTCGGGGGTGACGGTGCCGGTCTTCGGGTTCGGCATCAGACCACGGGGACCGAGGACACGGCCCAGGCGGCCGACCTTGCCCATGAGGTCCGGGGTGGCGACGACGGCGTCGAAGTCCAGACGGCCCTTCGCCACCTCGTCGATCAGCTCGTCGGCGCCGACGATGTCGGCGCCCGCGGCACGCGCGGCCTCGGCACGGTCACCGGTCGCGAAGACCAGGACCCGGGCGGTCTTGCCGGTGCCGTGCGGAAGGTTCACGGTGCCACGGACCATCTGGTCGGCCTTGCGCGGGTCGACGCCCAGACGGAAGGCCACCTCGACGGTGCTGTCGAACTTGGTGGTGGAGGTCTCCTTGGCGAGACGGACCGCCTCGAGGGGGGCGTACACACGCTCCCGGTCGATCTTGCTGTCCGCAGCGCGGAGAGACTTGCTGCGCTTGCTCACTGCTGCTCCTGTGTGTCTTGAGGAGTCGTGGTGCGGGCCGAGCCGGCCCTGCCACGTGTCTGCCGGTGTGGAGTGGTGCGGGGGCTGTGTCAGCCCTCGACCGTGATGCCCATGGAACGCGCGGTGCCGGCGATGATCTTCTCGGCGGCGTCCAGGTCGTTCGCGTTCAGGTCGGGCAGCTTGGTCGTGGCGATCTCGCGGACCTGGTCACGCGTCAGCTTCGCGACCTTGGTCTTGTGCGGCTCGCCGGAGCCCTTCTCCACACCCGCGGCCTTCAGGATCATGCGGGAGGCCGGCGGCGTCTTGGTGATGAAGGTGAAGGAACGGTCCTCGTAGACCGTGATCTCCACCGGGATCACCCAGCCACGCTGCGACTCGGTCGCCGCGTTGTAGGCCTTGCAGAACTCCATGATGTTGACGCCGTGCTGGCCGAGCGCCGGGCCGACGGGCGGGGCCGGGTTGGCCGCACCTGCGTTGATCTGGAGCTTGATAAGCCCCGTGACCTTCTTCTTCTTGGGAGGCATTGCTCTCTCCGGGTCCTAGTGAGAGTGTTCCTGCCTGCGAGCAGGCATACCGCACGATTTTAGCGGTGTGCCGCCGAAACCCGGAAACCGGCAGGTCAGACCGTCCTCCGGAGACCCTTTAGCGGCGCGCGCGCCCGGCGGCGGCCGGCAGCCCGGCCGCGTTCCCCGGCACGCGAAAGAGCCCCTGCTCAGCGCGGGAACGCTGGAGGCAGGGGCCCTTTCGGAAGATCGTCCGGCTAGTTCTTCTGGATCTGGTCGAAGCTGAGCTCGACCGGCGTCTCGCGGCCGAAGATCTCGACGAGGCCCTTGACCTTCTTGGAGTCCGGGTTGATCTCGTTGATCGTGGCCTGGAGGGTCGCGAAGGGGCCGTCGGTGACCGTGACCGAGTCGCCGACCTCGAAGTCCAGCACCTGGACCTCGACCTTGCGCTTGGTGACGCCGCCCTCGCCGCCCTCGGCGGTCGCGGCCTGCTCCTCGACCTCGGGAGCGAGCATCTTGGTGACCTCGTCCAGCGTCAGCGGGTACGGGTCGTAGGCGTTGCCGACGAAGCCGGTGACGCCGGGCGTGTTGCGGACGACGCCCCAGGACTCGTTCGTCAGGTCCATGCGCACCAGCACGTAGCCGGGGAGCTTGTTCTGACGGACGGTGCGGCGGTCGCCGTTCTTGATCTGGACGACTTCTTCCTGGGGCACTTCGGCCTGGTAGATGTAGTCCTCGACGTTCAGCGAGACGGCGCGCTGCTCCAGGTTGGACTTCACGCGGTTCTCGTAGCCGGCGTAGGTGTGGATGACGTACCACTCGCCGGGCAGGGCACGCAGCTCGTCGCGGAAGGCCGCCACCGGGTCCACCGGGGCCTGCTCCTCCGCGGTCTTCTCGTCCTCGCCCTCGACGGCCGCCGTCTCGTCCACGTCCTCGTCGACGACCTGCACCGCGTCCTGCTCGGCCGGCTCACCGGCGGCCTGGTCAGCAGCCTCGGCCTGGTCGATGTCGCCGTCGGCGGCCTCGACGATGTCGAGCGCGGTGTCGTCGCCCTCGACGGTCTCGTCGGCGTCGTACAGGTTCGGGTCAGACACGGTCGCTGCTTCTTCCTTCAAGATGTGGAACAGGCGGTCGGGCACCACGGGTGCCCTCCGCGAGGGGAATCACCCGAAGATGTACGAGACGCCCTTGTTGAGTCCCCAGTCAATCACGGTCACGAGCGCGATGATGACCACAACGAAGACAATCACCACGCTGGTGTACGTGCTGAGCTCGCTGCGCGTCGGCCAGACGACCTTGCGGAGCTCCGCCACGATCTGGCGGTAGAAGAGCGCGAGGCGGGCCAGGGGGCCCTTCTTCCCGCGCTTGCCGCCGCGACGGGCCTTCTTGGAGCCGTCGTCCGCGGAGCCGTCATCAGGACGACCGCTTTCAGGTGTTGCGGTCGAGCCCAGGGCTTCCGTCACTCGTCCTCACCTGAATCCGATTGATTGCCTGTACAACGAAGAAGCGTGTGCCTGCGAACAGCAGGGCCGGAGGGACTCGAACCCCCAACCGCTGGTTTTGGAGACCAGTGCTCTACCAATTGAGCTACGACCCTTCGAGTGTCACCCAACGTACCGCATCCGGCCGAGTGCACGATGTGCACAGGCAAGATCGGCTCGTGGGGGCCATCGACGGATGAGTGTACGTGTTCCGGGCCCGGCCGTCGAATGCGTTGCGTGTTCGGCGTGCTTCGGCTCGGTTCTGCCCGGAACGTGAACTCGTGTGCCCGGGCCCCCCGCGGTCTGCGACGATGCAGACATGACCGCAGCAAATGAACGACGCGTGTCGGCCCGCATCGGGTCGATCTCCGAGTCCGCGACGCTCGCCGTGGACGCCAAGGCCAAAGCGCTCAAGGCCGCCGGGCGACCGGTCATCGGCTTCGGTGCCGGCGAGCCCGACTTCCCCACGCCCGACTACATCGTCGAGGCGGCCGTGGAGGCGTGCCGCAATCCGAAGTACCACCGCTACACCCCGGCCGGCGGGCTGCCGGAGCTGAAGGCCGCGATCGCCGCCAAGACGCTGCGCGACTCCGGCTACGAGGTCGACGCCTCCCAGATCCTGGTCACCAACGGCGGCAAGCAGGCCATCTACGAGGCCTTCGCCGCCATCCTGGACCCGGGCGACGAGGTCATCGTCCCGGCCCCGTACTGGACGACCTACCCGGAGTCGATCCGGCTGGCCGGCGGTGTCCCGGTCGAGGTCGTCGCCGACGAGACGACCGGCTACCGGGTCACCGTCGAGCAGCTGGAGGCCGCGCGCACCGAGAACACCAAGGTCGTGCTCTTCGTGTCGCCGTCCAACCCGACCGGCGCGGTCTACAGCGAGGCCGAGACCGAGGCCATCGGCCGCTGGGCCGTCGAGCACGGCCTGTGGGTGCTGACCGACGAGATCTACGAGCACCTGGTGTACGGCGGCGCCTCCGCGGTCTCGATGCCCGCGGTCCTGCCCCAGCTGCGCGACAAGTGCATCGTGGTCAACGGCGTCGCCAAGACGTACGCCATGACCGGCTGGCGGGTCGGGTGGGTCATCGGCCCCAAGGACGTGGTCAAGGCCGCTACCAACCTGCAGTCGCACGCCACCTCGAATGTGAGCAACGTCGCACAGGCCGCCGCCCTGGCCGCCGTCTCCGGCGACCTGGAGGCCGTGGCGAGGATGCGCGAGGCCTTCGACCGGCGCCGGCAGACCATCGTGCGGATGCTCAACGAGATCCCGGGCGTGGTGTGCCCCGAACCCGAGGGCGCGTTCTACGTGTACCCGTCGGTCAAGGGCGTGCTCGGCAAGGAGATCCGCGGCAGGCGGCCGCAGAGCTCCGTGGAGCTCGCCGAGCTGATCCTGGAGGACGCGGAGGTCGCGGTCGTCCCGGGCGAGGCCTTCGGCACCCCGGGCTACCTGCGGCTGTCGTACGCGCTCGGTGACGAGGACCTGGTCGAGGGCGTGGCCCGGATCCAGAAGCTGCTGGGCGAGGCCAAGGCCTGACGCATCGGCGCTGTCGCGGGCCCCGGCCGGTTCGGCCGGGGCCCGCGCGCGTGTGCGGGCAAGCCCTCGTTCGGGGAAAGCGCTACCGGCACCCCGGGGCAGTGCGGCAGGATCTCTGAATGGCACGCGATGTTTCCCTCCTCCCCAAGGCGCACCTGCACCTGCACTTCACCGGCTCGATGCGGCCCGCGACCCTGATGGAACTGGCCCAGAAGTACGGGGTGCACCTCCCCGAGGCCCTGACCTCCGGCGAGCCGCCCAGCCTCCGCGCGACCGACGAGCGCGGCTGGTTCCGCTTCCAGCGCCTGTACGACATCGCGCGGTCGGTGCTCCGCACCCCCGAGGACATCCGGCGGCTGGTGCGGGAGGCGGCGGAGGAGGACGCCAGGGACGGTTCGGGGTGGTTGGAGATACAGGTCGACCCGACCTCGTACGCGCCCCGGCTGGGCGGGCTGATCCCGGCCATGGAGATCATCCTGGACGCGGTGGAGACCGCCTCCCGCGACACCGGTGTGGGCATGGCCGTGGTCGTCGCCGCCAACCGCACCAAGCACCCGCTGGACGCCCGCACGCTGGCCCGGCTCGCGGTGCGCTACGCCGGCCACGGCGTGGTCGGCTTCGGGCTCTCCAACGACGAACGGCGGGGCCTGGCACGGGACTTCGACCGGGCCTTCGCCATCGCCCGGGAGGGCGGCCTGCTGGCGGCCCCGCACGGCGGCGAGCTGGCCGGGGCGAGCAGCGTCCGCGACTGCCTGGACGACCTGCACGCGAGCCGGGTCGGGCACGGCGTCCGGGCCGCGGAGGACCCGCGGCTGATGGCCAGGCTCGCCGAGCGCGGCGTGACCTGCGAGGTGTGCCCCGCCTCCAACGTCGCCCTGGGTGTCTACGAGGAGCCCGGGCAGGTGCCGCTGCGCACGCTCTTCGACGCCGGGGTGCCGATGGCCCTGGGCGCGGACGACCCGCTGCTGTTCGGCTCGCGGCTGGCCGCGCAGTACGAACTGGCACGCGGGGCGCACGGCTTCGGGGACGCCGAACTGGCCGAACTGGCCCGCCAGTCGGTGCGCGGCTCGGCGGCACCGGAGGGGGTGCGCACCAAGCTGCTGGCCGGCATCGACGACTGGCTCGCTCACTGATCCGGGGCGATCCCGGACAGCACGGTGCGGGCGATGGCGGCGGCGAACTCCTCCAGCGGCTGGTCGTCGACGGGTTCGCCCAGGTAGCAGTTGAGGAAGCCGCGCTGGTAGCAGGCGCCGAGGAGCAGCGCGGCGGCCGCGTCGGTGTCGGCGTCGGCGCGGATGCGGCCGCCCGCGCGCTCCGCGCGCAGGTAGCGGGAGAGCGCGCGCAGCGGGACGACCGGGCCGCGGTCCAGCGGGCGCAGGGCCTCGCGGTGCCGGGCCAGCAGGGCGGGTTCGGCGAAGAGCGAGGCGGCGATCGGCACGCTGGACTCGTAGAACAGCACGGCGGTGCGCGCGATGTCGGCCAGGCAGCTCTCGACGCTGCGGCCGCCGGGGTCCGCGGTCAGCTCGGCCATCAGCGGTCCGAGCCGGGGCGCCCGCTCCGCCAGGACGTGGACGAAGAGCTCCTCCTTGTTGGCGAAGTGCTTGTAGAGCGCGGCCTCTGAGCAGCCGGCCGCCTTGGCGATCTCCTTGGTGGTCGTCCTGGCGAGGCCGATCGTGCGCATCAGGCGGTCGGCGGCGTCCAGAATTCGCTGCCGGGTGGGCGTTGACTCGGGGGTGAGCATGCACTCACCCTAGTAGTGAGTGAATACTCACCCACTACTCACTCGGGGAGATCAGCGATGGAGCTCACGGTGTTCGGAGCGACCGGCGGCATCGGGCAGGAGATCGTGCGGCAGGCACTGGCGCAGGGCCACGGTGTGACCGCGGTGGTGCGCGACCCGGCCCGGCTGCCGGTGACCGGTACCGGCCTGCGGGTCGTCACCACGGGGCTGACCGACCCCGAACCGCTGCGCACGGCGGTCGCCGGGCGGGACGCGGTGCTGTCCGGGCTCGGCCCGCGACGGCGGGGGGACGCGGGGATCGCCACCCGGATCACCCGTCCGGTACTGCGCGCCATGGAGGCCGAGGGCGTACGCCGCTTCGTCGCGGTCAGCGCGGCGCCGCTGGGTCCCGTGCCGGAGGGCGAGACGCTGTTCGGGCGGATCATGACGCCCGTGGTCTCCGGGCTGCTGCGGCCGGTCTACGACGACCTGCGGGAGATGGAGGACGAGATGCGCCGCAGCGCGACCGACTGGACCGCCGTCCGGCCGCCGAAGCTCAACGACAAGCCGCTGACCGGGGTCTACCGGACGGCCCTGGGCGCCAATCTGCGCGGCGGCCACAGCATCGGTCGGGCCGACGTGGCCCACGCGATGCTGGCCGCGATCGGCGACCCCGCGACCGTGAAGCAGGCCCTCGGCGTGGCGTACTGACCCCTGGCGACGCCCGGCCCCGCACGTCCGCTTCCCGCCCGCCGGGTCACTGCGGCATCGTTCCCGGTATGACACATGCGCCGCGCCTGGAGACGATCACCGTCGGCAACATCGACGCCGCGCTCGGCCTGCGCGTCCGGCCCGGACAGGAGCACCTGGTCGCGCCGGTCGTGAAGTCCCTCGCCGAGGCGTACGTCCATCAGGACACCGCCTGGCCGCGGCTGATCGTCGACGGCGGCCGGGCGGTCGGCTTCGTGATGGCCTTCCTGGACATCGACTGGACCGGCGACGGCACCGGCCGCGACGTGCGGTCCGGCCTGTGGCGGCTGCTCGTGGACGCGGACGAGCAGGGCCGCGGTTACGGCCGCTTCGCCGTCGCGGAGGTCGCCGCCGAGATCCGCCGCCGCGGCGGCACCCGGATGACCGTCACCTGGGTGCCCGGCCCGGGCGGCCCCGAGCGGTTCTACGCGGGCCTCGGCTTCCGCCTAACCGGGGAGACCAGCGGGGACCAGGTGGTCGGCGAGCTGGAGCTCGGCGGCCCGGGCTCCGGCCCGGCCCCGGTCAGAGGCTGACGCCCACCGTCACCGGCTCGTTGACCAGGACGACGCCGAAGGCCTCGTGGACGCCCGCGACGACCTCGCGGGCGAGGGCCAGCAGGTCGGCGGTGGTGGCGGAGCCGCGGTTGGTCAGGGCGAGGGTGTGCTTGGTGGAGATGCGGGCGGGACCGCTGCCGTAGCCCTTGGTGAAGCCGGCCTTGTCGATCAGCCAGGCCGCGGAGGTCTTGATGTGCCCGTCGCCCGAGGGGTAGGCGGGGGGCTCCGTGTCCGCGCCGAGGCGGTCGTGGACGCGGGCCAGGAAGTCGGCGTACCCGGCCTCCGTGAGGATCGGGTTGGTGAAGAAGGAGCCGGCCGACCAGGTGTCGTGGTCCTCCGGGTCCAGCACCATGCCCTTGCCGGAGCGCAGCTTCAGCACCGTCTCGCGAGCGGTGGCCAGCGCCACCCGCTCCCCGGCGCCGACCCCCAGGGCGCGGGCCACCTCGGCGTACTTCACGGGCGCGGACATGCCGTCGGCGTCCTCCAGCGCGAAGCGGACGCGCAGCACGACGTAGCGCGCCGGGTCCGCCTTGAAGCGGCTGTGGCGGTAGGAGAAGGCGCACCCGGCGTTGTCCAGCGTGACGGTCTCCCCCGCGACGCGGTCGTACGCGATCACCTCGGTGATCGTGCTCGCCACTTCCTGGCCGTACGCCCCCACGTTCTGGATCGGCGTGGCCCCGGCGGAGCCCGGGATGCCGGCCAGGCACTCCACGCCCGCCAGGCCCGCCTCGACGGTGCGGGCGACGGCATCGGTCCACACCTCACCGGCGGCCAGTTCCAGTGCGGTGCCGAGCAGTTCGAAGCCCTGGGTGGCGATGCGCAGCGCCGTGCCCGCGAAGCCCTCGTCGCCGATGACCAGGTTGCTGCCGCCGCCGATGACCAGCAGCGGTGTCCCGGACGCGTCGGCCTCCCGGACGGCCTCGACGACCTCGGCGTCGGTGGTCGCGGTCACCAGGCGGGCGGCGGGGCCGCCGAGGCGGAAGGTGGTCAGGGGCGCGAGCGGGGCGTCGTGGAGTACGTGCACGGCATTCAGGGTACGGGGCGGGCCGCGCCGGTCCGCGGCCCGGCCGCCCCGCACCCCGGGCGGCTAGAGCGCTTCGAGGATCGTGGCGTTGGCCAGGCCGCCCGCCTCGCACATGGTCTGCAGCCCGTAGCGCGCGCCGCGTGCCCGCATGGCGTGGACGAGGGTGGTCATGATCCGCGCGCCGCTGGCGCCGAGCGGGTGGCCGAGCGCGATGGCGCCGCCGTTGACGTTGACCTTGGCCGGGTCGGCGCCGGTCTCCTGCTGCCAGGCGAGGACGACGCTGGCGAAGGCCTCGTTGACCTCGAACAGGTCGATGTCCTCCAGGTTCAGTCCGGCACGGCGCAGGACCCGCTCGGTGGCCGGGATGACGCCGGTCAGCATGAGCAGCGGGTCGGAACCGGTGACGGCGAAGCTGTGCAGGCGCGCGAGCGGGCGCAGGCCGAGGCGTTCGGCGGTCTCACTGCTCATGATCAGCACGGCGGAGGCGCCGTCGTTGATCGGGCTGCTGTTGCCGGCGGTGACCGACCAGTCGATCTGCGGGAAGCGCTCGGTGTAGCCGGGGTGGGCGAAGGCGGGGCGAAGCCCGGCCAGGACCTCCGGGGTGGTCGCGGGGCGCACGGACTCGTCGGCGGTCAGCCCGGCGAGCGGCGCGACCTCCGCGTCGAAGGCGCCCGCCGCCCAGGCCGCGGCCGCCTTGCGGTGCGACTCGGTGGCGAAGACGTCCATGGCCTCGCGGCTCAGCGACCACTTGGCCGCGATCAGCTCGGCGCTGATGCCCTGCGGGATCAGCCCGCCGGGGAAGCGCTCGGCGATGCCGGGCCCGAACGGGTCGGAGCCGGGCAGCACGTTGGAGCCCATCGGCACCCGGCTCATCGACTCCACTCCGCAGGCCACGACGATGTCGTAGGCGCCCGCGACGACGCCCTGCGCGGCGAAGTGCACCGCCTGCTGCGAGGAACCGCACTGGCGGTCGACGGTGGTGGCCGGGACGGAGTCGGGGAAGCCGGCGGACAGCCAGGCCCAGCGCGTGGTGTTCATGGCCTGCTCGCCGACCTGGCCGACGGTGCCGCCGATGACGTCGTCCACCAATGCGGGGTCGATACCGCTACGGGTGACGAGCTCCGCGAGGGTGTGGGCGAGCAGCTCCACCGGGTGCGTCCCGGCGAGCGCCCCGCCGGGCTTGCCCTTGCCGATCGGGGTGCGGACGGCTTCGACGATGACGGCGTCACGCATGACGGTCGCCTCCTGGGTGAGGGTGGGGTTCCGGACGACGAGAGGGGCGGCGCGCGGCAACCGCTCCCGACAGGTCGCCGGGCCGGACACCGGGTCCGCCGAGGGAGTTGATTTGAATCTCCAACTCACTCCCTACTCCAGAGTAGGACCAGTCGATTTGAAATCACAACCTGCCATGTGAGACTGGACCGGTGAGCCCGACCACAGCCCGCCCCGCCGTCCCCGGACGCCCCTGCTCCGCTGCCGCCGCGCTCCAGGTCGTCGGGGAGAAGTGGGCGCTGCTCGCGATGCGCGAGATCCTCTACGGCAACCACCGCTTCGACGTCATCGCCCGCAACACCGGCGCCCCGCGCGACCGGCTCACGGCGCGGCTGCGCGCGCTGGAGGAGGCGGGCGTCATCGAGCGCCGCGCCTACAGCGAGCGTCCGCCGCGCTACGAGTACCACCCCACCGCCGCCGGACGGGACCTCACCGAGGTGCTCCGCGCCCTGGTCAGGTGGGGCGACACATGGGTCCTCGACGAGCCGCCGGTCTCCTTCCGCCACCACGACCACCCCTTCGACCCCGTCGAGACCTGCCGCACCTGCGGGGAGACGGTGGCCGAGGGCACCCTCTCGCTCACCCTCAACACCCCGGACTGGGACCACGCCGGCCCCGTGGGCTGAAGTCCGCGGCCGAGTCCGCCGGCGAAACGCCGTGCGGCCCCGCCCCCGCACCGGGGACGGGGCCGCACGCGCACCGGTGTCACTGCTCGGCGCCCACCAGAAGCCGCGCGTCCCCGGCCGCGCCCGCCTTCCCTGCCGCCGCCGCGGAGCGCCGCCCCGGTACGAGGAGCGCCGCGACCGCGCCGACAGCGACCGCCGCCGCGCCGACCCAGAGGGCGGGGGTGATGCCGTCCACGAAGCGGGTCGCGGACTCGTAGCCGCCCTGGGCGGAGAAGACCGCCGCCAGACTGGCCACGCCGAGCGCGCCGCCGACCTCGCGCAGGGCGTTGTTGGCGCCCGAGGCGATGCCCTGCTCCTCGGGGCGGACGCTGCTCATGACGATGTTGGCGCTGGGCGCGAAATACAGAGCCATGCCGACACCGCTCACGACGAGCGCCGGGATCTGCGCTCCGTAGGACACGCCGGGCTCGATGACCAGGGCGAAGAGCCCGAGCCCGACCGCCTGCAGGGCGAGCCCCGCCGCGACGACCGGGCGGCCGCCGATCCGGTCGGAGAGAAAACCCGCGATCGGCGCCACGATCATCGGCATGCCGGTCCAGGGCAGCATCCGCAGCCCCGCCTCGGTCGGGGAGTAGCCCGCCACGCCCTGCAGGAACTGGCTGAGCAGGAAGATCGACCCGAACATCCCGAGGAACATCAGCAGGCTGGCCGTGTTGATCGCGGCGAACGCGCGGCTGCGGAACAGCCGCATCGGCAGGATCGGGTTGCGGGCCCGCATGCCGTGCCGCACGAACAGGGCGAGCAGGACGCCGCCCGCGATCAGGCCGCCGAGCACCGGCCCGCTGGTCCAGCCGTCGGCGTTGCCGCGGACCAGGGCGTAGACGATCCCGAAGAGGCCACCGCTGGCGAGCAGCGTGCCGGGCACGTCCAGCCGCGGGTTGGGGCCGCGGCTCTCCGCCAGGCGCAGCCGGGCGAGCGGGATGAGCAGCAGACCGAGCGGGACGTTGACCCAGAAGATCCACTGCCAGGAGATGTGCTCGGTCAGCGAGCCGCCGATCAGCGGCCCGGCGGCGACCGCGAGGCCGTTGACCGCGCCCCAGATGCCGAAGACCATGCCGCGCCGCTGCGGCGGCACCGCGGCCGACAGCAGGGTGAGGGTGAGCGGCATGAGGATGGCCGCGCCGATGCCCTGGACCGCGCGGGCCGCGATCAGCTCCCCCATGCCCGGCGCGAGCGCGGCACCCGCGGAGGCCGTGGAGAAGATCCCGAGGCCTACCAGGAACATCCGGCGCCGTCCGAAGCGGTCGCCGAGGGCCGCGCCGAACATGAGGAGGACGGCGAAGGTGAGCGTGTAGGCGCTCACCGTCCATTCCAGGTCCTCCAGGGCGCCGCCCAGGTCCTTGCGGATGGAGGGCAGCGCGGTGGTGACGACGAGGTTGTCCAGCGCGGCCATGAAGCCGGCGACGCTGGTGACGAGCAGGGCCCAGCCGACGCCCCCGCGTCCCGCGGGGGCGTCCTGCCGCTGTTCTTGCTGTGCCGGTTCCATGATTCCGTCCCCCAAGCAATTTAGTAATTGATCAATAACTTTCGCGGACAGACGTCCGCCCGCCGGGATCCGGCCCGCGCGGTCCGCCGGCCGTTCCCCTCCTTGTGCGTGCTCAGTGCGCGCCGCCCGGGGGCTTGTCCGGGAAGCGGTCGCCGTACAGCTCCTCGACGCCCGCCCAGCAGCGCGACTCCGGTGGGACACCGAGCGCGACCAGGACGTTCACCAGCATGCCGGTGCCGAAGAACTCGGCCGTCTCCCGCTCGCTCACCCCGGTACGGGCCGCGACGTACTCCCACAGCCCCATCCAGCCGCTGCGGCAGGCGTCCCGGATCTCCTCGTCGTCGACGGAGGCCACGTACATCTGCAGCTGCATCCGCAGGATGTCGCCGCCCGAGATGAGCTCCTGGTACGAGCCGCACATCGCCTCGAAGGCCTCGCCGCCTTCCAGACCCTGCGCCGCCTTCTCGAAGTGCCCCTCGATGGACTGCAGGCACCGTTCGAGCACGGCCAGGAACAGCGCCTTCTTGTTCGGGAAGAGCCGGAAGAGGTACGGCTGCGACACGCCCATGCGCTTGGCGATGACGCCGGTGGAGGTGCCGTGGAAGCCGCTCATGCCGAACTCCGTCATCGCGGCGCGCACGGCCGCCTCGCGGCGCTCGTCCGCGCTCATCCGCATTCCGTCGCTCGCCATGGTCAGTAAGTTATCAGTCACTAACTACGCGGGGCAAGAGGGGAGGCGGCGGGACCTCCCGCCGCCTCCCCCCTCGAACGCCGCTTCCGGCTACGCCAGCCGGACCACCGCACGGGACATGCCCAGCACCTTCTGCCCGGCACTGACGGCCGTCAGATCCACCCGCACCGTGCGCTCCCCGTCGTCCAGCTTTGCCGCGACCTTGGCGCTGACCTCGATGAGTGCGCCCTCGTCGTCGTCGGGCACCACGACCGGCTTGGTGAAGCGCACCCCGTAGTCGACGACCGCGCCCGGGTCGCCCGTCCAGTCGGTGACCACCCGGATCGCCGAGGCCATGGTGAACATGCCGTGCGCGATGACGTCCGGCAGGCCCACCTCCTTGGCGAACCGCTCGTTCCAGTGGATCGGGTTGAAGTCGCCCGAGGCACCCGCGTACTGCACGAGTGTGGCGCGATTCACGGGGAAGGACCGCGCCGGCAGCTCGGTGCCGACCTCGACCTCGTCGTAGGAGATCTTCGCAGTCATCAGCTCACTCACCCTCCGGCGCGCGCGCCACCAGCTTCGTCAGCGCCGTCACCACGTGCTCGCCGCTCTCGTCGTGAGCCTCGCCACGAACGTCGATGACATCGTTGCCCGCGAGCGACTTGATCGCGTCGATCGCGACCGTCACCGACAGCCGGTCACCGGCGCGCACCGGACGGGTGTACTCGAACCGCTGGTCGCCGTGGACGACCCGCTCGTAGTCGAGGCCCAGTTCCGGGTCGAGGATGACCTGCATCGAGGCCTTGTAGGTCATCACGAAGGCGAAGGTCGGCGGGGCGATCACATCGGGGTGCCCGAGCGCCTTGGCGGCCTCGGGGTCGAGGTAGACCGGGTTCGGGTCGCCGATCGCCTCGGCGAACTCGCGGATCTTCTCCCGGCCGACCTCGTACGGAGCGGTGGGGGGATAGGTCCGCCCCACGAACGACTGGTCCAGCGCCATCGGCACCTCCTGGAGCTGTGGTGGTTCTTGGTCCAACAACGCCGCGAGGCCGCCCCTGCAGTACAGGGACGGCCTCGTCGGTCCTACTACGGCCTGTGTCAGCGCGTCTCGCGGTGCGCGGTGTGCGCGTTGCAGCGCGGGCAGTGCTTCTTCATCTCAAGACGGTCCGGGTCGTTGCGCCGGTTCTTCTTGGTGATGTAGTTCCGCTCCTTGCACTCCACGCAGGCCAGCGTGATCTTCGGGCGGACGTCGGTGGCGGCCACGTGAGTGCTCCTTGACGAACGGTAATAAGGTTTCGAACACGGAAAGAGTAGCCGATTGAGGGACCGATCCCACAATCGGCTACGCAAGGTAGCGGCGACCGGACTTGAACCGGTGACACAGCGATTATGAGCCGCTTGCTCTACCGACTGAGCTACGCCGCTTCGATGAGGAGATCACCCGCCCGAAGGCGGGTCACCTGATCATCAGAGCCCCAATACGGAATCGAACCGTAGACCTTCTCCTTACCATGGAGACGCTCTGCCGACTGAGCTATTGGGGCGAGCGAGGAAGACATTACACGGTCCGCCGCCGAAGGTGAAATCCGTATCTAGTGGGCACCGGCCGCGTCCCCCGGGCGGCGGCCACGCGCCACCCACCCGGTGCCGTACGTCACTTGACGGCACCAGTACGACTATTCGCTCTTCCCGGACGGATCGGGCACCGGCCCCTAGGCTCGGATCCGCGTGATCTTGCCTCCGGCCCCGAGGAGCGCGATGACCGACAGCCAGCCGCAACAGCCCGCCGACCCGCTCCGCGGCGAATCCGCCCCGGCGCCCGCACTCCTGCTCTGCGGGGGCCGCCTCGCCGACGGCCGGACGGTCGACGTGCGCCTGGCCGGGCCCCGGATCGAGGCCGTCGGCACCGCGGGCAGCCTCACCGGTGACGGACAGACACCCCGCGTCGACCTGGCCGGCTATCTGTTGCTGCCCGCACCCGCCGAACCGCACGCCCACCTCGACACCGCCCTGACCGCGGACTGCGCCGGGCCGCCGTCCTACGAGGGCGAGGAGGTCCAGCGCCGGGTGACCGAGGCGGCCCTCCTGCAGCTCGGGCACGGCGTGACCGCGGTGCGGGCCCACGCGCGGATCGGCGACGTGCAGGGGCTGCGCGCGGTCGAGGCCGTCCTCCAGGCCCGGCGCGCCCTGCGCGGGCTGATCGAGGTGCAGGCCGTCGCCGTGCCCCGGGTGCTCACCGGTGCCGCCGGCGCGGACAGCCTCGCGATGCTCCACGACGCGCTGAAGATGGGGGCCGGCGTGGTGGGCGGCTGCCCCGACCTGGACCCCGACCCCTCCGGGTACGCGGAGGCGGTGCTCGGCGTCGCCGCGGAGTACGGGCTCCCCGTCGACCTGCACACCGACGCGGCCGACCCCGCCCGGCTCTCCCGGCTCGCCGCCATGGCCGGCGGCCTGCGCCCCGGGGTCACCCTGGGGCCGTGCGGGGGTCTGGCCCTGCAGGGAGCCGACACCGTCACCCGGCTCGCCGGGCAACTCGCGGCCGCCGGGGTCTCGCTGACCGCCCTGCCGCAGGGCGGCTGCGGCGCCATGGAGTCCGTGCGCCGGGGCACCACCGCCCCGGTGCGCGCGCTGCGCGCGGCCGGGGTGCGCGTCGCCGCGGGCAGCGGGGCGCTGCGCGACCTCACCAACCCGGTGGGCCGGGGCGACCCCCTGGAGGCCGCGTTCCTGCTCGCGTCGCACGGCGAGTGCTCCCCCGCGGAGGCCTACGACGCGATCAGCCGCGAGGCCCGGGCCGTCATGGGCCTGCCCGAGGTGCGGGTCGAGGCGGGCTTCCCCGCGGAACTGCTGGCGGTGCGCGCCGAGCGGCTGGAGAACGCGCTGTCGCTCGCGTACAGCCGGGTCGTGATCCACCGCGGGAGGGTGGTCTCGCGCACCAGTGCGGTCCGCGAGTTCACCGACACGCTCGCGCTCGACCTGCCACGTCAGTCCCGGAGCCGCCGAGATCCGGCATGAGCCGTCCGGCGGGCGTACGGTCGGTGGCATGCGCACTGTGATCGCTGGTGGACATGGACAGATCGCGCTGCGGCTGGAGCGGCTGCTCGCCGGGCGCGGTGACGAGGTGGCGGGCATCATCCGCAAGCCTGAACAGGCCGCGGCGCTGAGAGAGGCCGGCGCGGAGCCGGTCGTCCTGGACCTGGAGGCGGCCTCGGTCGACGAGGTCGCGGAGGTCCTGCGGGACGCCGACGCGGTGGTCTTCGCCGCCGGCGCGGGACCCGGCAGCGGCGTCGCGCGCAAGGAGTCCGTCGACCGGGACGCGGCCGTGCTGCTCGCCGACGCGGCCGAACGCGCGGGCGTGCGCCGCTATCTGATGGTCTCGTCGATGGGCGCCGACTCCGATCCCCGGCCGGGCACCGACGACACCTTCGCCGCCTATCTCAAGGCCAAGGGCGCCGCCGACGCGGCGGTGCGGCACCGTGCCGCCCTCGACTGGACCGTCCTGCGGCCCGGCCTGCTCACCACCGACCCGGGCACCGGCCGGGTGCGGCTCGCCGCGTCCACCGGCTACGGGTCGGTGACCCGCGACGACGTCGCCGCGGTCCTGGCCGAACTCCTGGACACCCCGTCGACGGCCGGCCTGACACTGGAACTGATCGGTGGTCACACCCCGGTGCCGGTCGCGGTCAAGGACGTCGCCGGCAACTGAGCGTCACTTCATTCGTTTGGCCGTCACAGTGAGCAACCCCCTGTGGCGGCCTCTTGAATGGCCTCATCAGTCTCATTTCGGCCGTAGCGGAACGCTGCGGCGTGCCACGAAAGAGGTGTCCGATGAGGCGTATCGAACGATCGGGTCAGGACGACACTCCGCCCGGCATATCCCGCACAGGCCGCCGCCATCGCTGGCGGCGGCTCGTCGTCCTGGCGCTCGCCCCCCTGCTGGCGCTGACCGCCACCGGCGCGACCGCCCAGGGCGTGTGGCTGACCCTCCCCTCCATCCCCACGGCCCGTTCGGGCCACGCGGCGGCGACGGCGCCGTGCCCGGGCGGACTGCAGAAGGCGTGCGTGTACGTGTTCGGCGGGCAGCTCACTGCCGGTGGCCTGCGCAACGAGTTCGAGGCCTTCAACCCGGTCACCAACGCCTGGGCCACCCTGCCCCCGCTGCCCACGCCGCGCAGCGGCCTCGCGGGCCGCGGGGCGCCCTGCCCGGGCGGACTCGACGACGGGTGCGTGTACGCCATCGGCGGGACCAACGGCACCACGCCGCTGAAGACCGTGGAGGCGTACAGCCCGGCCACCAACGCCTGGGCCACCCTCCCCGACCTGCCCACCGCCCGTGAGGACCTCGCCGCGGCGAAGGCGCCCTGCCCGACCGGGCTCGGCCTGCGCGGCACCTGTGTGTACGCGATCGGCGGCCGGAACGCGAGCGGCCCCCTCACCACGGTGGAGGCGTACAGCCCGGCCACCGAGACCTGGGCCACCCTGCGTGACCTGCCCGTCGCCCGCACCGACCTCGGCGCCGTGGGCGCCCCCTGTCCTCCCGGCCTCGGCCTGCACGGCGGCTGCGTCTACGCCATCGACGGCACGGGCAACGGCTCGGTGACGGTCTACAGCCCGGTCACGAACGCGTGGGTGACGCTCCCCGCGCTCCCGGTCTCGCACGGCGACCGCCCTGCGGTGGTCGCGGCTCCCTGCCCGGGCGGACTGCCGGGCGGCTGCGTGTACGTCATCGGCGGCACCAGCGCGGGTGTGCTGCTGCGCGCCGTGCACGCGTACAGCCCGGTGGCCAACTCCTGGGTGACCCTGCCGCTGACGCCCACCCCGCACCGGCGGACCGCCGGCACGGTGGCGCCGTGCCCCAAGGAGTCCGCGAGCCCCTGCGTGTACGTCGTCGGCGGGCTGCCCGACAACGGGGGCGTGGCGGGTGCGGCGACCGAGGCCTTCGCGGTCGAGCACCACCGCCAGCGTCCCGGCGGACCCGGAGGACCCGGGGGACCCGGCGGGCCTCGCGGATGAACGGGCCCACCACCCTCGTGCCTGCGCCCCTCGACACACCTTTGCGCTCCGCCTGTTCGAGCACGTACCCCGCAACTGCCCTTGGGGGCGCGGCAGCAGCCGCGTCCCGCCATGGAAGAGGTAATCGATGAGGCGCATCCGACGGTCCGGGCCCGGGTCGGGACCCCGGTCCGCGACCGCCCCGGCCGGCCATCTCAGGCGCCGCCGGCGGCTCGCCGGGCTCGCCGGCCTTGTCCTGGCCCCGCTCCTCGCGCTGGTGCCCACGGGCGCGACGGCGGACGGCGTATGGCTGGACATCCCCCCGCTGCAGACCCCGCGCGCGGAGCTCGCGGCCGCACCCGCACCCTGCCCGCCGGGCTTGCGGCAGACCTGCGTGTACGCCTTCGGAGGCCGTGACGCGGGAGGGCTGACCCACACCCTCGAGGCGTACAGTCCCGCCACCAACGCCTGGATCACCCTGGCCCCGCTGCCCACGGCGCGCACCGGGCTGGCGGGCAAGGCGGCTCCGTGCCCGGAGGCCGTGAAGAAGAAGACGTGCGTGTACGCCGTCGGCGGCTCCGTCGATCGCAGTGTCGTGGGCACGGTGGAGGCCTACAACCCGGCCGCCAACACCTGGATCGACATCCCCCCGCTGCCCACCCCCCGCAGCGACCTGGGCGCGGCACCGGCGCTCTGCCCCGAGGGGTACGGCCTGCGCGGCGCCTGCGTGTACGCCGTCGGGGGCAGGACGGACACGGACGCGGCAGTGGGCACGGTGGAGGCCTACAGTCCGGCAACCGGCACTTGGGCCACCCTGCACGACCTGCCCACGCCGCGGGCCGGGCTCGCCGTCGCCTCCGCGCCGTGTCCCGAGGCGCCCGGGCTGCGCGGACTGTGCGTGTACGCGTTCGGCGGGCGTGACGACGCCGGGATCAGCCTGCGGACGGTCGAGGTCTACAGCCCCGTCACCAACGCCTGGCTCACCTTGCGGCCGCTGCCCACCGCCCGCGACAGCTTCGCCGTCGCGCCGGCGCCCTGCTCGGACGGACCGCGCGGACGGTGCCTCTACGTCTTCGGCGGCGTCCAGAGAACGGGCGTGGCGCCGGACCGCCTCCTGGACACCGTCCAGGCCTACAGCCCGGTGGCAGACACCTGGTCGATCCTGCCTCCGTTGCGGATCGCCCGTTCCCACCTGGCGGTCGCCTCCGCGGCGTGCCCCAAGACGTCGAAGGGGGTCTGCCTCTATCCCCTCGGCGGATTCGTCACGACCGGTCCTCCTTTCGTCCTCACGGACACGGCGGAGGCCTTCGCCATCAAGCACGAACTCCCGCCGGCCCGCCCGACGCTGGGCGAGCGTCCGTACGGCGGCGGTGGCGGCGGCGGGAGGCCCGACGCCGCACAGGGCGGCGGCCGGGAGCAGGCGGGCCGGAACGAGCAGGCCGGCGGCCGTCCGGGCGGCGGCTGGAACGACAACGGTCCCCGGCAGAGCACCCGCGACGGCCTCGGCCAGGGCAACGACCGCACCGAGACCGGCCAGAACGATCTGGACGACGCCGGCACCGGCCGCTCAGGGCCCCCAGCGGGCTGACGGGAACACCCTTCGGGCCGGCGCCTCCCCAGGTGCCGGCCCGCGGTCCGTCAGGGGTGACGCGTCCTCACCGGCCGTGCCCGCCCGGGTCCGCGGCCCGGTCACGGCGGCATCCCCGGAATAGTAGCTGCGGACATAATATCCGCATACAGTATCTCGTATGAAGCTCGACTACACGCCCGGCTATCTGGTGTGGCGGCTGTCCATGAAGTGGCGCGCCGCCGTCGACCGCGCGGTCGGCCCGCTCGGCCTCACCCACGCGCAGTACTCGCTCCTGGCGTCGCTGTACGGCATGACACGCGGCGGGACGCGCCCCAGCCAGCGCCAGCTCGCCGACCACACGGGCCTGGAGCCGATCTTCGTCTCGAAGCTCGTCCGCACCCTGGAGGCGGCCGGCCTCGTACGCCGCGACGCCCACCCCGACGACGCCCGCGCGGTCCAGCTCACCCTCACCGACGAGGGCGCCGACGTGGCCGTCCGGGCGGTCGCGGTCGTACGGAAACTCCACGAGGAACTGACCGCACCCCTCGGCGGACCGGGCGCCGCGCCCACCGCCGAGTTCACGCACGCCCTGCACACCCTCCTCGGCACCGACGACAGGAGCAGGAGCACGTCCGTCACCCCCGCCCCCACCCCCCTGACCGGCCAGGACATCGGCAGCGCCCACCACTCGACCCGCGCCGTGCTCGACGTGCTCCTCCAGCGGCACGGACTCGACTTCGGCCAGTGGGCCGCGCTGCGCACCCTCGCCACCCGCGGCGAGGCCCTCGGCCGCCCCGACCTGGAACGGGTGCTGACCGAGAGCCGCGCCTTCACGCCCGAGGCCTCGAGCACCCTCGCCGACCGCCTCACCGATGCAGGGCTCGCCACCGCCGACGCCTCCGGCGCCCTTACCCCCACCCCCCGGGGCGACGCCCTCCACGCGGAGATCACCGAGGCCCTGGCGGTCGTCACCGACCGCATCTACGGCCGCCTCGACCCCGCCGACCTGGCCACCACCCAGCGCACGCTCGCACTGATCACCGAACGGGCACGCGAGCTGCACGACGAGTTCCAGGCCTCCTCTTCTAGGCCTCCTCGTCCCTCCGCTCCGGGACGAGCGCGGTGATCGCCGCGATCTCCTCGGCCGTCAGCACGAGGTCCCGCGCGGCCAGGTTCTCCCGCAGGTGGCCGATGCTCGTGGTGGCGGGGATCGGCAGCACGGCGGGCGAGCGGGCGAGCAGCCAGGCCAGGGCGACCTGCGGGACGGTCGCCCCGTGCCGGGCTGCGACGGGGCCCAGCACCGCGCGCAGCGCCTCCGGGCCGCCGGTGTCGGTGGCCGCCCCCGGCGGCGTGAGCGAGACCGGCTGCCAGGGCACGAAGACCGCGCCGGCCGCCGCGGTCGCTTCCAGCAGGGCGGCCTCGCCCCGGGCGGCCACATTGAAGTGGGCCGTGACGGCGGCGATCGGGGCGATCCCGCGCGCCGCGGCCAGCTGGGCGGGGGTCACGTTCGACAGCCCGATGTGCCGGATCAGGCCCTCCTGGCGCAGCGCGGCGAGGGTGCCGACCTGTTCCTCGAAGGACGCGTCCCGCGCCCAGCCGCTGTGCAGGTAGTACAGGTCGATCCGCTCGACCCCGAGCCGCCGGGCGCTGGTGTGCACGCACTGCCGCAAGTAGTGCGCGTTGCCGACGGCACTGATCGTCGACAGGTCGCGGCCGCCGCGGACGAAGCCGCCCTTGGTCGCGATCGCGAGCCCGTCGCGGTGGGGGTGCAGGGCCGCGCGGATCAGCTCCTCGTTGGTGTGGGGTCCGTAGACGTCGGCCGTGTCGATCAGGGTCACGCCCGCCTCGACCGCCTGCCGCAGCAGCCGTACGCCGCCGTCGTGGTCGGGGTACGGCCCCCACAGCTCAGGCCCGGTGAGCCGCATCGCGCCGTAGCCGATCCGGCCGACGTGCAGGTCGCCGCCGAGTGCGAGCGTCCTTCGTTCCGCCGTGGTGCTCATGGGGTCCGCCTTTCGCCGGGGACCCACGCCGGTCGTGGGTGCCTCCGGGGTCCCACCGTCGTGCCGCCGGGGGCGCGGTGCCAGGGAGGACCGTGCCTGTGCAGACCGGTACCAGGCACGCGGCGCGGCGGCGCCGGACACTGGAGTCATGGAGCACCGTGGTGACACCTCCGGCGGCCCTCCCGGCGGCCCGCCGGGCAGCGCCTCCGGCGGGAACGAGCTGGGCGACTTCCTGCGCGCCCGCCGCGCCGCCCTCGACCCGCGCCGGGCGGGCCTGCCGGACGACGGCCGGCTGCGCCGCGTACCGGGCCTGCGCCGGGAGGAACTGGCCCAGCTCGCGCACGTGAGCATCGACTACGTCGTACGGCTGGAGCAGGGCCGCACCCGCCGGGTGTCCCGCCCCGTCCTCGACGCGCTCGCGGACGCCCTCCAACTCGCCCCGGACGAACGGGCGTACCTCTTCGCCGTCGCCGACGTCGCGCCGGCCGCCCCGGCACGGCGGCCGGCCGCGCAGACGGTCGACCCGCAACTGCTCCAGGTGCTCGACGGCATGCGCGACGTGCCCGCGCTGGTCCTCGGGCGCCGCCAGGACGTACTGGCCTGGAACGCCGCCGCGACCGCTCTGCTCACGGACTTCGCCGCGGTGCCGCCGGGCGAGCGCAACCTGATCCGGATGACCTTCCTCGACGAGGCCTACCGCGCCCTGTACACGGACTGGCCGCGCGCGGCCCGGGACTGCGTCGCGGTGCTGCGCATGGAGGCCGGCCGGCACCCCGACGACCCCGCCCTGGCCGCCCTCGTGGGCGAACTCACCGCGCGCGACCCGGACTTCCGCACCTGGTGGGAGACGCACCGGGTGCGCGGTCCCCGGCAGCTCACCAAGACCTACCGCCACCCGGTCGTGGGCCGGCTCACGCTGGACGTCCAGCAGCTGTCCGTGGCGACCGCGCCCGACCAGCTCCTGGTGGCGTACACGGCCCGGCCGGACTCACCGTCCTACGAGGCGCTGCGCTTCCTGCTCCAGTGGTCCGGGCGGGCCGGCGACCGGCCCGCGCGGGGCGGGCCCCGAAGCCAGGCCTAGGCATTCCGGCGCCCGCGGCCGCGGTGGCGACCGCGGAACCCGGGCAGTACTTTGACTCACGACAGCTTTCGCATGCTTTGTACGGAAAGGGCATTCCCGCCGGGCCCGCGTGGCGCACAGGCAGCCCGGGCCCGGGCGCACGAGGAGCGGCCGGAATCGCGGAGGATGCGATGCGCGAATGAACGCGGAACGCCAGTCGGTCTGTTCGCGGTTCCTGCCGGCGCTCGTCCTCATCCCGATCCTGGCCGTCATGGCCGGGCTCTTCGCCGGCTCGTACAGCTTCGCCATGGCCCATCCCACGCCGCACCGCGTGCCGGTCGGGGTCGTCGACGAAGCGCCCGCCGTGGGGACCTTCGTGGCGCGCCTGGACGCGGGGCTGAGCACCCAGTTGGAGGAACGGCGCTTCGCCACCCGCGCCGCGGCCGTCGAGGCCGTGGAACGGCAGCGCATCTTCGCCGTGCTGCAGGCCGGGCCCGGCGGCAGAGGCGTCACCCTCGAACTCGTGCCGGCCGCCGGCGCCTCGGTAGCCCGGGTCCTGGCGACCGCGGCGCCCGGCGCGGCCGCGCAGGCCGGCGTACCGCTCACCGTCACCAGCCTCAAACCGCTGCAGCCCGGCGACCCGCAGGGCCTGGCCATCTTCTACATCACCCTGGCCGCCATCATCATCGGCTTCGTCGGGTCCGGCCAACTCACCGTGCACGCACCGGACCTGCGGCCGCTGGAGCGCCTGGCGGCGATCGTGGCCTACTCGGCGCTCGGCGGCTTCGCGATCTGCGCCGTCGTGGACTGGGGCCTTGACGTGCTGCACCTGCCGTTCTGGGAGTCCTGGGGCATCCTGACCATGACCATGGTGACGTCGGCCCTGGTCTTCACGATGTTCCACATCCTCTTCGGCCGCTGGGCGATCCTGCCCACCTGGGCGCTGATGGTCGTGCTGGGCAATCCGTCCTCCGGCGGCGCGGTGTCCTGGCCGCTGCTGCCGCAGCCGCTGGGCGCCATCGGGCGCTGGCTCCCGCCCGGGGCGTCGGTCAACGCCCAGCACAACGCCATCTACTTCTACAGCCACCAGTACGCCTTCCCGTTCCTGGTGCTCATCGGGTGGGCCCTGCTGGCCGCGGCGGTCTACTGGATCCGGCGCTACCGCCACCGCCCGGCGTCGTGATGCTCCGGCGCGTCGCGTCCCGGGCCTCGTCCGGCGGGGTCTCCGCGCGGCCTCCTCGGCGCCGGCGTGCGGTGACCTTCGCCACGTCGCGGTCGCGCCGGGACGCGGTTCCCGAACGGGCGAAGTGCCCGAAATGCCGCGCCGGGGAGGGCCTGCGGGAGGCCCGGGCGGAACCGGGCGGCGGGAAGGGGCGGCGGACGGCTGTGAGCCACGTCCTGTCGGCACCCCGGCGAGCGTCCTACGCTGGCCGGCCAGGCACGCCCCTCGCGGGCGCGCCAGTGCTCGCGACCGCAATGACGCGCCGGCAGAGGACCACGGCGGGCACATGTGAAGGACGGTTCACGATGCCCACTGATCTCTCGCCATTCATCGCCGCCGCCACGCGCTGGCTGCTCTCGGCGTTCCCGCCGGCGGCCGGCCCGCTCAACCACGCCCTGGCCGAGGCCCAGGCGTGGCAGGCGGCCACCATCGCCGCCGCCCTCCGCTACCCCACCCCGCTCGACGCCGAGCTGCTCACCATGCTCGGCCCCGGCGGCTCCGGCCGCCTGGACGCGGTCACCGGCGCCGACGTCCACCCGACGGCGGACGACGACCGCGTCTGGCGGACCTGGGTGGACGAGACCGTCGTGAGCTGGGCCGCCTGCCTGCTCGCCGACGTGGAACTCGCCGCGGCCGCGGCGGCCTGCCTGGCCGCGACCCACCACGGCGCGGGCGGCTCCGGCGCCGTGGGCGACGCGCGCCGCCTGACGATCCCCAGCCCCCGCGACCACAGCGCGGCCCCGCTGCTCCGCCACCCCGACCTCCTGGGCCCCATCGCCGGCCTCCACCGCGAGGGCCTGCTCGGCCTCCTCTACGCCGACCCGACGGGCGACACCTCCCTGCGGGCGTAGGGCGCGCACCGCCGGCCCACGGGGCGTCCCCTCCCTGCCGGCGTCGCACGGACGGGTTCTCCGGCGTCAACTCCGCTCGTTGCCGGTGGACTTCGCACGGTCGGGGATCCTCCGCGCCCGGACCGGAAACGCATTGGCCGCGCCGGGCGTGCAACCTGCCACGCACATTTGGGAGTACCTAAGGACGGACGTCCCCACGGCGGCCACCACATCCGGTGACCGCCGCAGGCCGGCGCGCGGGCCCAGCGCGCCGGCCGCCGAGGACCGCCCGGCGCCGTGCCGGGCACCGGCTGCAAGGAGAAACTCCCCATGGCTCTCAGTTCAGCAAGGAAGGCCGCCCTGGCCGCCGTCATGGCGACGGTGGTCGGCGCGCTCTCGTTCGGCGCCTCCGCGATGGCGGCCGCGCCGAGCCCGGCCGCTTCGGGCCCGGCCGTCCACCGGGCCGCGGCGCCCGCTCCCGGCTCCGCCGCCGCTGCCAGCGCGCACCGGCAGGCGCCGCGGGTCGTCACCCAGCTGATCGGCAAGGGCCGGGTGGACGGCCGGCGCTGGTCCGTGTCACTGGAGTTCCACCGCACCCTGCCCAAGGGCTACACGCTGCCCACGCTTCCCGGCGGCGACACCGTGCCCGGTGACGCCCTGCTCTGCCAGCGCATGTACATCGGCGGCGTGCGCATCGACCACCAGGGCGGCCCGTGGAGCGACTGCCAGCCCGTCACCGGGGCCCACGACTCCCAGGGCAGCGGGAGCCTGGGCCTGTGGGGCCTGCAGGACAAGGGCACCACCGGCACCCGGCTGATGGTCTCCACCCCCGGCCCCGAGGTCGCCTACGGCATGCTCCACCTCTCCGACGGCACGCGGGTGCGGGCGAACACCGTCACCCTGCCGGGCACCGACTACCGCGGCTGGGCCGCGCCCATAGCCGACGGCCAGACGATCGACGCGGTCGACGAGTACGACGCCCAGGGCAAGCGCCTGAGGCACGACACCTTCTGGCACTGACCACCGAGGCGAAGGACGGGCACTTCCTGCCGTGCAGTCACGTGATCGCAGGGCCGCCGACAGCGGACCGGACGCGGAGTTCTCCCGCTTCGTCGCCGCCCGCTGGCGATCCCTGACCCACACCGCGTACCTGCTCACCGGCGACTTCCACGAGGCGGAGGACCTGGTGCAGACGACGCTTGCCCGGGTGTACCCGCACTGGCGCCGACTGCGGCCCGAGTCCGCCGAGCAGTACGTGCGGCGCGCCCTGGTCAACACCAACCGCAGCCGGCACCGCCGCCGCAGGATCGCCCATCTCCTCCTCGCCTCCGTGCCCGACACCCGCCCCGTCCCCGACGACGGGGCGGGCGTCGGCGCCGTGGACGGGAACGACGCCCTGGCCCGCCTGCTGTCCGTCCTGCCCGAGCGCCAGCGGGCGGTCGTGGTGCTGCGCTACTGCGAGGACCTGTCCGCCGAGGAAGTGGCCGACGTCCTCGGCTGCTCGGTCGGCACCGTGAAGAGCCAGGCGTCCCGGGCCCTGGCCAGACTGCGCAGCGACGCCAGGCTCGCCCCTCCCCACCGGCCCGGCCGCCCCCTAGAGGCACGATGACTCCCGACCCCGAGCAGGAAGACCGGCTGCGCGCCGCCTTCGCCAGGTCACGCGACGCCTACCCCTCGTCCCGGCCGCCCGTCGAGCGGATCCTGACCTTCGCGCGCACCCGCAGGAGGCGCCGCCGGGCCGCGGCCGCCGCCACGGCCGGAGCCGCGTGCGTGCTCACCGCCGCCCTGACCCTGCCGTTCCTCGGTTCGCACCCCTCGGCCGGCCCCGCGCACACGGGCTCCCCTTCCGCGAGCCCCACCGCCACCGGCACGGCCCGCACCCCCGACACGGTCACCGTCCGCGTCGCCGAGGGGACGACGGACGGTCAGCCCTGGTCGGTGGCGCTGGAGTTCCACCGCACCCTGCCCGAGGGCTACACCCGGCTCGTCCTCCCCGACGGCAGCACCACTCCCGGCGACGCCCTGCTCTGCCAGCGCATGTACATCGGCGGGGTACGCATCGACCACCAGGGCGGCCCCTGGAGCGACTGCCAGCCCGTCACCGGCACCGACGACCCACAGGCCGGCGGAAACACCGGCCTGTGGGGCCTGCACGACAAGGGCACCACCGGCACCCGGCTGATCGTCTCCCACCCCGGCCCCGAGGTCGCCTACGGCGTGCTCCACCTCTCCGACGGCAGCCAGGTGAAGGCCTTTGTGATCACCCTCCCCGGTACCGGGTACCGCGCCTGGGCCGCCCCCGTCCCCGGCGGACGGACGATCACCTCGGTCGACGAGTACGACGCCGGCGACCGGCGGCTCGGCCACTACACCGACTGGCGCTGAGCCGGCCCGCGGTCGGCACTTCCGCGGGCCCGGATCAGGCCGGTTTGCCCTGCCCGTCCACCGGCCGCCCGTCCTGACCGGGGCTGCCGGCACCGGGGCTGCCGAGCCGGCGGTCGAACCACGCCCGGGTGCGCCGGAGCAGGTCGAGCAGATGGCCGCGTTCACCGATCATGTGGCCCTCGCGGGGGTAGGTGACGAACTCGTGCTCGACACCGAAGTGCCGCAGTGCGCGGTGGAAGAGGACGGCCTGGCCGATGGGCACATTGGTGTCGTGCTCCCCGTGCAGGATCAGCACCGGGGTGCGGATCCTGGACGCGTACGAGATCGGGCTGACCCGGTCGTGCGGGTGCGGGCCCGGTCCCTCCCAGCCGACGCTGCCGCTGACGCCGGCCTCGTTGGCCGGTCCCCACTCGCCGGTCGCGGCGAGCATGCCCCAGTCGCTGACCCCGGCACCCATCACCGCGGCCTTGAAGCGGTCGGTCTGCCCCACCGCCCACGCCGCCATGTACCCGCCGTGGCTCCAGCCGCCGATCCCGAGCCGGTCCGGGTCCGCGACGCCCTCCGCGATCAGCAGGTCGATGCCCTCGGTGATGTCGGTCCACTCGGCACCGCCGGCCGCCCCCGCCGCCATCGCCGCGAAGGGATGGCCGTGGCCCTCGCCGCCGCGCGGGTTGGGCAGGAAGACGGCGTACCCGGCGGCCGCGAACCACTGCCCCGGCGGCAGGTCGATGTGGAACTGGAACTCGTCGGCGTAGCGCCCGTACGGGCCGCCGTGCACGATCGTGATGAGCGGGAAAGGGCCGTCCTCGCGGCTCCGGCCGGGCGGCAGGAGCAGCAGCCCGTCCAGAGCGAGGCCGTCGGACGCCTTGTAGGACAGCCGTTCCTGACTCCCCCACACGACGTCGCGCAGTTGCGGCCTGGTGTCGCTGACCCGGGCCAGCGCACCTTCGGGGGACCCGGCGTGCACGTCCTTCGGCTCATGGGCCGTGCCCGCCATCACGGCGATCGTCCCACCGGACCCGCTCACGCTGAGCGCGTGGACGATGCCCTGCCTGCTGAACAGCCGCCGGAACCGCAGGTCCCGTGGGTCCAGCCGGAACAGAGCGGTGTCCAGGCCGTCGGCGAACAGCGCCAAGGGCGGGCCGTCGGCGGCCTGCACCAGTTCGGTCGGGCAGACGACCGTGTCCGCCGTCAGATTGCGGTGCTCCGCGGCGGGGCCGGCCTCCGGAACGGCGACGTCCAGGACCGCGCTGCCGCCCACGGTGCCGGGAGGAGTGGTCGTCAGGTAGGCCAGGTGCCACCCGTCGTCGGCGGCCCACCAGGCCGGCGAGCTCGCATCCGGCCCGGCGGGGCCGAGGTCGTGCACGGCCCCCGACACCGGGTCCACCACGTGCAGTTCGGCGGTGGACAACCCGGGATCGATGTCCGGGCTCGACCAGCTGACCACCGCCAGCGGGCCGCCGTCCGGGCGCTGCGCCATGTGCACGACGTGCCGGTCGCCCAGTTGGTCCACCACGCGCAGCTCACCACTGCCGAGATCGAGCAGCCGCAGGCGGGCGAAGGGCACCCGCTCGCCCCACACCTCGGCGTCGTCCCCCTCGGCCTCCCTGCGTTCGTCCTCCGCGTCGGGCTCGTCCTCCGCGATCACGGCGACCGTGCGTCCGTCGGCCAGCGGCAACTGGCCCGCGATACCGCTCGCCCAGGACGTGAGGGTCTCCGTCTCCCCGCCCCCGACCGGTATCCGGTGCAGCTGGCCGCCCGCGGTGAAGAACAGCGACGCCGAATCCGGCGCCCACCGCGGTGCGCCGTACCGGCCCGTCCCCTCGGTCAGCCGTCGGGAAGGCGCGCTCCCGTCGGCGGACGCCAGCCACAGGGTGCTGGCCGGGCGCTCCCGGACGCCTATCGTGCTCGCCGCGTAGGCGACCGCGCAGCCGTCCGGCGAGATTGCCGGGAACCGTGGCGCGACGCTGTCCACGATCAACTCGGCCAGCGATGTCGATGTCCTCTCGGTCAACCCGGTCAATTCGCCTACCCCATCCGTCCGTGACAACCCGACTGCAAAGGACCTTCATAACGTTCGGGTCGCGGCCCTGTCAGCGGTTCTGCCCACCGGGCGGCTCGCGGCGGCGCGCGGGGGCCAGGGGCGACGGTTCCCAGGACAGGCGCGCGCCGCTGGCGCGGGCGATCACGCGCAGATGGGGACCCGTGCTGCCGATGTACCGGGTCCGCCGCTCCCTGCGCGGCCACGCGTAGGCCGGGACACCGTCGTCCAGCAGGTCCGTCAGCCGCGGTGGCCCAGCGACTCGGCCGAGAACGCGTAGAGCGCGGGCAGCCGCGGGACGATCAGTCCGTAGTCGAGCATGCGGGCGAGGGCGTGCTCGTCGAGGACGGTCTCGTCGATGGGTGTGGTCACCGGATAGTCGGGCAGGAAGGACCGGCCGAGGTCGAGGAACATCCGGACGGCCCGGTGCCGCGGGTCGGGCAGCAGGGGCCCGAGGGCGGCCGCCCGGCCGAGCGCGAGGCGCGGCCGCGCCAGCATCGCGTGGGTGAACAGGACGCGCAGCAGCGCGACGTTCATCATGAACCGCTCCACCCGCGACTCGGCGGCGGCCAGGTCCTCGCGCTCCAGGTAGCCCGCGACGATGCTGGCGTTGTGCGCGCGGTACCAGCGGCCGGGGTCGGGTGCGCGGAGAAGTGAACCCAGAACTCGACGCTGCGGGCGTCGGCCGCGGCCGTGTTCCCGGCGCACAGCAGGTGGGCCTCGGTCTTGTCCCGCAGCAGGCGTTCGTTGACGGCCCGCCACCAGGGACTGCCGGGCCGCTCGGCGGTTTCCGGCGCGAGCACGACGCGGGCGAGCGACCAGCGCATGAAGCTCAACTCGGCATGTCCGTACCGGCGCCGTGGCCCCGAGGCCACCTGGTAGAACTCCCGCGCCGGCGCGTACCGTCCGGCCGGGTCGTCCCGTACGCGCGCGACCCGTTCCTCCGCGCGTGAGGCCGCGTCAGTCACGGCTGCTGCTCGATCGGCTCGGCGTCATACGAAGAGCTCACGGCTCGCGGGACCGGAACGTCACCGTACCCGCGGCGCGGACGGATCCCCTTGATTCACACCGCCGTCCGCGCCGGGTACCCCGCTACCGAGCCTTACGGCCCCTACGGCTCCTACGGCTGCCGCTGACCGAGGACACAGAACTCGTTGCCCTCGGGGTCCACCAGGACCACCCACGACTGGTCGCCCTGGCCGATGTCGACCCGCTTCGCGCCATGGGCTTCGAGGCGGGCCACCTCGGCGGCCTGGTCATCGGGCCTGAAGTCGAGATGCAGCCGGCTCTTGGCCTTCTTGCTCTCAGCGAGCCGGACGAAGTCCAGCCCCGGCAGCCGATCGGGCTCCGGGCGGATCTCGAACTCATCGTCGGAGGAGTGGACCACGACCCAGCCGAGGGCCTCGGCCCACCATTGCCCGAGGGCCGCCGGATCCTCCGAGTGGACAACTACCTGTTCCCATTCCAAGGCCATCCGCCGAGGTTAGACCTGCCGCGGCCCCGAGCACCAGGCACTTGGGTCGCCCCGGCCGGCGGTGTCCTGGGCCGCTGAACGCCTCGGCGTCGACAGCGACCACACCCGCCTCACACAACTCGCTGCCCTGCGCTACGGCTCGACAGCAAAGAGGGGGATGGTTGGTGGCGGCGGGAGGAGCACGCCACGAAGCCGGTTGAGCGTCGTACGCCATTGCCTGCCGTCTCGTGGGTCGATCCAGTTCGACGCCAATCCGCATTCGTCACTGACGACGCGGGCAAGGGCTTCGTCCGCCAGGGTCCGGAGGTCGAGGGGGAAGTTCGGCATGGGTGTTTCAGGGCCGTAGGGCGTGTCGACTGGTTCCCCGCCCGGACACTGCGCCGCGATCAGTGCCGCGGCGGCCACAGCCTCCTCCGCTTCCGTGAGGCAGCCGCTGGCCTCCACGGTACGGGTGAGTACGCCCCGGACCAGGGCTTCACGTTCTTCGGGCTGGGCGTTGTCGAGAGCGTGGGCGAAGTCTGCGGCACTGTCGTTGTCGAAGGCGCCGGTAGCCCAGGTACCCATGATGATCTCCTCGTACGGCTGGACCGGGAGCCTCGCACGAGCCACCGACAATGCGACCACGACAACGACCGGGCTCGGACACTCACCGGGCGCGGTCCGCCCGTCCCACACATGTCCCGCAGCCGCAGGCCGGCCCCCGGATCCCTGTCCACAGCCGCTCGGAGGGTTCATGCGTGAACGGGACGGAGCGAGACAGGGGCCCCCACCGGCCGAAGCAGGCAAAACAGCCCCTGCTCTGCGTTTCCGCAGTTCAGGGGCTGTGTTTCCACTGTGGCGGCGCCAGGATTCGAACCTGGGTAGGCTAAGCCGACGGATTTACAGTCCGCTCCCATTGGCCACTCGGGCACACCGCCTGGGAAGTGTCTCCAGGGGCCGTTTTGCGTGGTCCCCGTGGCGACGTCGTAAACAATACCCGATGCGTGGGGGTGCTCCGCCACCCTATTGATCAGCGCCTCCGGCGGGTCGGATGGCTAGGCTTGCGGGAGCGGCCCGGTGGTGGGTCGCGGACCTGACGGATCAGAGCCAAGGAGCCAACAGAAGATGGCCGACTCCAGTTTCGACATCGTCTCGAAGGTCGAGCGGCAGGAGGTCGACAACGCCCTCAACCAGGCCGCGAAGGAGATCTCGCAGCGCTACGACTTCAAGAACGTCGGCGCTTCGATCGCGTGGTCCGGGGACAAGATCGCGATGCAGGCCAACTCGGAGGAGCGGGTCAAGGCGATCCTCGACGTCTTCGAGACGAAGCTGGTCAAGCGCGGGATCTCGCTGAAGGCGCTGGACGCGGGCGAGCCCCAGCTGTCCGGCAAGGAGTACAAGATCTTCGCGTCGATCGAGGAGGGCATCTCCCAGGACAACGCGAAGAAGGTCGCCAAGATCATCCGCGATGAGGGGCCCAAGGGCGTCAAGGCGCAGGTGCAGGGCGACGAGTTGCGGGTGAGCTCGAAGAGCCGCGACGACCTTCAGGAGGTCATCGCGCTGCTCAAGGGCAAGGACCTGGACTTCGCCCTGCAGTTCGTGAACTACCGCTGACCGCGGCACGCCGAGGTCCCGGCCGGAGGAGGCGGCCGGGACCTTTGTCGTAGGCCGACGGGTCCGCGAGGTCGCCGGGGCGCCGGCACGGGTGGATTCGGACGGGTTCCTCCCCGTACGCAGACCGAGGTGAACGGGAGGGGCCGCCATCGTGAACCGCCCCGGCATGCGTAGGGTCGTTCGTTGAAGGTCTCCTCGGGCCCACCCTCCACGTGGGACCCGGGCAGTCGTCTCGAGGATGGAGCCGGGCAATGCAGAACCGCACCGCAGTGGTGGAAGACCTGATGGGCCGCTTCCCGCACGTGCCACGCGAAGCGGTCATCAAGGAGGACCTGCTGCGTGGCGGGATCGCGTTCGACGATTCCGCGCTCAGCGGTGGTGACGACGGCGACGTGAAACCGAAGTCGTACTTCATCTTCTCCTTCGACCACCGCACGCTGCCGGAGCTGGGCGCCGCCGCACTGAACCGCCCGCCCGAGGAGATCGTGCTCACCGGCGGTCCGTACGACCTGCGCCGCACCGTGGTGTCGGTCCGCGTCAACCCGTCCTCGCCGTACCGGGTCCAGGCCGGCGGCCGCGGGGTGCTGGGGCTGTACCTGGACGGGGTGCGCATCGCGGACGTGGGCCTGCCGCCGATGCCGGACTACTACCGGCACACCCTGGAGAACGGGAAGTCGGTGATGGAGGTCGCGCCGACGATCCAGTGGGGCTACCTCATCTACCTGACGGTCTTCCGCGTCTGCCAGTACTTCGGCGCCAAGGCGGAGTGCCAGTACTGCGACATCAACCACAACTGGCGCCAGCACAAGGCGGCCGGCCGTCCGTACACGGGCGTGAAGCCGGTCGAGGAGGTGCTGGAGGCGCTGGAGATCATCGACAAGTACGACACGGCGAAGACCTCCACCGCGTACACCCTCACCGGCGGGGCCATCACCAGCAAGGTGGCGGGCCGCGACGAGGCCGACTTCTACGGGCACTACGCCAAGGCCATCGAGGAGCGCTTCCCCGGCCGCTGGATCGGCAAGGTCGTCGCCCAGGCGCTGCCCAAGGAGGACGTGCAGCGCTTCAAGGACTACGGCGTGCAGATCTACCACCCCAACTACGAGGTGTGGGACCGCCGGCTGTTCGAGCTGTACTGCCCCGGCAAGGAGCAGCACGTCGGCCGCGACGAGTGGCACCGCCGCATCCTGGACTCCGCCGAGATCTTCGGCCCGCGCAATGTGATCCCGAACTTCGTGGCGGGCGTGGAGATGGCCGAGCCGTTCGGCTTCACCAGTGTCGGCGAGGCGATCGACTCCACCGCCGAGGGCCTGCGCTTCTTCATGTCGCGCGGCATCACGCCGCGCTTCACCACCTGGTGCCCGGAGCCGACGACGCCGCTCGGCAAGGCCAACCCCGAGGGCGCGCCGCTGGAGTACCACATCCGGTTGCTGGACGTGTACCGCGCGACGCTGGAGGAGTACGGCCTGTCCTCGCCGCCCGGGTACGGTCCGGCCGGTCCCGGCAACGCCGTGTTCTCCGTCAGCTCCTTCATGGACAGCATCCCCGCCGCCGCGGCCCCGGTCGGCTGAGGTGGCCACGCTCCTGATCGTCCATCACACGCCCTCGCCCCATCTCCAGGCGATGTTCGAGGCAGTGGTCGCGGGCGCGACGACGGACGGGATCGAGGGTGTGGACGTCGTACGGCGGCCGGCGCTGTCCGCGACCGCCTCCGACGTGCTGGCGGCGGACGGCTACCTGCTCGGCACGACCGCGAACCTGGGCTACATGTCGGGGGCGCTCAAGCACTTCTTCGACCAGGTCTACTACCCGTGCCTGGACGCGACGCGCGGCCGCCCCTTCGGCTACTGGGTGCACGGCGGGAGCGACCTGACGGGGACCGTGCGCGGGATCCGGTCGATCACCACGGGTCTGGGCTGGGAGCAGGCGGCGGCCGAGGTCATGGTCACCGGCGAGCCCTCCAAGGGCGATCTGGAGGCCTGCTGGGAGCTTGGGGCCGCCCTGGCGGCCGGGCTGTCCGCCTAGCCCGCCCGCGCCCCGCCCGGAGCCCGGCGGGGCCCCCGGCCCGACGTGCCGCCGCCGGGGCCCCGTCCTACCGTGGAGGAGGAGAGAGGGGCACGCGATGGCACCCCGGATCCTCGACGACACGGCACTGGATGCGCTGCGTTCCGGCCTCGACGGGGAGGTCGTCACTCCGGGCGATCCGGCGTACGACGAGAACCGCACCGTCTTCAACGCGATGATCGACCGGCGTCCGGCGGTCGTCGCGCTCTGCGCGTCGGCCGGGGACGTGGCGTCGGCGGTCGGTTTCGCGCGCGGGCGCGAGCTGGAGATCGCCGTGCGCGGTGGCGGCCACAGCGTCGCCGGTACGTCCCTGACCGACGGTGGTCTCGTGGTCGACCTGCGGCGCATGCACGCGGTGGTGGTGGATCCCCGGGCGCGTACGGCGCGGGTCGGCGGCGGCGCCCTGATGAGTCATCTGGACCGCGCGGCGCAGCCGTACGACCTGGCCACCACCGGCGGCCGGGTGTCGACGACCGGGGTGTGCGGCTTCACCCTGGGCGGCGGTTCGGGGTGGCTGGAGCGCAGGTTCGGGCTGGCCTGCGACAGCCTGGAGGAGGTCGAGCTCATCACGGCGGACGGCACCATGGTGCGCGCCGCGCAGGACGAGAACCCCGAGCTGTTCTGGGCTCTGCATGGCGGCGGCGGGAACTTCGGCGTCGTCACCTCGCTGACGCTGCGGCTGCACCCCGTGCCGCGGATGACCGCGGCCCTGCTGCTGTGGCCGCCCGAAGCGGGGCCGGAACTGCTGCGCGCCTACCGGGACTTCATGGAGTCGGCGCCACCGGAGGTCGGCGGCGCCATGCTCTATGTGACGGCCCCGCCGGAGGACTTCGTCCCGCCGCACATGGCCGGCACCATGGTGGCGGCCGCCCTGGTGACGTACATCGGCCAGGAGGAGCCGGCGCGGGAGCTGATCGCGCCGCTGCTGGCCCTCTCCCCCGAGGGCAGCATGATCGCGGAACTGCCGTACGCGGAGCTGCAGGGCATGTTCGACGACCCTCCGGGCTACCGCAACTACTGGTCCGCGGAGTACCTGGAGTCGCTGCCGGACGAGGCCGTGGAACGCTTCTGCGCCAGGTCCCGGGCGATGGTCGTCCCCTCCCCCTCGCAGCAGGTCCTCTTCCCCTGCGGCGGCGCCATGACGCACGGCCCTGACGACTACCCGCTGCCCTGGCGCCGTGCCGCCTGGGTGGCCCACCCCTTCGGGCTGTGGGAGAACCCCGCGGACGACGGCCGGGCGCGGCAGTGGGCCCACGACGTGCGCGAGGACATGAAGCCGTGGTCCACCGGCGCCGTCTACCTCAACTTCATCGGCGACGAGGGCGCGGGGCGGGTCATCGCCGGGTTCGGCGCGCACAATCTGAGCCGGCTCGCGCGGGTGAAGACCGAGTACGACCCGGACAACGTCTTCCGGCTCAACCACAACATCGCGCCCGGCTGAGCCCTCCCCCGCGGACCGCCGCGCCTCACTCCTCGACGGGGACGATCTCGCGGCCGAGCGGCACCAGGGAGATCGGCACCATCTTGAAGTTGGCGATGCCGAAGGGGATGCCGATGATCGTCAGGCAGAAGCCGATGCCGGCGACGACGTGACCGATGGCGAGCCAGATACCCGCGAAGATCAGCCAGATGATGTTGCCGATGGTCGAGGCGACGCCGGCGCCGGGGCGCTCCACCGTGGTGCGGCCGAACGGCCACAGCACGTAGTTGGCGATGCGCAGCGAGGCGATGCCCCACGGAATGGTGACGATGAAGACGAACATCAGCAGGCCGAGCAGGGCGTAGCCGATGGCCATCCACAGCCCCCAGATGATCAGCCACACGACGTTCAGGACGAGGTTGATCGGCTTCATGCTGTCAGCCTCCCACGGGAGCGCGGGCGGTGCCCGCGAGGGATCGGTGACCGGCACTCAAGGGCGGTGACCGGCCATCTCCTCCAGCCGGGCGATGCGCTCGGCCATCGGCGGGTGGGTCGAGAAGAGCTTGGACGCGTCGCCCGGGCGGAACGGGTTGGCGATCATCAGGTGGCTGGTGGTCTCCAGCCGCGGCTCGGGCCGCAGCGGCAGGCGCTTGGTGCCCGCGTCCAGCTTGCGCAGGGCGGAGGCCAGGGCGAGCGGGTCCCCGGTGAGGCGGGCGCCGGAGGCGTCGGCCTCGTACTCGCGGGAGCGGCTGACGGCGAGCTGGATGAGGGACGCCGCCAGCGGGCCCAGGATCATCAGCAGCAGCATGCCGAGCAGGCCGGGGCCCTCGTCGTCGTCGGAGCGGCCGATGGGGATCAGCCAGGCGAAGTTGACCAGGAACATCACGACGGAGGCCAGGGCGCCGGCGACCGAGGAGATGAGGATGTCGCGGTTGTAGACGTGGCTGAGCTCGTGGCCGATGACGCCGCGCAGCTCGCGCTCGTCCAGGATGCGCAGGATGCCCTCGGTGCAGCACACCGCGGCGTTGCGCGGGTTGCGGCCGGTGGCGAAGGCGTTGGGGGCCTCGGTCGGGGAGATGTAGAGCCGCGGCATCGGCTGCCGGGCGGCGGTGGAGAGCTCGCGGACCATCCGGTAGAGGGCCGGGGCCTCGAACTCGCTCACCGGCCGCGCGCGCATCGCCCGCAGGGCGAGCTTGTCGCTGTTCCAGTAGGCGTACGCATTGGTGCCGACCGCGATGACGAGCGCCACGACCAGTCCCGTCCGGCCGAAGAAACTGCCGATGACCAGGATGAGTGCCGACAGTCCGCCGAGGAGCGCGGCGGTCTTCAGCCCGTTGTGCCGGCGGTGCACGGTCACCCTCCAAGATGTGCAGCAGGAAGACGTTTTCTCCGTTTTCCTAGGAGAACCTCCTGTAAGGGCCAACGCCACCGGGGGGACGTTAGTTCCCTTGTGCGCTTTCCACAGGATGCTCGGAGCGAGTGCTCAGAGCAGCGTGCTCGACGCGAAGCGCAGGACGAGCTGCGGCGCACCCGACAGGGCGACCCCGATGACGGCGGTGAGCGCGATGGCGGCCGTCAGGGGGGCGGGGGTACGGGTGCGCTCGGCGGCCGCCGGGTCCGCGGCCGGGGCCTCGGCGCGGGTGAAGAGCAGGGCCGTCCAGCGCAGGTAGTACACCAGGGCGATGACGACGTTGACGGCCGTGACGGCGGCCAGCCAGCCCAGGCCCGCGTCGACCGCCGAGGAGAAGACGGCGACCTTGGCGAAGAGGCCGATGACGCCCGGCGGCAGACCGGCCAGGCACAGCAGGAAGAAGGCCATGGCGAGCGCCGCGAACGGGTGGCGGGCGTACAGGCCGCGGTAGTCGGTGAGCCGGTTGCCGGGCGCCGTGCGGGCGACGAGGGCGGCGACGCCGAAGGCGCCGAGGTTCACGGCGCCGTACATCAGGGCGTACGCCAGGGTGATGCCGACCTGGCGTTGCGGGTCGGCGTACGCGGCGGCGGCGATCGGCACCAGGAGGTAGCCCGCCTGGCCGATGGAGGACCAGGCCAGCAGGCGCACCGCGCTGCGCGACTGGCCGGGGCGCTGCCGCAGGGCGGCGACGTTGCCGACGGTCATGGTGAGCGCGGCCAGGACCGCGACGACGGGGCCCCACACGTGCGCGTACGGCTCGAAGGCGACGACCGTCACCAGGATGAGGCCGGAGAAGCCGGCGGCCTTGCCGACGACCGACAGGTAGCCGGCGACGGGCAGCGGGGCGCCGGTGTAGGTGTCGGGCACCCAGAAGTGGAAGGGGGCCACCGCGAGCTTGAAGGCGAACCCGACGACGGTCAGGGCGGCGCCCGCGGCGGCGAGGGCGTCCAGGCGCGGATCGACTGCGTCCAGGCCACGGGCGATGGCGTTCAGGTGGAGGCTGCCCGTGGCGGCGTAGACGAAGCTGACGCCCAGCAGGGTGACCGCGGTCGCGGCGACGGAGGTGAGGAAGAACTTCAGCGCCGCCTCGCCCGACAGGCGGTCGCCGCGGCGCAGGCCCACGAGCGCGAAGGAGGGCAGTGTGGTGACCTCCAGTGCGATGACGAGGGTCGCCAGGTCGCGGGAGGCCGGCAGCAGCGCCGCCCCGGCGGCCGAGGACAGCAGCAGGAACCAGAACTCGCCGGCCGGCATCCGGTCCGTCAGGTGGACCGAGAGCAGGGCGGCGACCAGCGCCCCGGCCAGCACCAGCAACTGCACGACCAGGGTGAAGTGGTCGGCGACGTAGGAGCACTCGCCGGGACGGCCGGCCAGGCAGAAGGTGGTGCGGTCGCCGTCCAGCAGCGGCAGCAGGCCGAGCCCGGCCAGGACCAGGCCGCCGACGGTGATCCAGGCGAGCACCTGCTTGCGGCCCTCGGGCAGGAACAGGTCGGTGACGAGCACGACCAGCGCGGCCGCCGCGGCAATGGCGGGCGGCGCAATCGCCGCCCAGTCGACGGACTGGATGACGGAGGTGGCGAGGGGGCTCATCAGCTGCCTCCGAGCAGGGAGCGCACGGCCGGGTCGGTCAGGCCGAGCAGGACGGCGGGCCATAGGCCGGCCAGGACGGTGAGGGCGACCAGCGGGGTCCAGGCGGCGAACTCGTAGCCCCGTACGTCGGCGAGGGCCGGTGCACCGGTGACGGTGTCGCGGTCGCCCATGCAGACCCGGCGCACGACGACCAGGAGGTACGCGGCGGTCAGCAGGGTGCCGAACGCGGCGATCGCGGTGAACGTGAGGTACGCGCCCCGGTCCAGGCCCGCGGCGGGCTCGAAGGAGCCGAACATGGCCAGCATCTCGCCCCAGAAGCCCGCCAGGCCCGGCAGGCCGAGGGAGGCGACGGCCGCGAAGGCGAGCAGCGCGCCCATGCGGGGGGCGCGGCCGTAGAGCGCGGCGCCGGTACGGCCCGCCAGGCCGTCCAGGTCGGTGGTGCCGTAGCGGTCCTTCAGGGCGCCGACCAGGAAGAAGAGGAGGCCGGTGATCAGGCCGTGGGCGATGTTGGCGAAGAGCGCGCCGTTGACGCCGGTCGGGGTCAGGGTGGCGATGCCCAGCAGGACGAAGCCCATGTGTCCGACGGAGCTGTAGGCGATCAGGCGCTTGAGGTCGCCGCCGGTGCCGCTGCGGGCCAGCGCCAGGCACGCCAGCGATCCGTAGATGATCCCGACGACGGCGAAGGCGGCCAGATAGGGCGCGAAGGTCCGCATGCCGTCGGGGGCGATCGGCAGCAGGATCCGCACGAAGCCGTACGTGCCCATCTTCAGCAGGACGCCGGCGAGCAGCACCGATCCGACCGTGGGGGCCGCGGTGTGGGCGTCGGGGAGCCAGCTGTGCAGCGGCCACATCGGGGCCTTCACCGCGAGACCGATGCCGATGGCGAGGACGGCGATCAGCTGCGTGGAGTGACTGAGCGCAGCAGCGGGGCCACTGTCAGTGGCGAGTGCCACCATGTCGAATGTGCCGGCCTTCACCCCGATGAGGAGCAGGCCGAGCAGCATGACCACGGAGCCGAGCAGTGTGTAGAGGATGAAGCGGAGGGCGGACTTCTCCCGGTTCTCGCCGCCCCAGCGGGCGATGAGGAAGTACATCGGGATCAGGACGGTCTCGAAGGCCAGGAAGAAGAGCACCAGGTCGAGCACGGCGAAGGTCGCCAGCGTGCCCGACTCCAGCAGGAGCAGGAGCGCGACGAACGCCTTCGGGGACGGGCCCGCGGGCATCTTGAAGTAGCTGTAGAGCGCGCAGAGGAAGGTCAGCAGCGCGGTCAGGACGAGGAGGGGGAGGCTGATGCCGTCGACACCCAGGTGGAGGTGGATGCCGAGCGCCGGGATCCAGTTGATGTCGGTGGTCGCCTGCATCGTCGCCGGCCGGCCGTGGTCGAACCCGGCGGCCAGGACGACGGTGAGGGCGAGCACCAGACCGGTGACGGTCACGCCGTGGCGCAGCACGGCCTGGTCAGGGTTCTTGCCCTTGAGGCCGGGCGGGGGCGGCAGCAGGGCGCCGGCGGCCCCGAGCAGCGGCAGGACGACGACGGCCGCGAGGACGTACGGGAGGACGGTGTCGTTCACGGCTCACGCTCCGACGGCGACGAGGACGGCGAGGATCACGGAGCCGGCCAGCAGCACGCTGATGTAGGTCTGCACATTGCCCGTCTGGGTACGCCGCACCACCGCGCCGATCAGCCGGGGCAGGCCGCCCGCACCGCGCACGTACGTCTCCACGACCTCGCGGTCGAGGAAGCGCACCAGGCCCGAGGCGGCGAGCACCGGGCGGACGAACAGCGCCGAGTAGACGGCGTCGAGGCGGAAGCCGTGCGAGGCGGGGCCGAAGAGCGGGCCGAGCAGCAGGCGCCCGGGGTCGGCGGGGTCGTGGGCGGCGGCGACGTCCCCGTAGACCTGCTCGTGCGTCTGCAGCGCGGCGGCCTCGGTGAGGGCGGGCTCCTCCTCGGCGGCCGCCCCGGCGGTCACGACCGCGCCGAGCGGCGCGGCGCGGCGGGCGGACATCGCCTGCCAGGCGCCGTAGGTGGCGAGCACACCGACGAGGGAGAGGCCGACGCCGAGGATCGAGGTCACCAGGGTCGGGGCGAGTTCTCGGCCGTCGAACCAGGCGGGCAGATCCAGGAGGGAGGGCACCAGGGAGACCGCGCCGAAGGCGAGGGTGGGGACGGCCAGCACCCACAGCACGGCGTTCATCACGGCCGGTTCCTTGGCGTGCGCCTCGGGAGCGGCGGGTCCGCGGCCGCGGAAGGCGAGCAGGAAGAGCCGGGTGGCGTAGCCCGCGGTCAGTACGGCGGTGACCAGGGCTGCGATCAGGACCAGCCAGCCGGCCCCCGCCGGGACGCCCTTGGCGTGGCCGGAGGAGGCGTGCTCGGCGGCGCGCAGCATGGACTCCTTGGAGAAGAAGCCGGAGAAGGGAGGGATCGCGGCCAGGGCCGCCAGGGCGATGCCCATCGTCCACATGGCGTCCGGCGCACGCCTGCCGATGTCGCTCATGCGGGACATCGCGGCGAGCGAGTTGGTGCCCGCGGCGTGGATGACCACGCCCGCGGCCAGGAAGAGCAGGGCCTTGAAGGCGCCGTGCGACAGGAGGTGGAAGACGGCGGCGCCGCGGTCGCCGACGGCGAGGGCGCCGGCCATGTAGCCGAGCTGACCGATCGTGGAGTACGCCAGGACCCGCTTGATGTCGTCCTGGGCGAACGCCGCGAGGCCCGAGCCGACCATGGTGACGGCGGCCGTCACCGCGAGCACCGTGAGCACCGCGGCGGACGCCTCGAAGACCGGCAGCAGCCGGGCGACGAGGTAGATGCCGGCGGCGACCATCGTGGCGGCGTGGATCAGCGCCGACACCGGCGTGGGGCCGGCCATGGCGTCCGGCAGCCAGGTGTGCAGCGGGAACTGCGCGGACTTGCCCGCCACACCGGCGAGCAGCAGCAGGCCGATCACGGTCGGGTGGGCGAGGCCGCCGTGGGTCGCCGCGGTGAGGATGCCGTTGATCCGGAACGTCCCGGCGTCGGCGGCCAGCGCGAAGACGCCGATCAGGAAGGGGACGTCGCCGAGCTTGGTGACCAGGAAGGCCTTGAGGGAGGCGGCGCGGGCGACCTCGGTCTCCCAGTAGTGGCCGACCAGGAAGTACGAGCAGATGCCCATGATCTCCCAGCCCACCAGCAGCACCATCAGGTCGCCGGTGTAGACGACCAGGAACATGGCGGCGGTGAAGAGGGAGACCAGCGCGGAGTAGGAGGCGTAGCGCGGGTCCTCGCGCAGGTAGCCGGTGGAGTACAGCTGCACGCAGGTCGCGACCAGGCCGACGAGCACGGCGATGAGCACCGAGAAGCCGTCGAGGTGCAGGGCGAGGTCGATCGGCACCGAGCCGGTCGGGGTGAGCCGGGTGGCCGCGTCGGTGGCCGCGCCGCTGCCCTGGCGGGTCGCGACGATCACCGCAAGCACGAAGGCGGTCGCCGTCGGCAGGACCGCCAGCGGCCGGACGAAGCCGGGCGCGGTGCGGCCGAGCAGCAGCGCGCCGGCGGCGCCGAGGAAGGGCAGGAGGGGGACGAGGACGGCGAGGGTCGTCAGGGTCACGCGGCGGCCTCGGCGTTCTTCTCGGGGCTCTCGGGCGTCTTCGGTGCGGCGGTGGACACGCCCCCATCGTCCTCGCCGTCCCCCGTGACGAGTTCGGTGAGCCGGTCGATGTCCGAGGTGCCCCGGTTGCGGTACACGAGCAGGACGATGGCGAGCCCGATGCCGATCTCGGCGGCGGCGATGACGATGACGAAGAGCGTCAGCGCCTGCCCCGCGTGCAAGGTGTCGCGCAGCCACACGTCGAAGGCGACCAGATTGAGGTTGACCGCGTTCAGCATCAGCTCGACCGACATCAGGACGAGGATGGCGTTGCGCCGGGCCAGGACCCCGTACAGGCCGACGGAGAAGAGCAGGACGGCCAGGACGGCGGGATAGGCGAGATGCATCAGCGCTCCCCGGGCTGCTGACGGGACTGCTTGCGGGACAGCACGATGGCGCCGACCAGGGCGGCCAGCAGGAGCACCGACAGCGCCTCGAAGGGCAGCACCCAGTGCCGGAACAGGATCTGCCCGGTGACCTCGGTGGAGCCCTGCACGCCGTGGTCCACGTCGATCCATGTGGACCGGAAGGCGTCGACGACCAGCCACACCAAGGTGCCGGCGGACGCGGTCGCGACGGTCAGCGCGGCGATCCGGTTGCCCGAATCGGCGTCCGGGGAGGGGCCGATGGGCGCCTTGGTGAGCATCAGGCCGAACAGGACGAGGACGACGACGGAGCCGACGTAGATCAGTACCTGCACCCACGCGATGAACTCGGCGGTGAGCAGGAGGTATTCGACGGCGACCCCACCGAGCGCCACCACCAGCCACAGGGCGGCGTGCACCAGGTGCTTGGTGGTGACGCTGACCGCGGCCGCGCCGAGCGTGGCGATGCCGACCAGCACGAAGACGATCTCGACGCCCGTCGGGGACAGGAAGCCCGGGTGGGCCGCTGCGGAGAGGTTCACGCCTCGTCCTCCGCCTGCTGCGCGGCGGCCGAGGCCTTCTCCGCGGCCTTGCGCGCCGCGCCGAGCTCCTTGGGCTCCTCCGCGGCGGGGTCGAGCGGCGGCGGGGCGGGCACCGTCCACATCCACTCGCGCAGCTTGTCGCGCTCGTGGGTGAGGTCGAGGATGTCGGTCTCCGCGTACTCGAACTCCGGCGACCAGAACAGCGCGTCGAAGGGGCACACCTCGATGCAGATGCCGCAGTACATGCAGAGCGAGAAGTCGATGGCGAAGCGGTCCAGCACATTGCGGCTGCGCTCGCGGCCGCCGGGCGCGGCGGCCGGCATCGTCTCCTTGTGGGAGTCGATGTAGATGCACCAGTCGGGGCACTCGCGCGCGCAGAGCATGCAGACCGTGCAGTTCTCCTCGAACAGCGCGATCACGCCGCGGCTGCGCGGCGGGAGTTCGGGCTGCGCCTCCGGGTACTGCGCGGTGTGCGAGCGCCGCGTCATCGTACGGAGGGTGACGGCCAGGCCCTTGGCCAGGCCGGAACCGGGGATGCCCATCAGGAGGTCACCACCTTCACCACGCCGGTGAGCGCGATCTGGGCGAGGGCGAGCGGGATGAGGAAGGTCCAGGCGAAGCGCTGCAGCTGGTCCTCGCGCATACGGGGGTAGGTGACCCGCAGCCAGATGACGACGAAGGCCAGCAGGCCGGTCTTGACCAGCGTCCACAGCCAGCCGAGGCTGTCGGACCACGGGCCGTGCCAGCCGCCGAGGAACAGGACGGTGGTCAGCCCGCACAGCACGACGATGCCGGCGTACTCGGCGAGCAGGAACAGCGCGAACCGCAGGCCCGTGTACTCGGTGTACGCACCGAAGATGATCTCCGAGTCGGCCACCGGCATGTCGAACGGCGGCCGCTGCAGCTCCGCCAGGCCCGCGGTGAAGAAGACGACGGCGCCGATCAGCTGCCACGGCGTCCACCACCACTGGTACGCCTCCACGATGCCGGGCAGCGAGAGCGTCCCGGCGGCCATGGCGACGGACGCGGCGGCGAGCAGCATCGGCAGTTCGTACGACATCAGCTGCGCGGCCGTCCGCAGGCCGCCGAGCAGGGAGAACTTGTTGGCCGAAGCCCAGCCCGCCATGAGCGAGCCCAGGACGCCGACGCCCATCACGGCCAGCACGAAGAACAGGCCGGCGTCGATGGTCTGGCCCACCAGGCCGTTCGGGCCGAGCGGGATCGCGGCGAGGACCAGGAGGTAGGGGAGCAGCGCGACGGCCGGAGCCAGCTGGAAGACCTTGCGGTCGGCGTCGGCCGGGACCACGTCCTCCTTCTGCGCGAACTTCACGCCGTCGGCGACGAGTTGCGCCCAGCCGTGGAAACCGCCCGCGTACATCGGGCCGAGGCGGCCCTGCATGTGGGCCATCACCTTGTGCTCGGTCTGGCCGACGACGAGGGGCAGCACGAGGAAGACCGCGAGGACGGCGAGCAGGCGGAGGATCACGTCGAGTGCGTCGCTCACGGGGTGCCGCCTCCTTCTGCCGTGTCGCCGTCGTTGCCGTTCTCGTTGCCGTGCTCGTTGCCGTTCGCGTTGCGGTCGCCGTCGCCGTTGCCGCGGCGGTCCCCGGGTTCCGCGGGCGGCGCGGGTTCGCTCCCGGGCTCCCCCTCGGGCGGGGTCGCCGGCGCGGCGGCGGGCGCGGGTGCCGGGGTGTCCTGGGCAACCTCCCAGGGGGCGTCCGGCGTGCGCTTGCGGGGCGCCGCGGGGGCGTCCGCGGCCGTCTCGGCCGGGCCCTCCGTGACGCCGCGGGTGCGCCGCGCGGGGCGCTCCCCAGCGGCGGCTCCGGGGGCACCGGCCGCGCCCGTGGTACCGGCCGCGCGCGGGGTACGCGCGGGGCGGGCCGGGGCGGGCGGGAGCTGGCCCTTCATCGGGCCCCAGTCGTTGGGGTCGGGCACGCCCGGCGGCAGCATCTGGCGCCGCCTGGGGCCGCCGTGCGCCGCTCCCGCCGAGGGCTCCCCCGGTTCCTTCGCGCCCGGCCAGGCCTTGGCGACCCGCGCCGCCAGCACGAAGTCCTTGCGCAGCGGGTGCCCCTCGAATCCGTCGGGCAGCAGCAGCGGCGCCAGGTGCGGGTGGCCGGTGAAGCCGACGCCGAACATCTCGTGGGTCTCGCGCTCGTGCCAGGCGGCGCCCGCGTAGACACCGGTCGCGGTCGGCAGCACCGGCGCGTCGTGCGGGACGGTGGTGCGGATCAGCAGCCGCCGTACGGAGCCGACGGACGGGGCGACGACGTGGGCACAGACCCGGAAGCCGGAGCCGGGCTCGTCGACCGCGCTGAGCCAGTCGAAGAAGGTGCAGCCGAGCACGTCGCGGGCGGCTTGCAGGGCGCCGGTCCAGGCACCGGCGGGCACGTCCACGGTGAGCAGGCCGTACGCCTCCTCCGCCGTGGCCTCCGGGCCGAAGACCTCGGCGACGGCCGCCGGACCGGTCAGCCGCTCGAAGGGGGTGGTCACTTCGCGGCCTCCCCCGGCGGCGGCGGTGCCTGCACCAGGCCGCTGCGCAGCGCCTGGGCCGACACCTGCGGGGCGCCGCCCTCGCCGTAGCGTTCGCCCAGCGACTCGCGGGCGATCTTCTCCTGCAGCTTGAGAATGCCCTGCAGCAGCGCCTCGGGCCGCGGCGGGCAGCCGGGCACGTAGACGTCGACGGGGATGATCTGGTCGACACCCTTGGTGACGGCGTACGAGTCCCAGTAGGGCCCGCCGCAGTTGGAGCAGGCGCCGAACGAGATCACGTACTTCGGTTCGGGCATCTGCTCGTACAGGCGCTTGACGGCGGGCGCCATCTTGTCGGTCACCGTGCCCGAGACGATCATGAGGTCGGCCTGGCGCGGGCCGGGCGCGAAGGGGATCACGCCGAGCCGGATGAAGTCGTGCCGGGCCATGGAGGCGGCGATGAACTCGATGGCGCAGCAGGCGAGCCCGAAGTTGAAGACCCACAGGCTGTAGCGGCGGCCCCAGTTGAGGACCACCTTCATGGGTTCGGGTGCGAGGCGGGCCAGCGTGCCGAGCCGGCGCGGCTCGGGCAGGTACTGGGGCTCGGGGGTGGTCACGTCCATTCCAGGACCCCCTTCTTCCATGCGTAGAGCAGGCCGACGGCGAGGAAGCCGAGGAAGACGAACATCTCCACCAGCGTCGTGCCGCCGTATCCCGGGGCCGCGTAGACCGTCGCCCACGGGAAGAGGAACACCGCGTCGACCGCGAAGATCACGTACAGGAAGGAGTAGACGTAGTAGCGGATCTGGGTGTGCGCCCAGCCCTCGCCGACCGGGTCGACGCCGCACTCGTACGTGAGCATCTTCTCCTGCGTGGGCACGACCGGCCGCAGCAGACGGCCGGCCCCGAAGGCCACGGCCACGAAGAGCACCCCGAGCACCGCGACCAGGCCGACGACCGAGTAGCCGTGGAAGTAGTCCACGTCCGTCCGCCCCTCGTTCTCTCGTCGTTCGTGCGTTGTCCAGCGATCCCGGCGGATCTTTAGACGATCTGTACGAACGGAGTCTAGGCCCTGCCTCAGGCGTCGCAGCCACCCCGTGTGAGCGGGGTACGGATAACCCCACCTCGTCCCCGCAGGCGCACCCCATGGCGGCAGCCCCCCGCCCACCGGCAGGCTTGGCCCCATGACCACCAACTCCCAGCGCGGGGACGCCCCCCTCCCACCGGCGCGGCTCGCCTTCGACCCGGTGACGTGGAAGGAGATCTCATATCTCCTGACGAACCTGGCGGTCGACCTCGTGGGCTTTGTCTACGTCGTCGTCGTGCTGTCCCTCGGCATCGGCCTGTCGGTCACGGTCGTCGGCCTGCCGCTGCTGGCGCTGGGGCTGGCCGGCTGCCGGCTGCTGGGGTGGCTGGAGCGGATCCGGGCCCGTGGGCTGCTCGGGGTCGCGGTGGACGAGCCGCGCCCGCTGCGGCCGGGACGGATGGGCTTCTTCCCATGGCTGTGGACGTCGCTGAAGGACCCGGTGGCGTGGCGGCACGGGCTGTACTTCCTCGCCCGGCTGCCGTGGGGCATCGCGACCTTCACCATCGCCTTGACCTCGCTGTTCGTGGCGTGGCCGGTGCTGCCCTTCATCGCACGGGGGCTGGCGAACGCGGACCGGGCGATGGTGCGCGCCCTGCTGTCGCCCTCGGACGAGCTGGAGCGCCGCATCGCCGAGCTGGAGTCCGACCGGGGCACCGTGGTGGACACCGCCGCCGCCGACCTGCGGCGCATCGAGCGCGACCTGCACGACGGCGCACAGGCCCGCCTGGTGGCCCTCGCCATGGACCTCGGCCTGGCCAAGGAGAAGCTCCAGGAGGACCCGGAGGCGGCGGCCAGGATGGTCGGCGACGCCCACGGCGAGGTGAAGCTCGCCCTGCAGGAACTGCGCGACCTGGCCCGCGGCATCCACCCGGCGGTCCTCACCGACCGCGGCCTGGACGCGGCCCTGTCGTCCGTGGCCGCGCGCTGCACCGTGCCGGTCCAGGTGAGCGTGGACCTGCCGTCCCGGCCGGCGCCGGCGATCGAGGGCATCGCGTACTTCACCGTCTCCGAGCTGCTGCAGAACATCAGCAAGCACAGCGGGGCGGACCATGCCGCGGTGGAGCTGTGGCGGTCCGACGGGCGCCTGATGATCCAGGTGCGGGACGACGGCAGGGGCGGGGCGAGCACCGCGAGCGGCAGCGGTCTCGCCGGGCTCAGCGAGCGGCTGGGCTCCGTGGACGGCCTGCTGGTCGTCGACTCCCCCCAGGGCGGCCCCACGACGGTGACGGCCGAGCTGCCCTGGCGCGACCGCGACTGACGCAGGCCCGGCCGCCCGGACGGGCCGGGGTGGGGTGGGGTGGGGTTTTCCCCAGGTCGAAGAGGCCGATCCGCACCATGGGCCGCGGTGGCCGGGGCGGCGAGTCTGGAAGCGTGCACGGACCAGTGGCACGAGGGCACCACAGGCACACGGAGAGAGGGACGGACGTGACCATGGCATACGGTTTTCCGGAGCCGCGAGAGCACCGGCTGCCCGCGGCGCTGCGCGCGCCGATCGAGGCCCGCACCTGGCGCGAACTCCTCTATCTGCTGCTCAATCTGCCGATGGGCATCATCGGCTTCACCTTCGCGGTGACGATGCTGTCCCTGGGCGCCGGTCTGCTGGTGACCTTCCTCGGCCTGCCGGTCCTCGCGGTGGCGCTGGCCGGCTGCCGCGGCCTCGGCATGGTGGAGCGCGAGCGGGCCCGCAAGTGCCTGCACCTGGACGTGGCCGAGCCGGCGCCGCTGCGTCGGCAGCCGGGGCAGGGCTTCCTGGCGTGGCTGGGCGGCCAGCTCACCAACGGCACGTCCTGGCGGCACGTCCTCTACTGCTTCGTGCACTTCCCGTGGGGCGTCTTCACCTTCTCCGTGGCCGTCTTGTTCTTCACCTACGGGTGGGGCATGCTCACCTATCCGCTGTGGCGGTGGGTCTTCCCGGCCTACACCGACCAGCCCGGTCTGCAGCTGTACGGGGACGGGCACGGCCGCGGCTGGTACCTGGACTCCCCCTTCGAGCAGGCGGCGACCTCCGCGGTCGGGCTGCTGCTGGTGCTGGCCACGCCGTGGCTGATCCGCGGCATGGCGTACGTCGACCGGGGGCTGGTCGCCGGGCTGCTCGGCCCGTCCCGGCTGGCCAGCCGTGTCACGGAGCTGGAGTCCGACCGCGGGGTGGTCGTGGACACCGCCGCAGCCGACCTGCGGCGCATCGAGCGCGACCTGCACGACGGCGCACAGGCCCGCCTGGTGGCCCTCGCCATGGACCTCGGCCTGGCCAAGGAGAAGCTCCAGGAGGACCCGGAGGCCGCCGCGACCATGGTCGAGGAGGCGCACGGCGAGGTGAAGCTCGCCCTGCAGGAACTGCGCGACCTGGCCCGCGGCATCCACCCGGCGGTCCTCACCGACCGCGGCCTGGACGCGGCCCTGTCGTCCGTGGCCGCGCGCTGCACCGTGCCGGTCCAGGTGAGCGTCGACCTGCCCGGCCGCCCGGTGCCGGCGATCGAGGGCATCGCGTACTTCACCGTCTCCGAGCTGCTGCAGAACATCAGCAAGCACAGCGGGGCCTCGCGGGCCACGGTCGACCTGTGGCGCTCCGGCGACCGGCTGATGATCCACGTCGTCGACAACGGCCGCGGCGGCGCGAGCACCGCCGCCGGGTCGGGTCTGGCCGGGCTCGCCGAGCGGCTGGGCGCGGTGGACGGCGTGCTGGCCGTGGACTCCCCGGCCGGCGGTCCGACGACCGTCGCCGCGGAACTGCCCTGGCGCACCTGAGCGACGATCCGGTCCCCGCCCTCCCCGGCGCGGCAAGGCCGTGTGCCTTCCGCCGGAAGCTGGAATGCTGGGGAGGGACACGTCGACGTCGACCTGGGGGCCGAAAGCGTGGAGGACAGGGTGCGGGTGGTCATCGCCGAGGATTCGGTGCTGCTGCGGGAGGGGCTGACCCGGTTGCTGACCGACCGGGGGCACGACGTCGTGGCGGGGGTGGGGGACGCCGAGGCGCTGCTGAAGGTGATCGCGGAGCTCGCGGCGGAGGACGCGCTGCCCGATGTCGTCGTCGCCGATGTGCGGATGCCGCCCACCCACACCGACGAGGGCGTCCGCGCGGCGGTGCGGCTGCGCCGCGACCATCCGGGGCTGGGTGTGCTCGTGCTGTCGCAGTACGTGGAGGAGCAGTACGCCACCGAGCTCCTGGCGGGCAGCAGCCGCGGCGTCGGCTACCTGCTCAAGGACCGGGTGGCCGACGTCCGGGAGTTCGTCGACGCCGTGGTCCGGGTGGCCGCGGGCGGTACCGCGCTGGACCCGGAGGTGGTGGCCCAGCTGCTGGGCCGCAGCCGCAAGCAGGACGTGCTGACCGGGCTGACGCCGCGCGAGCGCGAGGTGCTGGGGCTGATGGCCGAGGGGCGGACGAACTCCGCCATCGCCCAGCAGCTCGTGGTGAGCGACGGGGCCGTGGAGAAGCACGTGAGCAACATCTTCCTGAAGCTGGGACTGGCGCCCAGCGTCGGGGACCACCGGCGTGTGCTGGCCGTGCTGACGTACCTGAACTCGTAGCCTGCTGACATCTTGTCAGATCCGGTCGCGGGTGCGCGGACCTGCGGGGAGGACGCCAGGCGTCCCCGCGCGTGGGGCCTTCGTGCCCCGCACGGATTTCACCCTGTGGGAACACCCGGGAAGGCGACCCTTACCCACGTACGATGGCGCGTGGGACAAAAGGTCACGGCTCCGGCCGTGTGCCGCCGCCTGAAGGAGGTCCGTTTCAGTGACCAGCCAGGTCAGCAGCGCGTCAGGCACCGATCAGCCCGTTCTGGGTGAGCAGCGCAAACCGGCCAAGGAGACCAGGAAACTCGACCGGGTCGTCATCCGTTTCGCGGGGGACTCCGGCGACGGCATGCAGCTCACGGGAGATCGGTTCACCTCGGAAACGGCGTCGTTCGGCAACGATCTTTCGACGCTGCCGAACTTCCCCGCCGAGATCAGGGCGCCCGCAGGCACCCTGCCGGGCGTCTCGAGCTTCCAGCTGCACTTCGCCGACCACGACATCCTCACCCCGGGTGACGCCCCGAACGTGCTGGTCGCGATGAACCCGGCGGCACTGAAGGCCAACATCGGCGACCTGCCGCGCGGCGCCGAGATCATCGTCAACACCGACGAATTCACCACCCGCGCGATGACGAAGGTCGGCTACGCCGTCTCGCCCCTGGAGGACGACTCGCTGTCGGCCTACGCGGTGCACCCGGTGCCGCTGACCACCCTGACCGTGGAAGCGCTCAAGGACTTCCCGCTGACCCGCAAGGAGGCCGAGCGCAGCAAGAACATGTTCGCGCTCGGGCTGCTCTCGTGGATGTACCACCGGCCCACCGAGGGCACCGAGGACTTCCTGCGCAAGAAGTTCGCGAAGAAGCCCGAGCTCGCCGAGGCCAACGTCGCCGCCTTCCGCGCGGGCTGGAACTTCGGCGAGACCACCGAGGACTTCGCGGTCAGCTACGAGGTGGCCCCGGCGGAGCAGGCCTTCCCGGCCGGCACGTACCGCAACATCTCCGGGAACCTGGCCCTGTCCTACGGCCTGGTCGCCGCGAGCCGCCAGGCCGACCTGCCGCTGTTCCTCGGCTCGTACCCGATCACCCCGGCCTCGGACATCCTGCACGAGCTGAGCAAGCACAAGAACTTCGGTGTGCGCACCTTCCAGGCCGAGGACGAGATCGCCGGCATCGGCGCGGCGCTCGGCGCGGCCTTCGGCGGCTCGCTCGCCGTCACCACGACCTCCGGCCCCGGTGTGGCGCTGAAGTCGGAGACGATCGGCCTGGCGGTGTCGCTGGAACTGCCGCTGCTGGTGATCGACATCCAGCGCGGCGGGCCCTCGACGGGCCTGCCGACCAAGACCGAGCAGGCCGACCTGCTGCAGGCGATGTACGGCCGCAACGGCGAGGCGCCGGTGCCCATCGTGGCGCCCAGCACCCCCGGCGACTGCTTCGGCGCCGCCTTGGAGGCGGCCAGGATCGCCCTGACGTACCGGACGCCGGTACTGCTGCTCTCCGACGGCTACCTGGCCAACGGCTCGGAGCCCTGGCGCGTCCCTGAGCTGGACGAACTGCCGGATCTGCGCGTGCAGTTCGCCACCACGCCCAACCATGTGGCCGAGGACGGCACCGAGGAGTTCTGGCCCTACCAGCGCGATCCGGAGACCCTGGCCCGCCCCTGGGCGGTGCCCGGCACGCCGGGGCTGGAGCACCGGATCGGCGGCATCGAGAAGCAGGACGGCACGGGCCACATCTCGTACGACCCGGCCAACCACGACCACATGGTGCGCACCCGGCAGGCCAAGATCGACGGCATCGAGGTGCCGGACGTGACCGTGGACGACCCCGGCGGCGCCGCGCGCACCCTGGTCGTCGGCTGGGGCTCGACATACGGGCCGATCACGGCGGCCGTCCGGCGCATCAGGGGCGCAGGGGGCGCGGTCGCGCAGGTCCACCTGCGCCATCTGAACCCCTTCCCGGGGAATCTCGGTGAGGTCCTGAAGCGTTACGACAAGGTGGTGGTGCCGGAGATGAACCTCGGCCAGCTCGCCCACCTGCTGCGGGCGAAGTATCTGGTCGACGCCCGCTCCCACACCCAGGTCACCGGCCTTCCGTTCAAGGCCGAGCAGCTCGCTGCCGCCATCCAGGAGGAGAGTGCGGATGTCTGAGGCTCCTGCCGTCGACCATCCCGGCCCGGGGGCGCCGGCGCTGTCACTGGTGCCCAAGTCCGACACCAAGCAGTCCATGAAGGACTTCAAGTCGGACCAGGAAGTGCGCTGGTGCCCCGGGTGCGGCGACTACGCGATCCTCGCCGCCGTCCAGGGCTTCATGCCCGAACTGGGCCTGGCCAGGGAGAACATCGTCTTCGTCTCCGGGATCGGCTGCTCCTCCCGCTTCCCGTACTACATGAACACCTACGGGATGCACTCCATCCACGGCCGCGCCCCGGCCATCGCGACCGGGCTCGCCGCCTCGCGGCGCGACCTGTCGGTGTGGGTGGTCACCGGTGACGGCGACGGGCTGTCGATCGGCGGCAACCACCTGATCCACGCGCTGCGGCGCAACGTGAACCTGAAGATCCTGCTCTTCAACAACCGGATCTACGGGCTCACCAAGGGCCAGTACAGCCCGACGTCCGAGCTCGGGAAGATCACCAAGTCCACGCCCATGGGCTCGCTGGACGCGCCCTTCAACCCGGTGTCGCTGGCGATCGGGGCGGAGGCCTCCTTCGTCGCCCGCACCATCGACTCCGACCGCAAGCACCTCACGAGCGTGCTGCGCGCGGCGGCGGCACACCCGGGCACCGCGATCGTGGAGATCTACCAGAACTGCAACATCTTCAACGACGGCGCCTTCGAGGCGCTCAAGGACCGCGCCACGGCCGAGGAGGCGGTGATCCGCCTGGAGCACGGTCAGCCCGTGCGCTTCGGCGCCGGGGGCGCCAAGGGCGTCGTACGCGACCCGGCCACGGGCGACCTGAGGGTCGTCGAGGTCACCGACGCGAACGAGGGCGACATCCTGGTGCACGACGCGCACGCGGCGTCGCCCACCACCGCCTTCGCCCTGTCCCGCCTGGCCGATCCCGACACGCTGCACCACACGCCGATCGGCGTGCTCCGCAGCGTCGTCAGACCGGTCTACGACGACCTGATGTCGGAGCAGCTGGAGCGCTCGGTCGAACAGCACGGCAAGGGCGACCTGTCCTCGCTGCTGGCCGGCGGCGACACCTGGACGGTCGTCGGCTGACGCGCCGCTCCCGCCTCGTCCGGGGCCCGGGCCTGTCGATCAGGCCCGGGCCCCGTCGTATGTCTCGCGGGCCGCGGCGACCTGCTCCGTACGGCTCTCGGCCCACCGGGCCAGGCCCCAGACCTGGTCGGCGGCCTCCTTGCCGAGCGGGGTGAGGGAGTACTCGACGCGCGGCGGGATCACCGGGTAGGCCACGCGGTGCACAAAACCGTCGCGCTCCAGGGTCTGCAGGGTCTGCGCGAGCATCTTCTCGCTGACGCCGCCCACGGTGCGCCGCAGCTCGCTGAAGCGCCGGGTGCCGTCGATCAGTGCGGCCAGCACGAGGACGCCCCACCTGCTGGTGACGTGTTCGAGGATCACACGCGAGGGGCAGCCGCGGGCGTTCACGTCCGGCGTCCCCAGTACGGCGGCGAGCTGTTCCCTTACGTCCATGCCACTAGCTTACCCAGAAGTGGGTACTTTCCCAGAGTTAGTACCCCACCTAGGGTGAGTTGCGCATCCGCATTCAATGGAACCGCCCGACTGGAGTGAACCCCTCATGAGCATCGTCGTCACCGGAGCCACCGGACACCTGGGCCGTCTCGTCATCGACGAGCTGCTGGCCGGCGCCGGGGTCCCGGCCGACCGTGTCGTGGCCGTCGTGCGCGACGCGGACAAGGCCGCGGACATCGCCGCGCGCGGTGTGGAGCTGAGGGTCGCCGACTACAGCGCTCCCGCCACCCTCAAGGGCGCCTTCCAGGAGGGCGACGTCGTCCTGCTGATCTCCGGCAGCGAGGTCGGGCAGCGTGTCGCGCAGCACGCGGCCGTGATCGACGCCGCCAAGGAGGCGGGCGTCGCACGCCTGGTCTACACCGGCATCCTGGGCGGCCCGGCCGCCGACTTCGCGCTCGGCGACGAGCACAAGGCAACCGAGCGGGCGCTGCTCGACTCCGGGCTGACCTACACCCTGCTGCGCAACGGCTGGTACACCGAGAACTACACCGCCCAGATCCCCGTCCACCTGGAGCACGGCGTCGTCGGCAGCGCGGGCGAGGGCCGGGTGGGCAGCGCGGCCCGCCGCGACTTCGCCGCCGCGGCGGCCGCCGTCCTGACCGGCGAGGGCCACGAGAACAAGGCCTACGAACTCAGCGGCGACCACGCCTGGACGCTCGCCGAGTACGCGGCGGAGCTGTCCCGGCAGTCCGGCCGCACGGTCACCTACACCGACCTGCCCGAGGCGGCGTTCGCGGAGGTCCTCGTCGGCGCCGGCCTGCCCGCACCGGTCGCCGCGATCTTCGCCGACTGCGACGCCAACGGCATCGCCCCCGGCCTGCTGGAAGGCGGCAGCGGCGACCTGAGCCGGCTGATCGGCCGCCCGACCACCCCGCTCGCGGACACGATCGCGGAGGCGCTCAAGGGCTGACGGGAAGGGCTTGGCGGGCCCTGCCGGGGCCCGTCCCGAGAGCGCGCGGGCCCCGCGGCGGATTCCCCTCCGGCCGCGGGGCCCGCGCTTCAGCGCGCCGCCACCGCCTCGCTCCGCCGCCTGTCATGACCGTCATGCGATACGCAGATGACGAACGAACTCCCCCGCGCTACCTTCGCAGCAGTCGGACGGCGCCCAGGGGAGGAACCGAGTGAGCGAGCAGCGCGCGGGACTGCTGTACGGATTCGCCGCCTACGGCCTGTGGGGGCTCTTCCCGCTCTACTGGCCGCTCCTGGAGCCCGCGGGCGCGGGCGAGATCCTCGCCCACCGCATGGTCTGGTCGCTGGCCGTCGTCTCGCTGATCCTGCTCGCGACGCGCCGCTGGGCCTGGATACCCGAGCTGCTGCGGCAGCCGCGCAAGCTCGCCCTGCTCGCCGTGGCGGCGGCGGTCATCTCGGTCAACTGGGGCCTGTACATCTGGGGCGTCAACAGCGGCCACGTCGTCGAGACCTCGCTCGGCTACTTCATCAACCCCCTGGTCACCATCGGGCTCGGCGTCCTGGTGCTGCACGAGCGGCTGCGGCCCGCGCAGTGGGCCGCGGTCGGCATCGGCGCCGCGGCCGTGCTGGTACTGGCCCTCGGCTACGGCCGGCTGCCGTGGATCGCGCTGACACTGGCCTGCTCTTTCGCCACGTACGGCTTCGTGAAGAAGAAGGTCGGCATGGGCGGCCTGGAGTCGCTGGCCGCCGAGACCGCCATGCAGTTCCTGCCCGCGATGGGCTTCCTGCTGTGGCTGGGCGGCCGGGGCGAGGCCACCTTCGGCTCGCACGGCGCGGGCCACGCCTCCCTGCTGGCGTTGTGCGGCATCGTGACCGCCGTACCGCTGATCTTCTTCGGCGCGGCCGCGATCCGGATCCCGCTGAGCATGATCGGCCTGCTCCAGTACCTCGCGCCGGTCTTCCAGTTCCTGCTCGGCCTGCTCTGGTTCCACGAGGAGATGCCGGCCGAGCGCTGGGCGGGCTTCGCCCTGGTGTGGCTGGCGCTGGCCCTGCTCACCTGGGACGCGCTGCGCACGGCCCGCCGCGGGCGGATCGCACTGCGCGATGCCGCCGTGCCGGCCGACGGGTCCGCGCCGCGCGGGGCCGTCGCGAGCTGAACGGCCCTCTCCGCGGGCAGCGGCTCCGGGCCCTGCGGGCCGGGACCGAAGGCGGGCCATCCCTTCGGGTGAATGAGCGACCAGCCCCATTGCGCGCTCCGGCGGGGAACCCATACAACTGGTTCCACATCGAACAGGGGAGCGAATGATGGCGGTGCACTGGAAGCTCGTGATCGACGCGGCCGACCCGCACGGGCAGGCCGCTTTCTGGGCGGCGGCGCTCGCATACGAGACCGAGGACCACAGCGCACTCATCGAGCGGCTACTGGGGGCCGGCGCGGTGACGCAGGACCTGCTCACGGAGACCGGTGGCCGCAAGGCCTGGCGGGAACTGGCGGCGGTGCGCCACCCCGAGGACCCGTACGAGGAGGAGAGCGGCATGGGACTGGGGCGGCGCATCCTCTTCCAGCTCGTGCCCGAGTCCAAGACGGTGAAGAACCGGCTGCACATGGACCTCCACCCGGGGCCGGGGCGGATGGAGGCGGAGGTCGCGCGACTGGAGGGGCTGGGCGCGACCGTGCTGCGGCACATAAAGGAGCCTTCCGGGGAGTGGGTCACCATGGCCGATCCGGAGGGCAACGAGTTCGACGTCCAGTAGCGCGGTGAGCGGCGGCCGGCACGGCTTCCGCGCCCTCGCGCGGCCCCGAGGGCCCCGTGGCCACCCGTCTTGACGACGGGACGGCGACGGTGAAAAGGTCTCCATGCATACGCAATTTATGCATGCGCAAGGAGATGACGGGTTGTCGGAGACAGAGCGCACGTTCCTGTTCCTGGTGGGGAGCACTCGCGCCGAGGGGAACACCGAGACGCTGGCGAGGCGGGCCGCCGAGCAGTTGCCTCCCGGGGTCGACCGGCGGTGGGTGCATCTGAGGGATCTGCCGCTGCCGCTCTTCGAGGACCACCGGCACGACGGGGACGGCGTCGCTCCCGCGCCGACCGGGCAAGCCGCGACGCTGCTCGACGCCACGCTGCGGGCGACCGACCTGGTGATCGTGTCGCCGCTGCACTGGTACACCGTCTCGACCAGCACCAAGCTCTACCTGGACCACTGGTCGGACTGGATGCGCGTACCCGGCTTGGACTTCCTGGAACGGATGCGCGGCAAGACCCTGTGGTCGGTGACCGTGCACGGCGGCCAGGACCCGGCCACGGCGGCGCCCCTGGTGGGCACCTTGCGCCACACCGCGGCGTACGCCGGGATGCGCTGGGGCGGAGCACTGCTCGGGCACGGGAAACGGCCGGGGGACGTGCTGCGGGACACCGCGGCCCTGGGCCGGGCGAAGGCCTTCTTCGCCTGACAACGCCGGGGGAGGCCGCCCGACGCGTCAGGCGGTGACGTCGCGGGCGGCGAAACGGGCCCAGGCCGCGGAGCCGAACACGGCGACGTACAGGGCCTGGAGCTCGAAGTTGCGGCGCAGGTCGTCCCAGTAGACCGGGTCGCGGACGAGGTCGGCGAAGCTCAGCCAGTAGTGGGGGAAGAGGTAGGGCTGGATCCCGTGCAGTTGGGGGATCGTGTCCACGATCTGCACGGTGATCAGCAGACCGACGGTGGTCGCCATGGCGGCGATGCCGCTGTTGGTGAGCGTGGAGATGAACAGGCCGAGCGCCGCGATCCCGGTGAGGGAGGCGGCGACGGCCAGGGCGACCAGCAGCGCGCGCAGCAGGCCCTCGGAGAAGGACACGCTCGTGCCGGACAGCAGCGTCACATCACCGAGGGGGAACAGCAGCGCGCCGGTGATCAGCGCCGAGGCCGCCACGACGAGGGTCGCCAGCACGCAGAAGGCGAGAACGGAGGCGTATTTGGAGAGCAGGAGCCGGGTGCGCCCGGCCGGGGCGACCAGCAGGTAGCGCAGGGTGCCGGCGTTGGCCTCGCCCGCGATGGCATCGCCCGCGACGACCCCGATCGCCATCGGGAGGAAGAAGGGCAAGGTCGCGGCGAGCGAGGTGAAGACCAGGAACAGGCCGTTGTTGGTGATCAGCGCGATGAAGGCGGGGCCGCCGCCTCCGCCTCCGGCGCTCCCCCCGTCGCCGGTCTCGATCTTCACCGCGATGCCGATCAGAACCGGCACTCCGGCCAGGACGGCCAGCAGGGCGAGGGTGCGCCAGCGGCGCAGCACGGTGACCAGCTCGTTGCGCAGCAGTCCGAGCGACCACAGGGGCCGTCGTACGGTCCCGGCCGCCCCTCGGGGCGGGGTCCCGGCGCCGGTGTCAGCCTGCGACATCGAATCCCTCTCCCGTCAGGGCGACGAACGCGTCCTCCAGTGAGGCGCGTTCGACGCCGAAGCCGCGCACCCGTACACCGGCCCCGACCAGCGCCGCGTTGAGGTCGGCGAGATCCGGCACCGCCGCCGGGTCGGCCGGCAGTTCGCCGGTGACCCGCTCGCCGTCGGCGGCCAGGCCGGTCACGCCCTGCTCCTTGAGGACGCGCACGGCGTCGGCGGGGTCGGGCGTGGTGACCAGCAGCCGGCCGCCGGAGGACAGTGCCTCGACCGGGCCCTGGGTGATCAGCCGGCCGCGGGACATCACGGCGGCGTGCGTGCAGACCTGTTCGATCTCGTCGAGGAGATGAGAGGAGAGGAAGACCGTGGTGCCGTCCGCCGCCAGTTCGCGGACCAGGGCCCTGATCTCCCGCATGCCCTGCGGGTCCAGGCCGTTGGTCGGTTCGTCCAGCACCAGCAGCTCACGCGGCCGCAGCAGGGCCGCGGCCAGTCCGAGCCGCTGCTTCATCCCGAGCGAGTACGCGCGCGCCTTCTTGCCCGCCGCCGCGGACAGACCGACGCGCTCCAGCGCCTCGCCGACCCGGGACCCGCGGGTGCGCGGGTCGGCGGTCGCGTCGGCCGAGTCGAAGCGCAGCAGGTTGTCCCGGCCTGACAGGAAGCCGTACAGGGCCGGGCCCTCGATCAGTGCGCCGACCCGGGGCAGCACGCTGCGCACGGCGCGGGGCACGGGCTCGCCCAGTACCCGCGCCGTGCCGGAAGTCGGCTCGATGAGGCCCATCAGCATGCGGATCGTGGTCGTCTTCCCGGAGCCGTTGGGCCCCAGGAAGCCGAACACGCTGCCGCGCGGGACGATCAGGTCGAGGCCGTCGACGGCGAGTTGCCCACCGCGGTACCGCTTGGTGAGTCCGCTCGTGGAGATCGCGTCCTCACGGGCGTCGGCGGACGGTTCCCCCATCGGCGCTCCCTCGCTCGCTGCCCTGCCGGCCGGTCTGCCGGCCGAACGTGACTTACCTGGCCCCGGCGTTGGCGGCCTTGATCAGGGCGTCCTGGTTCACGGTGCCCACGTAGACCTTGCCGCTGTCGGTGATCAGGGCGTTGACCAGGCGGGTGCCGACGACCGTGCCGGTGCCGAAGTCGCCCTTGACGTCCTTGCCGAAGGAGCTGAGCAGCGACGGACCCTCCGAGCCCTGGCCCCGGGCCTTGTCGGGGCTCTGGTTCAGCGCGTCCTTCGGCAGCTGGAGCTCGGCGATCGAGTCCCAGCCCTTGCCCAGGACGTCCACGCCGCCGAGCCCGTCGAGGCCGGAGAGCTCGCCGGGCGCCGGACGGGTGCCGTGCGCGCCGTCCGCGGCGTGCTCGCCCGCCTTCTCCGTCGTCACCTCGGCACCCTTGGGCGGGGTGAAGTCGAAGGTGGCGGCCGAGGGCTTGGCGAAGTCCACCTTGGTGAAGGCGACGTCGACGATGGCCTTGCCGCCGCCCTTGGGCGCCAGCGTGAACTTCAGGGGCACTCCGGTGGCGGAGTCGACGGCGATCCGTACGGAGCCGACCGTGGAGTCCTCTGCCTTGGGCGTGACCACCAGCTGGTAGGCGCTGCGGCCCGCGACACGCGCCGTGCCGTCCACCGACACCGAGGTGGTGTCGTCCACCCCGTCCAGGAGCCGCTTGGCCGCTTCCTGCGGGCTGGTGGGCCAGCCCTCGGGCAGCTTGTGCTCGCCCTTGTCCTTGGCGGCGCCCCGCTCCTGAGGCACATCGGTGAGGTGGTAGGCCGAGTTGGTGGCGCTGTCGTAGGCCCAGACCTCGTCGCCGTTGTGGATGACGCTGTACTCGGCGGCGTCCTCGACGATGGAGACCTTCTGGCGGTCGGGGCCGTCGGCCGCGATGTGCAGCGTGTGGGAACCGGCCAGGAGCTGCGTCAGCTGCTCCTGGGGTGCGGCGGAGGAGCCGTCCCCGCCGCGGCTCTCGCCGCGGCCGCCGCCGAAGGGGCCGGCGGAGCCGCCCACCCCGTTCATGAAGGACGGGAGCCCGAAGTCGGTGGTGATCCGGACGGAGCCGGAGAGCGTCCGGGTGTCCGAGGCGGCGATCTTGGCGATCAGTTCCTCGGCGGTGATCTTCGGCAGCTCGGGGCTGCCCGCGCTCGCGAGCGCGGGTACGAGCCCGATGGTGGCCGCGGCGGCGCCGGCCGCCAGGACCGGAACCGCGTAACGTATCGCCTTGGTCCGGCGCCGGCGGTCCCGGTCGTCGTCCAAGGGCTGGATCGGTGCCATTACGTCCCTACCTCCGTCGTCAACGGCGGGTTGTCGTCAGCGTCGCACTCGTCCACCTCTTGGGCCATTGTCACCCGATCCGCCGTGTGGTGGTGCCTCTTATCCCATCAATCCGGCCGGTCGAGCACATCGCCCGGCGGGATCAACTCGGCGTACACCTCAGGGATGAGGCCCCTGACAACGGCTCAGGGCGTGGTGAGGCCCCCCGCGTCCGAACGGGAACGGGCACGGATCAGCCCGCGCGGTGCACCACCGCGTCGCACAGCCCCTCCAGGGCCCGCTTGGCGGCACAGTCCGGCAGCGGCGCCAGCAGCGCCCGCGCCTCGTCCGCGTACCGGACGGTGTCCCGGCGGGCCTGCTGCAGTGCGGGGTGGGCGCGCATCAGGGCGAGCGCCTCGGCGTGCCGGAGGTCGTCCGTCAGGTCCCCGTCCAGCAGTTCGCACAGCCGGCGGTCGTCGGCCGGCGCAAAACCGTCGGCCTTTGCCACGGCCGCACGCAGATGCAGCACCGGCAGGGTCGCCACGCCCTCGCGCAGGTCCGTGCCCGGGGTCTTGCCGGACTCGTGCGTGTCGCTGGCGATGTCCAGAACGTCGTCGGCGAGCTGGAAGGCGGTGCCGACCCGCTCCCCGTACTGGCTGAGGATGTCGACCACGGCCTCGCCCGCGCCCGACATCATCGCGCCGAAGCGGCACGAGACGGCGATCAGGGAGCTGGTCTTGCCCGCGATGACTTCCATGTAGTGCTCGATGGGGTCACGCCCGTCACGGGGGCCGACGGTCTCCAGGATCTGTCCGGTGACCAGCCGCTCGAAGGCCTCGGCCTGGATGCGTACGGCCTCCGGCCCGAGGTCGGCCAGTATGTGCGAGGCCTTGGCGAACAGGAAGTCGCCGGTGAGTACGGCAACCGAGTTGTCCCAGCGGGCGTTGGCGCTCGGCACACCGCGCCGCACCGCGGCCTCGTCCATGACGTCGTCGTGGTAGAGCGTCGCCAGGTGGGTGAGCTCGACCACCACGGCCGCCGGCACGATCTTCGGGGCGTGCGGATCGCCGAACTGCGCGGCCAGCATCGCCAGCAGCGGGCGGAACCGCTTTCCGCCGGCATGCACCAAATGCCGCGCCGCCTCTGTGATGAAGGGCACATCGCTCTTGGTCGCCTCGAGGATGCCTTCCTCCACGGCCGACAGCCCGGCCCGGACATCGGCCTCGAGTCCCTCGTCCATAACACTCAGCCCGAAGGGCCCGACGACGGTCGTCACCTGGGATTCTCCTGTCGCTGAGATCACTTCTGCGGCGTGTGGCATGGCGCAGCACTACACCGGCAGCGTAACCGGTCGCCTCTCGATCACTGCGAGGGCATGGCCCCCTCAGGCCACTACGGCCGGTTTTGCCCGCCTGTTCGGGCCGCCGGGCCTCCGGTCGCCGTTGTCGCGCCTTCCCCGGCGCGGCCCTCCGCATGCGTGCTCCGGGCCCCGGAGGCGCTCCGGGCGGTGCCGTTCGGGGCGGGCGCACTGGGCCACCCGGATGAGCCGCGGTTCCCTGCCGACCCGCATGCGGTGAGGACCAGCGGGCAGCAGCGGACGCCTTGTTGCCTGCGTGCCTGCGTGCGGGCGGGCGGGTGCGGGCCCATGCGGGCACACGGACGGGCGGCGGCGAGGCCCCGACGTGCCGCCGGACGGCGGCGGGCCGGGTCAGGAGTCCTGACCCGGCCCGCCGCGTGCACGGAACAACTAGCGCCCGTACGCCGCCGTCACCGCCCGGGCCAGTCGCGGCGACGCCCACTCCGTGCCGCACACGAAGCGCAGCACCGGCCCGAAGGTGGCCGCCGCCGGCAGCCCCGTGAAGTACAGCCCCGGCACCGAGGAGCAGAAGTCGGCGCCCAGGCGCGGGGAACCGCCCGTGCGGGCCAGCGCGGCGCGCAGCTCCGGTGCGAGGAAGTCCAGCGCGTCCAGGTCGACCCGGTAGCCGGTGGCGGCGATGACGTGGTCGGCGGCGAACTCGGCGGCCCGCCCGCCGGGCGCCGCCGTGGACAGCACGACCTTGCCCTCGCCGTCGAGACGGGCGCTGCGCAGCGCGTGGCCCTCGCTGACCGCGACCTTCCCCTCGAAGCGCTCCCGCAGCCACCACGCCCCCAGCGGCCCCAGGACGCGCCGTACCAGGTACAGCCGCAGCGACGTGGGCAGCGGACGGAAGTACTGGGCGTGGTAGGAGAAGGCGTACAGCGACCAGGCCCGCCCGAAGGGCGACTCGGGCCGCAGCCGCGGCTGGCGGTCCGGCGGGTCGCCGAAACCGACCGCTCGCCGGCCGCGGGCCAGCAGCCGCACCGTCGCGCCCGCCTCCGCCAGCAGCGCGGCGCTCTCCAGCGCGGACTGGCCCGCACCGACCACGGTCACCTCCCGCCCGGCGAACCGGGCGAGGTCGGTGTGCTGGGAGCTGTGCGAGACCGGTCCACCGGCCGACGGGCCGTCCGGGGACAGGCCGCGCAGCAGGTCGGGGGTGTGGGCGAAGCCGAGCAGGCCGCTGGCGACGACCACGGCCCGCGCCTGGAACTGCTCCCCGGAGTCCAGCTTGAGGTCGAATCCGCCGCCCGGCCGCCGGTCGACGGACACGACGCGCACCTGCTCCAGGTCCGGCACAAGCCGCTGCTGGAACCACTGCCCGTAGCGGACGAACGTCTCCGAGGGGATCAGGTCCCAGTCGGTGACCAGTGGCCGCTCCCCCATCTCCCGGCAGAAGTCGGGCAGCGTGTACCCCTTCCGGCCGGTGGAGATGTTGGAGGCGGGCGGCGTGGACTTCAGGACCATGCCGGCCGGCATGTTCTCCCGCCAGCTGACCATCGGATCACCGAAGGTACGCACGGGCACGCCGCGTTCACGCAGGTGGGCGGCGATGGACAGGCCGTACGGCCCGGCTCCGATCACGGCTACGGGCGTCGTCATGAGGGGTCCTTTCGCAACGCGGTTCGACGTCGTGACCGGTACATCTGGATCAGGTGCCGCGCGCCCGGGCGGACGAAGCGGGCGAGCATGGTGACGAAGGGCTTCAGGTCGTCGGCGGCCAGCCAGGCCAGCTCGGTGCCGCTGGCGCGGGCGGGCGCGTGGGGTGTGGTGTAGCCGCTGCGCCGGTAGGCGAGCAGCGCGGGCAGGTCGATGTTCTCCACGACGAAGCGGCGGCCCTCCAGCTGGCCCGCGCGTGGGATCTCCCGGCCGGTGAGGTCCAGGTGCTGGGCCCGGACCACGTCGATCCCGGCCGCCGACTCGAAGAGCCGGAACTGGGCGCCCATGCGCGGGTTGAAGTCCAGCAGTTTGTAGCGCCCGTCGCGGCGGTCGTAGCGCCAGTCCAGGTCGGCGATCCCCTGGAAGCCGACGCTCTTGCAGAACTGCGCTGCCAGGGCCGCGAGTTCGGGGTTGGCCACGACGTACGCGCAGGCGGTCATCCCGGCGTGCGGTGGCCAGGAACGGACCTTGACCCCGGTGAACAGCACCGGCTCGGCCGCGCCCGCGCCGAAGTACGCGTGCACGATCCAGTCCTCGGCCTCCTCGCGCGGCAGGTACTCCTGGAGGATGACGCCGGGCTTCGGCCCCCAGCCGCGCGCCAGTTCCAGCAGTTCCCGCGGCCCCGCGATCCGGGTCGTGCCCGGTACGGCGGGCGCCCTCCGGCGCACGAAAGCCTCCCGGTTCTTGGCGACGACGGGAAAGCGGGCGGTGGCCGCGAACTTCTCCACGTCCTCGTAGGAGTCCGGGAAGGCCGCCTGCGGCGACGGCACGCCGTACTGGACGCACAGTTCGTGCAGCCCCTGCTTGCTCGCCAGCCGCCGCAACAGCCCCGGGTCCTCGGTGCGCGGGAACAAGAAGAATTCGGCGAGTTCGCCGGCGTGCTCGGCGATGAGCACGGCCGCCTCCTCGTCGGTCGGGATGAGCACCGTCGGGCGCCCGATCCGGCGCCCGATGCCGCATAACCCCTCGACCAGCCGTTCCGCGGGCTCCAGTCCGGTGGTCGGCCAGACGAAACGGTCGCGCAGATAGCGCGAGGCGGCGGCAGGCGTCCGCCGGTCCTCGGTGACGGCGTACATGGGGACGCCGAGCCTCCCCAGACTCCGGATCGCTCCCACCCCGCCGTGGTGCAGCGGATAGTTACCGATTTTCACGATCAATCCGGGCACGGCAGGATCGATCGCGAACGCGGACCTCACCACGTAATCCCCCCAATGATCACGGTTTCATCGGCCCACCCCGACCGTGACCTGAAAGGAAGCTAAGCCCGAATTGACCGCGTCGGCAAGACTTTTCCGGACATTGCGAACTCTTTAGGCAACGTCCCGCGGGCCGTCGCGTGTCGCTCCGCCGCAGGTCACAGCAGTGGTGGTGGTGGCGGGTCCGGAGGGGCGCGCGGAGACCGGGAACGCTCCCAGCGGTGCCCGGGAGCCCGCACACGCCGACGCGCCCCGGAGCCTGCTGGGCTCCGGGGCGCGTCGGGGCGGTGCGGGGTCAGCGGATGAACGTGCCCGCCTGGTTGGCCAGATCCAGGAAGTACTGGGGCGCCACACCCAGCACGACCGTGACGGCGACGCCGATGGCGATCGCGGTCGACGTGAGCGGCGACGGCACGGCGACCGAGGGGCCGTCCGCCTTGGGCTCGCTGAAGAACATCAGCACGATGACGCGGATGTAGAAGAAGGCCGCGATCGCCGACGACAGCACACCCACGATGACCAGCGGCACCGCGCCGCCCTGCGCGGCGGCCTTGAAGACCGCGAATTTCCCCGCGAAGCCGGACGTGAGCGGGATGCCCGCGAAGGCCAGCAGGAAGACCGCGAAGACGGCGGCGACCAGCGGGGAGCGCCGCCCCAGGCCCGCCCAGCGCGACAGGTGGGTGGCCTCGCCGCCGGCGTCGCGCACCAGCGTGACGACCGCGAAGGCGCCCAGCGTCACGAACGAGTAGGCCGCCAGGTAGAAGAGCACCGACGAGACGCCCTCCTTCGAGGTCGAGATGACACCGGCCAGGATGAACCCCGCGTGGGCGATGGAGGAGTACGCCAGCAGGCGCTTCACGTCCGTCTGCGTGACGGCCACGATCGCGCCGACCAGCATGGTGAGGATCGCGACGCCCCACAGCACCGGCCGCCAGTCCCACCGCAGTTCCGGCAGGACGACGTACAGCAGGCGCAGCAGCGCGCCGAAGGCGGCGACCTTGGTGGCCGCGGCCATGAAGCCGGTGACCGGGGTCGGGGCGCCCTCGTAGACGTCCGGCGTCCACATGTGGAAGGGCACGGCGCCGACCTTGAACAGCAGGCCCATGCCGACGAGCGCGGAGCCGATCAGCAGCAGCGCGTCGTTGCCCGAGGAGCCGGCGAGCGCCGGGGTGAGCTTGGCGGTGCCGTCCACGACCGAGGCGATGCCGGAGTACGAGACGGTGCCCGCGTAGCCGTACAGCAGGGCGATGCCGAACAGCAGGAAGGCCGAGGAGAAGGCGCCCAGCAGGAAGTACTTGACCGCGGCCTCCTGCGACATCACGCGCCGGCGCCGCGCCAGGGCGCAGAGCAGGTACAGCGGCAGGGAGAAGACCTCCAGCGCCACGAAGAGCGTCAGCAGGTCGTTGGCGGCCGGGAAGACCAGCATGCCGCCGACGGCGAACAGCAGCAGCGGGAAGACCTCGGTGGTGGTGAAGCCCGCCCGGACGGCGTCCTTCTCCTGCTCGCTGCCGGGCACGGCGGAGCCCTGCGCGGCGAAGGAGTCCACGTGCCGGCCGTGCGCCTTGGGGTCGAGGCGGCGCTCGGCGAAGGTGAACACCCCGACCAGGCCCACCAGCAGGATGGTCCCCTGCAGGAAGAGCGCGGGGCCGTCGACGGCGACCGCGCCCATGGCGGCGATGTGCGCCTTCGTGGTCGCGTAGCCGCCCGCCGCGAGTGCCACGACCGCGGCGAAGGCGGCGGCCATGCCGAGGACGGCCAGCCCCACTTGGGCGGTGTAGCGGGCCCGGCGCGGCAGGAAGGCCTCGACGAGGATGCCGAGGACGGCGGCGCCGAAGACGATCAGCACCGGCGCCAGCTGGGCGTACTCGATCTTCGGCGCGGTGATCTTGTCGGCGGCGAGCGGGGCCGCCGTTGTCCACAGGCTGTGGACAGCACCTGTGCTGCTCACTTGGAGGCCTCCAGCGCCGGCTTGGGGTCGGTCTTGTGCACGTCGGACAGCGTCTGCTGGACCGCCGGGTTGACGATGTCGGTCACCGGCTTGGGATAGACGCCCAGGAAGACCAGCAGCAGGATCAGCGGGGCCACCACGGCGACTTCGCGGACCTTGAGGTCGGGCATGCCCTCGACCTCGGCCTTCACCGGACCGGTCATCGTCCGCTGGTAGAGGACGAGGACGTACAGCGCGGCGAGCACGATGCCGACGGTGGCGATGATCCCCAGCGCCGGGTAGCGGCTGAACGTGCCGACCAGGACGAGGAACTCACTGACGAAGGGCGCGAGCCCCGGCAGCGAGAGGGTGGCCAGACCGCCGATCAGGAAGGTGCCGGCCAGGACCGGGGCGACCTTCTGCACCCCGCCGTAGGCGGAGATGAGCCGGGAGCCGCGGCGGGAGATCAGGAAGCCCGCGACCAGCATCAGCGCGGCGGTGGAGATGCCGTGGTTGACCATGTAGAGCGTCGACCCGCTCTGGCCCTGGGTCGTCATCGCGAAGATGCCGAGCACGATGAACCCGAAGTGCGAGATCGACGCGTAGGCGACCAGCCGCTTGATGTCCCGCTGGCCGATGGCCAGCAGGGCGCCGTAGATGATGCTGATCACCGCCAGCACCAGGATCACCGGCGTCGCCCACTTGCTGGCCTCCGGGAAGAGCTGGAGGCAGAAGCGGAGCATCGCGAAGGTGCCGACCTTGTCGACGACCGCGGTGATGAGCACGGCGACCGGCGCCGTGGACTCCCCCATCGCGTTGGGCAGCCAGGTGTGCAGCGGCCACAGCGGGGCCTTGACCGCGAAGGCGAAGAAGAAGCCCAGGAACAGGGCGCGTTCGGCGGTGGTGGACATCTCCAGCTTGCCCGCCGCCCGCGCGTTCAGGATCTCCTGGAGGGAGAAGGTGCCCTGGCCGAGCTGGTCGGCGGTGACCGCGTACAGCCCGATGACGGCGGCCAGCATGATGAGTCCGCCGACCAGGTTGTAGAGCAGGAACTTCACGGCCGCGTACGAGCGCTGACGGGCCGCCTCCTCCTCGCCGTGCTCGTGGGCACGGTCCCCGAAGCCTCCGATGAGGAAGTACATCGGGATGAGCATGGCCTCGAAGAAGATGTAGAAGAGGAAGACGTCGGTGGCCTCGAAGGAGATGATCACCATCGCCTCGACCAGCAGGATCAGCGCGAAGAAGCCCTGCGTCGGCCGCCAGCGGCGGTTGGGGTTCTTCTCCTCCAGGGGGTCGGCGTCGTGCCAGCCGGCCGCGATGACGAAGGGGATGAGCAGCGCGGTGAGCCCGATGAGCGCGACCGCGATGCCGTCGACGCCCAGCTCGTAGCGGACGCCGAAGCTGGCGATCCAGGGGTGCGACTCGGTCAGCTGGTAGCGCGCGCCGCCCGGCTCGAAGCGGGCGACCACGAGCGCCGCGAGCACGAACGTGGCCAGGGACACGCCCAGCGCGAGCCATTTCGCGGTCCCTCGCCGGGCCGCCGGGACGGCGGCCGTGGCGATCGCCCCGAGCGCCGGGAGCCCGGCGGTCACGGTGAGCAGGGGGAAGGACATCAGGCAACACCCCTCATGAGCGGGAGCCGCTGGGCGGCCGGGAGGACGGGTACGGCTGCCGTGCCGGGCCGGTGGAGCCGCATCACGCCACCCCCCGCATCAGCAGCGTCGCCGCCACCAGCACCGCGGTGCCGGCCAGCATCGACACGGCGTAACTGCGCACGTAGCCGTTCTGGAGGCGCCGCATCCGGCCGGAGAGGCCGCCGACGGCGGCCGCGGTGCCGTTCACGACGCCGTCCACACCCTTGTGGTCCACATAGACCAGGCCGCGGGTGAGGTACTCGCCGGGCAGCACCAGGGCGACGTGGTTGAAGTCGTCCTGGAGCAGGTCGCGCCGGGCGGCGCGGGTCAGCAGGTTGCCGCGCGGGGCGACGGCGGGGACCGGGCGGCGCCCGTACACGGCCCAGGCCAGGGCCACTCCGAGGAGCATCACGACCAGGGTGGCGGCGGTGACGGCGCCGGCGCCGATCGGCGGGTGCCCCTCCTCGTGGCCGGTGACGGGTTCCAGCCACTTCACGAAGGACTCGTTGAAGCTGAACAGGAAGCCCGCGAAGACCGAGCCGAAGGCCAGGACGATCATGGGGATCGTCATCGACTTCGGCGACTCGTGCGGGTGCGGCTCGTGGCCGTCCGCGTCGGACTGCCAGCGCTTCTCGCCGAAGAAGGTCATCAGCATCACGCGGGTCATGTAGAACGCGGTGATCGCCGCGCCCAGCAGGGCCGCGCCGCCGAGGATCCAGCCCTCGGTGCCGCCCTTGGCGAAGGCGGCCTCGATGATCTTGTCCTTGGAGAAGAAGCCGGACAGGCCGGGGAAGCCGATGATGGCCAGGTAGCCGAGCCCGAAGGTGACGAAGGTGATCGGCATGTACTTCCGCAGGGCGCCGTACTTGCGCATGTCCACCTCGTCGTTCATGCCGTGCATGACCGATCCGGCGCCGAGGAAGAGGCCCGCCTTGAAGAAGCCGTGGGTGACCAGGTGCATGATCGCGAAGACGTAGCCGATCGGGCCGAGGCCCGCGGCCAGCACCATGTAGCCGATCTGCGACATCGTGGAGCCGGCCAGCGCCTTCTTGATGTCGTCCTTCGCGCAACCGACGATCGCACCGAAGAGCAGCGTGACCGCGCCGACCGTGACCACGGCCACCTGGGCGGTGGGCGCGGCGTTGAAGATCACGCCGGAGCGGGTGATCAGGTAGACGCCCGCGGTCACCATCGTCGCCGCGTGGATCAGGGCCGAGACCGGGGTCGGGCCCTCCATCGCGTCGCCGAGCCAGGACTGCAGCGGGACCTGGGCCGACTTGCCGCAGGCGGCGAGCAGCAGCATCAGGCCGATGCCGGTCAGGATCCCCTCGCCCGCCTTGTCCACCTGGCCGAAGAGCGGCTCGAAGGTGAAGGTGCCGAAGGTGGTGAACATCAGCATGATCGCGATGGACAGGCCGACGTCACCGACGCGGTTGACGATGAACGCCTTCTTGGCCGCCGTCGCCGCGCTGGGCTTGTGCTGCCAGAAGCCGATCAGCAGGTACGAGGCCAGGCCCACGCCCTCCCAGCCGACGTACAGCAGCAGGTAGTTGTCGGCGAGCACCAGCAGGAGCATCGCCGCGAGGAAGAGGTTGAGGTAGCCGAAGAAGCGGCGGCGCCGCTCGTCGTGCTCCATGTAGCCGATCGAGTAGATGTGGATCAGCGTGCCCACACCGGTGATCAGCAGGGCGAAGGTCATCGACAGCTGGTCGAGCTGGAAGGCGACGTCCGCGTGGAAGCCGCCGACCGAGATCCAGGTGAAGGCGGTGGAGTGCAGCGCGCGCTGCTCCCCGCTGCGGCCGAGCATGTCGAAGAAGAGCACCGCCGCGACGACGAAGGACGCGGCCGCGAGCACGGTGCCGATCCAGTGGCCCGTACGGTCCAGCCTCCGGCCGCCGGTGAGCAGCGCACCGGCGCCCAGCAGCGGCAGGAGGACGAGCCATCCGATCAAGTAGTCCACTGTCGCTACCCCTTAGAGCTTCATCAGGCTGGCGTCGTCGACCGAGGCCGAGTGGCGGGAGCGGAAGATCGTCACGATGATCGCCAGGCCCACGACCACTTCCGCGGCGGCGACGACCATCGTGAAGAAGGCGATGATCTGGCCGTCGAGGTTGCCATGCATCCGGGAGAAGGTGACAAACGCCAGGTTGGAGGCGTTCAGCATCAGCTCGATACACATGAAGACGATGATCGCGTTGCGCCGGATCAGCACCCCGGCCGCGCCGATGGTGAACAGCAGCGCCGCCAGGTACAGGTAGTTGACCGGGTTCACTTCGACGCCTCCTCAGTGCGCTGCTCCAGCTCGGCGACCTTGGCGACCGCCTCGGCGGAGACGTCGCGGTACTGGCCGCGCCCGCGCAGCGTCGGGCTGACGCTGAGCTCGGAAACCGTGCCGTCCGGCAGCAGGCCGGGGACGTCGACCGCGTTGTTGCGGGCGTAGACGCCCGGCGCGGGGAGCGGGGGGAGCTGCTTGCCCTCGCGCACCCGCCGCTCGGCCAGCTCGCGCTGGGTGGCGCGGGCCTCGGTGCGCTCGCGGTGGGTGAGGACCATCGCGCCGATGGCCGCGGTGATCAGCAGCGCGCCGGTGATCTCGAAGGCCCACACGTACTTGGTGAAGATCAGCGACGCCAGTCCCTCGACGTTGCCGCCGGCGTTGGCCTGACCGAGCCCGGTGAACTGCTTGAGCGAGGCGTTGGCGATACCCGCGATCAGCAGGACGCCGAAGCCGATCCCGGCCCCGGCGGCGAGCCAGCGCTGCCCCTTCAGCGTCTCCTTGAGCGAGTCGGCGGCGGTGATGCCGACCAGCATGACGACGAAGAGGAAGAGCATCATGATCGCGCCGGTGTAGACGACGATCTGCACGACGCCGAGGAAGTACGCGCCCTGGGCCAGATAGAAGACCGCCAGGACGATCATCGTCCCGGCGAGCGACAGTGCGCTGTGCACGGCCTTCTTCATCAGCACGGTCGCGAGCGCCCCCAGCACCGCGACGGTGCCCAGCACCCAGAACTGGACCGCCTCCCCGGTGGAGGTGGTGTACCCGGCCGCCAGCGTGGTCAGCCCGTTCATGCCTCGTCTCCCGTCCCGGCCGGTGCGGTGCCGCCGGTCGCGGGGACCTGCACGTCGGCCGTTCCGTCACCCTCCGGCTCGTCCCGCACCGTCTCGTCGGGCTTCTCGCCCTTGGAGACCGCGACCTGCCGGACGGTGCCGGGGGCCGCGTGCGTGACCGCGCCGCGGTAGTAGTCGCCCTCGTCGGTGCCGGGGAAGATCGCGTGCGGAGCCTCGACCATGCCCTCGTCCAGGCCGGCGAGCAGCTGCTCCTTGGTGAAGATCAGCGACTCGCGGCTGCTGTCGGCGAGTTCGTACTCGTTGGTCATCGTCAGCGCCCGCGTCGGGCAGGCCTCGATGCACAGCCCGCACAGGATGCAGCGGGCGTAGTTGATCTGGTAGACGCGGCCGTAGCGCTCGCCCGGCGAGTAGCGCTCCTCGTCGGTGTTGTCGGCGCCCTCGACGTAGATCGCGTCGGCGGGGCAGGCCCAGGCGCACAGCTCGCAGCCGACGCACTTCTCCAGCCCGTCCGGGTGGCGGTTGAGCTGGTGGCGGCCGTGGAACCGCGGCGCGGTCGGCTTCTTCTCCTCGGGGTACTGCTCGGTCAGCCGCTTCTTGAACATGGCCTTGAAGGTCACGCCGAAGCCCGCGACCGGGCCCAGGAACTCAGGCATCGTCGGCCTCCTTGCCTACGAGTTGACGCTCCGCACGGGACGGCCGCCGCGGGACGGGCGGCAGCTCCTGGCCGGGCAGCGGCGGCACGGGGAACCCGCCCGCCATGGGGTCGAACGGCTCCGGCGGCCCCGCCGCGGCGGCCGCCTCCTTGTCCTTGTCGCCGCGGTCCCGCAGGACGTCGAAGGCGAGCGAGACCAGGAGCAGCAGGACGACGGCACCGCCGACGTAGAGCAGGATCGACTGGAAGCCGTAGTTCTCGTTGCGCAGCGCCCGGACGGTGGCGACGAGCATCAGCCACACCATCGAGACCGGGATGAGCACCTTCCAGCCCAGCTTCATCAGCTGGTCGTAGCGCACGCGGGGCAGCGTGCCGCGCAGCCAGATGAAGAGGAAGAGCAGCAACTGGACCTTGACCACGAACCACAGCAGCGGCCACCAGCCGTGGTTGGCGCCCTCCCAGAAGGTGCTGATCGGCCACGGGGCCCGCCAGCCGCCCAGGAAGAGGGTGGTCGCGACCGCCGAGACGGTCACCATGTTGACGTACTCGGCGAGCATGAAGAGCGCGAACTTGATCGAGGAGTACTCGGTGTTGAAACCGCCGACCAGGTCGCCCTCGGACTCCGGCATGTCGAAGGGGGCGCGGTTGGTCTCACCGACCATCGTGCCGATGTAGATGATGAAGGACACCGGCAGCAGCACGATGTACCAGCGGTCGTGCTGCTGGGCGACGATCTGCGAGGTCGACATCGAGCCGGAGTAGAGGAACACCGACGCGAAGGCGACGCCCATCGCGATCTCGTACGAGATCATCTGCGCGCAGGAGCGCAGGCCGCCGAGCAGCGGGTACGTCGAGCCGGACGACCAGCCGGCCAGCACGATGCCGTAGATGCCGACGGACGCGGTCGCCAGGATGAACAGGATGCCGATCGGCAGGTCGGTGAGCTGCATCGGCGTGCGCTGGCCGAAGATCGAGACCTCGTTGTCGGCCGGCCCGAAGGGGATCACCGCGATCGCCATGAACGCCGGGATGGCCGCCACGATCGGGGCCAGCACGTAGACGACCGCGTCGGCCTTCTTGACGATCAGGTCTTCCTTGAGCATCAGCTTCACGCCGTCGGCGAGCGACTGGAGCATGCCCCAGGGGCCGTGCCGGTTGGGGCCGATGCGCAGCTGCATCCAGGCGACGACCTTGCGCTCCCACACGATGGAGAACAGCACGGTCAGCATCAGGAACGCGAAGCAGAAGACCGCCTTGACGGCGATCAGCCACCACGGGTCCCGCCCGAACATGGACAGGTCCTCGACGGACATCGTCATCACTGGGCCACCTCCTTCGTGGGCGCGGCCACCGTGACGACCTGGCCGGGCAGGGCACCGGTGTCCGAGACGAGGCCGCCGCCCACGGAGTTCAGCGGCAGCCACACGACGCGGTCGGGCATCTCGGTCACCATCAGCGGGAGCCGTACGGCACCGGCGGGGCCGGTGATCTCGGCCTCGGCACCGTCGGTGAGGCCGATCTCCTCCGCCGTGGCCGCCGACAGGCGGGCGACCGCCGGGTGGCGGGTGCCGGCGAGGGCGTCGTCGCCCTGCTGGAGCAGGCCCTGGTCGAGCAGCAGCCGGTGACCGGCGAGTACCGCCTCGCCGACGCCCGGCTTGGGGATCGGGCGGCCGGTCTCGCGCGGCGCGGCGGCGCGCGGGCCGTCGAACGGGGCGAGCCGGGTGAGTTCGGCGCGCGCCGCCTTCACGTCGGCGAGGCCGAGGGGGACGTCGAGCGCGTCGGCCAGCATCGTCAGCACCCGGGCGTCCGGGAACTGGTGGCGCTGGACCTGCTGCGCCGGCTTGATCGCGGTCTCGAAGAGCCGCACCCGGCCCTCCCAGTTGAGGAAGGTGCCGGCCTTCTCGGCGACCGCGGCCACCGGCAGGACGACGTCCGCCCGCTCCGTGACCTCGCTCGGCCGCTGCTCCAGGCTCACCACGAAGCCGACCGCGTCCAGTGCCTCACGGGCCTTGGCCGGGTCGGGCAGGTCGGCGACCTCCACACCGCCCACGAGCAGCGCGCCGAGTTCACCGGCCGCCGCCGCCTCGACGATCGCCGCGGTGTCGCGGCCGAAGCGGGACGGGAGCGTGGCCACGCCCCAGACCGCGGCGACCTCGTCGCGGGCCCGCGGATCGACGACCGGGCGGCCGCCGGGCAGCAGCCCCGGCAGGGCGCCCGCCTCGACCGCGCCGCGCTCACCGGCCCGGCGCGGGATCCACGCCAGGCGGGCGCCGCTGGCCTCGGCCAGCCGGAGCACCGCGGTCAGCGCGCCGGGAACGGCCGCCAGCCGTTCGCCGACCAGGACGACGGCGCCCTCGGCACGCAGCGCTTCGTGCGCGGCGCGGCCGTTGGACTCCAGACCCGTACCACCGGCGAGCGCGTCCAGCCACTCGGTCTCGGTGCCGGGCGCGGCGGGCAGCAGCGTGCCGCCGGCCTTGCCCAGTCCCCGGGTGGCGAACGGGGCCAGCGCGAAGGTGCGTTGACCGTGCTTGCGCCAGGCCTTGCGGAGCCGCAGGAAGACGCCGGGCGCCTCCTCCTCGGCCTCCAGCCCGGCCAGCAGCACCGCGGGGGCCTTCTCCAGCAGGGTGTAGGTGACGCCGTCGCCCGACAGGTCCCGGCCGCGGCCCGCCACGGCGGAGGCCAGGAAGTCGGCCTCCTCGGCGGAGTGCGCGCGGGCCCGGAAGTCGACGTCGTTGGTGTCCAGGACGACGCGGGCGAACTTGGCGTACGCGTACGCGTCCTCGACGGTCAGCCGGCCGCCGGGCAGCACGCCGGTGCGGCCACCGGCCGCGGCCAGCCCGCGGGCCGCCGCCTCCAGCGCCTCCGGCCAGCTCGCCGGCTCCAGCTCACCGCTGTCGGCGTTGCGCACCAGCGGCGTGGTGAGCCGCTCGGGCCGCTGCGCGTAGCGGAAGCCGAACCGGCCCTTGTCGCAGATCCACTCCTCGTTGACCTCGGGGTCGTCCTGCGCGAGCCGCCGCATGACCTTGCCGCGCCGGTGGTCGGTGCGGGTGGCGCAGCCGCCGGCGCAATGCTCGCACACGCTCGGCGAGGAGACCAGGTCGAAGGGGCGCGAGCGGAACCGGTAGGCCGCCGAGGTGAGCGCGCCGACCGGGCAGATCTGGATGGTGTTGCCGGAGAAGTACGACTGGAAGGGGTCGCCGTCCCCGATGCCGACCTGCTCCAGCGCGCCGCGCTCCAGCAGCTCGATCATCGGGTCGCCCGCCACCTGCTGGGAGAAGCGGGTGCAGCGCGCGCACAGCACGCACCGCTCGCGGTCCAGCAGGATCTGGGTGGAGATCGGCATCGGCTTGGCGTAGGTCCGCTTGCGTCCCTCGAAGCGGGTGTCGGCCTGGCCGGCGGACATCGCCTGGTTCTGCAGCGGGCACTCGCCGCCCTTGTCGCAGACGGGGCAGTCCAGCGGGTGGTTGATGAGCAGCAGCTCCATCACCCCGCGCTGGGCCTTCTCGGCGACGCCGGAGGTGAGCTGGGTGCGTACGACCATGCCGTCCGTGCAGGTGATCGTGCACGACGCCATGGGCTTGCGCTGGCCCTCGACCTCGACGATGCACTGCCGGCAGGCACCGACCGGGTCCAGGAGCGGGTGGTCGCAGAAGCGCGGGATCTCGATCCCGATCATTTCGGCGGCCCGGATCACCAGCGTGCCCTTGGGCACCGACAGTTCGATGCCGTCGATGGTGACGGACACCAGGTCCTCGGGCGGCACCGCTGCCTCTCCGGAAGCGGCGTTCGTGGTGACGGTCACGCGTTCACCTCCAGGTGAGACTTGTCGGCCCAGACCGTGGACTTGGACGGGTCGAAGGGGCAGCCGCGGCCCTCCAGGTGCTCCACGTACTCGTCGCGGAAGTACTTCAGGGAGGAGAAGATCGGGCTGGCCGCTCCGTCGCCGAGGGCGCAGAAGGACTTGCCGTTGATGTTGTCGGCGATGTCGGCGAGCTTGTCGAGGTCGGCCAGGGTGCCCTTGCCGCCCTCGATCTCGCGCAGCAACTGGACGAGCCAGTAGGTGCCCTCGCGGCAGGGGGTGCACTTGCCGCAGGACTCGTGGGCGTAGAACTCGGTCCAGCGCGTGACGGCGCGCACCACGCAGGTGGTCTCGTCGAAGCACTGCAGCGCCTTGGTACCGAGCATCGATCCGGCGGCGCCGACGCCCTCGTAGTCCAGCGGGACGTCGAGGTGCTCGTCGGTGAACATCGGGGTGGAAGAGCCGCCCGGCGTCCAGAACTTGAGCTTGTGGCCCGGACGCATGCCGCCGCTCAGCCCGAGCAGCTGACGCAGGGTCACCCCGAGCGGCGCCTCGTACTGGCCGGGGTTGGCCACGTGGCCGCTGAGCGAGTACAGCGTGAAGCCCGGGGACTTCTCGCTGCCCATGGAGCGGAACCACTCCTTGCCCTTGGTGAGGATCGCGGGCACCGAGGCGATCGACTCGACGTTGTTGACCACCGTCGGGCACGCGTACAGGCCCTCGACCGCCGGGAAGGGCGGCCGCAACCGGGGCTGGCCGCGCCGGCCCTCCAGCGAGTCCAGGAGCGCCGTCTCCTCGCCGCAGATGTACGCGCCGGCGCCGGCGTGCACGGTCAGCTCCAGGTCGAAGCCGCTGCCCAGGATGTTCTTGCCGAGGAAGCCGGCCTCGTACGCCTCGGCGACCGCGTGGTGCAGCCGCCGCAGCACGGGGACGACCTCGCCGCGCAGATAGATGAAGGCGTGCTGGGAGCGGATCGCGTGGCAGGCGATCACGATGCCCTCGATCAGCGAGTGCGGATTGGCGAACATCAGGGGGATGTCCTTGCAGGTGCCCGGCTCCGACTCGTCTGCGTTGACGACGAGGTAGTGCGGCTTGCCGTCGCCCTGCGGGATGAACTGCCACTTCATCCCGGTCGGGAAGCCGGCGCCGCCGCGGCCGCGCAGACCCGCGTCCTTGACGAACGCGATCACGTCGTCCGGGGGCATGGCGAGCGCCTTGCGCAGGCCCTCGTACCCCTCGTGCCGGCGATAGGTGTTGAGCGTCCAGGACTGCGGGTCGTCCCAGAAGGCCGACAGAACGGGTGCGAGCACCTTCTCCGCCGAGTCAACCATCGTCACTGCTCCCCCTCGCCTTCGTTCGTGCGCTGCTCGGTGACGGGCCCGGCGGGGTGGTCGGGGTCGGAGACCGCGGACTCCTGCGGGGCGTCGTGGGAGCTGGCGTGCGCCGGCGGCGTCTCGTCCCCGGGAGGGGCGGAGGTCTGCCGCGGCACTCCGCCGCCGGAACCCGGCAGGGCCTCGCCGCGGGAGAGCCTGAGGCCCGCCAGCGAGGCCGGGCCCGCGCCGCCGCTCGCCTCGACGGCGCCGGGGCGCTCGTCGGGGAACCCGGCGAGGATCCGGGACGTCTCCTTGTATGTGCACAAGGGAGCGCCCCGGGTGGGCTCGACGGTCCGGCCGGCGCGCAGGTCGTCCACGAGCCGCTTGGCCGACTGCGGGTCCTGGTTGTCGAAGAACTCCCAGTTGACCATCACCACGGGGGCGAAGTCGCAGGCCGCGTTGCACTCGATGTGCTCCAGCGTGACCTTGCCGTCCTCGGTGGTGCCGCCGTTCTCGACGCCGAGGTGCTCCTTGAGCTCGTCGAAGATCGCGTCCCCGCCGAGCACCGCGCACAGGGTGTTGGTGCAGACCCCGACCTGGTACTCGCCGGACGGCGCCCGGCGGTACATCGTGTAGAAGGTCGACACCGCCGTCACCTCGGCCGTGGTCAGCCCGAGCATCTCGGCGCAGAAGCGGACCCCGGTACGGGAGACGTAGCCCTCCTCCGCCTGCACCAGGTGCAGCAGCGGAAGCAGGGCGCTGCGGCTGCCGGGGTAGCGCGCGATGACCTCGCGCGCGTCCGTCTCCAGGCGCTGCCGCACGTCGGCCGGGAAGTCCGGCGCGGGCATCGCGGGGATGCCGAGTGATACCTCAGTCACCGGTCGACGCCTCCCATCACGGGGTCGATGGACGCCACCGCGACGATGACGTCGGCGACCTGGCCGCCCTCGCACATCGCCGCCATGGTCTGCAGATTGGTGAAGGACGGGTCCCGGAAGTGGACGCGGAAGGGGCGGGTGCCCCCGTCGCTGACCACGTGGACCCCGAGTTCGCCCTTGGACGACTCGACGGCGACGTACGCCTGGCCGGGCGGCACCCGGAAGCCCTCGGTCACCAGCTTGAAGTGGTGGATCAGGGCCTCCATGGAGGTGCCCATGATCTTCTTGATGTGGTCCAGCGAGTTGCCGAGCCCGTCCGGGCCGAGCGCCAGCTGCGCGGGCCAGGCGATCTTCTTGTCGGCGACCATGACCGGGCCGGGCTGCAGCCGGTCCAGGCACTGCTCGACGATCTTCAGCGACTCGCGCATCTCGTCCAGGCGGATGAGGAAGCGGCCGTAGGAGTCGCAGGTGTCGACGGTCGGGACGTCGAACTCGTAGTTCTCGTAACCGCAGTACGGCTGCGACTTGCGCAGGTCGTGCGGCAGTCCCGTGGAGCGCAGGATCGGGCCGGTGGCGCCGAGCGCCATGCAGCCGGCCAGGTCCAGGTAGCCCACGTCCTGCATCCGGGCCTTGAAGATCGGGTTGCCGGTGGCGAGCTTGTCGTACTCGGGGAGGTTCTTGCGGAACTTCTTCACGAACTCGCGGATCTGGTCCACGGCGCCGGGCGGCAGGTCCTGGGCGAGACCGCCGGGGCGGATGTACGCGTGGTTCATCCGCAGGCCGGTGATCAGCTCGTAGATGTCCAGGATCATCTCGCGGTCGCGGAACCCGTAGATCATGATCGTGGTGGCGCCGAGTTCCATGCCGCCGGTGGCGATGGCCACCAGGTGCGAGGAGATGCGGTTCAGCTCCATCAGCATCACGCGGATGACCGAGGCGCGGTCGGGCACTTCCTCGGTGACGCCGAGCAGCTTCTCCACCGCCAGGCAGTACGCCGTCTCGTTGAAGAACGGCGTCAGGTAGTCCATGCGCGTCACGAACGTGGACCCCTGGGTCCAGGTCCGGAACTCCATGTTCTTCTCGATGCCGGTGTGCAGGTAGCCGATGCCGCAGCGGGCCTCGGTCACCGTCTCGCCGTCGATCTCCAGGATCAGCCGGAGCACACCGTGGGTGGACGGGTGCTGCGGACCCATGTTGACGACGATGCGCTCGTCGTCGGCCTTGCCGACGGTCTCGGACAGTTCGTCCCAGTCGCCGCCGGTGACCGTGAAGACCCGGCCCTCGGTGGTGTCCCGCTCCGAGGCCTGCCGGGGTGCTGCGTGCGACGTGCCGTGCGTGCTCACGAGTACGACCTCCGCTGGTCCGGAGCCGGGATCTGGGCGCCCTTGTACTCGACGGGGATGCCGCCGAGGGGGTAGTCCTTGCGCTGCGGATGGCCCTGCCAGTCGTCCGGCATCATGATCCGCGTCAGGGCGGGGTGACCGTCGAAGACGATCCCGAAGAAGTCGTACGTCTCGCGCTCGTGCCAGTCGTTGGTCGGGTAGACCTCGACCAGCGTCGGGACGTGCCGGTCGGCGTCGGAGACGCTCACCTCCAGCCGGATCAGCCGGTTGTGGGTGATCGAGCGCAGGTGGTAGACGGCGTGCAGCTCGCGGCCCTTGTCCTCCGGGAAGTGGACGCCGCTCACCCCGGTGCAGAGCTCGAAGCGCAGGGCGGGGTCGTCGCGCAGGGTCCGGGCGACGAGGGGCAGGTGCTCGCGCGCGACGTGGAAGGTGATCTCGCCGCGGTCGACGACGACCTTCTCGATCGCGTTGTCCGGGACGAGGCCCTGCTCCTCCAGGGCGCCCTCCAGCTCGTCGGCGACCTCGTCGAACCAGCCGCCGTAGGGGCGGTTCGCGGCACCCGGCAGGCGCACGGTGCGCACCAGCCGTCCGTACCCGGAGGTGTCGCCGCCGTTGTTGGCGCCGAACATGCCGTGCTGGACGCGGATCGCCTCGCCGTGGTCCCCGCGCTGACCGGGCAGGCCGCTCGCCTGCACGTCCTTGTCCGGGTTCGGGGTGTCCGGGGAATCCGTCATCGGAGAAGCCCCTTCATCTCAATGGTCGGCAGCGCCTTCAGCGCCGCCTCCTCCGCCTCGCGCGCGGCCTGTTCCTGGTTCACGCCGAGCTTGCTGTGCTGGATCTTGTGGTGGAGCTTGAGAATGGCGTCCATCAGCATTTCGGGACGGGGCGGACATCCGGGGAGATAAATGTCAACAGGGACCACATGGTCAACACCCTGCACAATTGCGTAGTTGTTGAACATCCCGCCGCTGGATGCGCAGACGCCCATCGAGATGACCCACTTGGGATTGGGCATCTGGTCGTAGACCTGGCGCAGGACGGGGGCCATCTTCTGGCTCACCCGGCCGGCCACGATCATCAGGTCCGCCTGGCGCGGGGAACCGCGGAAGACCTCCATCCCGAAACGGGCGAGGTCGTACCGGCCGGCCCCGGTGGTCATCATCTCGATGGCGCAGCAGGCCAGACCGAAGGTCGCCGGGAAGACCGACGCCTTCCGCACCCAGCCCGCGGCGGTCTCGACCGACGTCAGCAGGAATCCGCTCGGCAGCTTCTCTTCAATACCCATGGCTTTTCTCCGCCCCTAGTCCCATTCCAGACCGCCGCGACGCCAGACATAGGCGTATGCGACGAAGATGGTGAGCACGAAGAGGAGCATCTCGACGAGCCCGAAGATCCCCAGGGAGTCGAAGGAGACCGCCCAGGGGTAGAGGAAGACGATCTCGATGTCGAAGACGATGAAGAGCATCGCCGTCAGGTAGTACTTGATCGGGAAACGGCCACCACCGGCCGGATGCGGAGTCGGCTCGATGCCGCACTCATACGCCTCCAATTTAGCCCTGTTATACCGTTTTGGGCCGATAATTGAGGCCATGACCACGGAGAAGATCGCGAAGCCGGCCGCGAGGCCGCCCAGCACGAGGATGGGCGCGTAGGCATTCACGTCCCCGCTCCTTCCAGTCGACGGTGACTGATGACGGACCGTGCCCGGGCGGGTGCGCCACGCCACCTAGATCCTCTCTATGTGAGGCAGTTCACAAGCCCGAACTGCCCGCATCTTATGCCTCCTGGTCTGTGATCTGCGACACGGGGTTCCCACCGGACTTTGTGATCTACACCACCCGTCGGAGGATCCCCCGTCCGGATGAGCGGTGATCTTCTCACGCAGGTCTCTCAAATGATCACCAGAAGTCATATTTGCTCGCGTTATCGCTGGCCAGAGGGGGTGGCTCACTATCAGGCCATCGCGGCTCAAAGCAAATTGGAGCTCCCCCAGGCGGCGTGATAGCGCGCCGCCGCCCGTCCGGGTGAGGCCGGAAAGTCCGTGCTGACGGCGGCAGAAGGCACGTGAACGCACGCACGAGGAAATGGACTTGGATATCCGATTCATCCCGAATCAGGAAGATCAAAAAAGGGACAATAGCACTGGGGTGATGCCAACTGTGGCGCATCACACTTTTGTTGAACGGAACCGATTCCGCCTGATACCCAAGAGCGCATGCACCTTCAGATCTCGCATATACGCCGCCGGCGACGCGCCACGCAGAGCACCAACTGGGTGCGCCGCGCTGGAGTCGCCGGCGGCGTCATCGGAACGCTCGCCCTCACCGGAATGTCCGCCCCGGCGAACGCAGAACCGACGGCCGCCGACCCGGCGACCACCGGAAGCATCCCGGTCATCCCCGCCCTCTCCACCGAGGCGAGCGCCGCGCAGGCCGCCGCCGCGATCGACGAGACCGTCGTCGAACAGCAGCTGGACGCGGCCCGCGACGAGGCCCGCGCCGAGGCGATGAAGGCCGCCGCCAAGAAGAAGGCCGCCGCCGACGCCCGCAAGGCCGCCGCCGCCAAGGCCGCCGAGGCCCGGGAGTCCGCCACGGCGTCCCGCTCGGCCGGACGCACCGCGCTGGCCGGCTCCGCCTCCGCCCCGTCGGTCGCGTCGGTGTCGAGCTCCGCCGCGAGCGGCAGCGTCGCCTCCGTGCTCAGCTTCCTGAAGGCCCAGGTCGGCAAGCCGTACGTGTACGGCGCCACGGGCCCCAGCGCGTACGACTGCTCCGGCCTCACCCAGGCCGCGTTCCGGACCATCGGCGTCGAGCTGCCGCGCACCTCCCAGGCGCAGTCGACCTTCGGCACCCAGGTCCCCGTGAGCGAGGTCCAGCCGGGCGACCTGCTGTTCTGGGGTGGAGTCGGCTCCGCCTACCACGTCGCCGTCTACGTCGGCGACGGCCAGTACCTGGACGCGGCCAACCCGAGCAAGGGCGTCGTGATCCAGCAGATGGCCTATTACATGCCCACCTCCGCCGTCCGCGTGGCCTGATCCCGCGACCCCGTCCCCACGGGAGGGCCGCCGCCCGCACCGGCGGCAGGTCCCTGGCGCCGCCGTGCCCCGGCGCACCCGCGCACCCCGCTCGTGAAGGCGCGCACACGCCCTTACGGGGCCGGGCCCGGCCCCGCCGCAGTGGCGGGGCCGGGCCCGGGTCGAGGGACGGTGACGGGAGCGTGAACGGGGATCAGCGACGGACGCAGACCTTGTGGGCGGGGTGCCAGACCTTCTCCCAGCGGACGGAGCCGTGGGCCGGCCCGCCCCGGCGGTCGCGGTCGCCCCGGCCGGCGTGGCCGTCGCGGCCGGCGTGGCCGTCGCGGCCGGCGTGGCGGTACGTCCAGTAGCCCTTGTGCCAGGTGCAGTGGAGCTTCTTGCCGTGCCCGGAGCCGTGTCCGGACGGGGCGGCGGAGGCGGTGGCAGTCATCCCGCCGACCGCGAGCAGAACAGCCGCGGCAGCGGTCGCAAGGGACTTCGCGAAGGTGTTCATGGTGTGGCCTTCCTCCCGTTGAGGGTGGTGTCCCCGGTGGGGTGAGCAAAAGTATGGGCACACCATCACGAACCGCGCATTTCGGGCTGATGCCCCCAACACCCCCTCCCCGCACGTGACATCGATGTCAGATGGGACGGCCGTCCCGCCGCTCCCCCGCCCCGTATGGTGTTCGTATGTTCGACACCGTGTCCCCCGCCGGGTTACGCGCGACCGAATACGCCTACCTGGACGAGAAGCAGCACGTCTACCTCGACCACACCGGCGCCGGCCTCCCCGCCGGGCACCAGCTCCGCGCCCACGCCGACCGGTTGACCTCGGACGCGTACGGCAATCCGCACTCGCAGAACCCCACCTCCACCGCCTCGGAGGAACTGGTCGCCCGGGCCCGGGCCGCCGTGCTGCGGCACTTCCGCGCCGACCCGGCCGAGTACGCGGTGGTCTTCACCGCGAACGCCACCGGTGCGCTGCGCCTGGTCGGCGAGGCCTACCCGTTCGGCCGCCGCGACCGCCTGGTGCTGCTCGCGGACAACCACAACTCCGTCAACGGACTGCGTGAGTTCGCCCGGTCGCGCGGCGCCCGCACCACCTACGTCCCGCTCGACCTGCCGGACCTGCGTACCTCCGACGCAGCCGTGCGCGCCGCCCTGTCCGGCCGCCGCCGGGGGCTGTTCGCGTACCCGGCGCAGAGCAACTTCACCGGGGTGCGGCACCCGCTGCGCTGGATCGGCGAGGCGCGGGACGCCGGCTTCGACGTGCTGCTGGACGCGGCCGCCTTCGCCCCGGCCGGGCGGCTGGACCTGTCGGCCGTGCACCCGGACTTCGTGGCGGTCAGCTGGTACAAGGTCTTCGGCTACCCCACCGGCATCGGCTCACTGATCGTCCGCCGCGACGCCCTGCCGCGGCTGCGCCGGCCGTGGTTCTCCGGCGGCACGATCCACGTGGTCAGCGCGCGGGCGCAGTGGCACCGCATGGCCGGCGACGAGTCCGCCTTCGAGGACGGGACGCTCAACTTCCTCCACATACCGGACGTGGAGACGGGACTGGACTTCATCGGCGCCGTCGGGGCGGACACGGTGCGGCGCCATGTCGCCGAGCTGACCGCCGCGCTCCTGGACGGCCTGCGCGGCCTCGCGCACAGCTCCGGCGCCCCCATGATCCGGCTGTACGGGCCCAAGGACACCGCGAACCGCGGCGGCACGGTCGCGCTCAACTTCCTCGACGTCCGCGGGGAGGTGGTCGACGAGCGCGTGGTCGCCCGGGACAGCGCGGCGCACGGCATCTCACTGCGCACCGGCTGCTTCTGCAACCCCGGCGCCGGCGAGGCCGCGTTCGGCATCGGCATGCAGGAACTGCGCCGGGCGGCCCGGGCACCCCGGGGCGCCGGCGGCACGATCGACGACTACCTGGACCGCCTGGCGCTGCCCTCCGGAGGCGCGGTGCGCGTCTCGCTCGGCCTGCCCTCCAACCGGGCGGACGTGGACGCGTTCCTCGCCTTCGCCGCCGCGGCCTACCGCGACCGCGTCCCGGACACCGCCGGCCTGCCCCCCAGACTGCGCTGCTGATCAGCCTGCTGACGCACCATCAGCTCGTCAGCCGGGCGTCCAGCTCACCGAGATCGGTCACGAACCACACCTGCTCGCCGCGGTTGGACTCGCGCACCAGGTCGCGCAGCGCCGTGCTGGCCCCGGTGTACGCGGACACGTCGCCGACGACCACCAGCCGCAGCCGGTAGGTGACGAACTTCTGCAGGATCTCGCCCGCCACCCCGGTGCGCAGCGCGAAGAAGCGCTCGTCGAACCGGGACACGGGCACGGCCACCACCTCGGCGCGGGAGAAGGCCGCGCCGATCACGTCGAGGGCGTCCTGCGGGCCCGCGATGCTCGGGCCGTCCTCCCCCACGAGCAGGACGGGCACGCCCGCGCGTTCGGTCACCACGTCGGTCATGGCGTCGGCCTTCCGGTCTCGTCGAGGAACATGCCGTTCTCCGCGCCGAGAACGCCGTCGATGACGGCCAGCACGTCGCTCGTGGGGGCGAGCCCGCCCAGCACCACGACCGTGAGCCGGGCGCGCGACTCGTCGTACACCGTCTGGATGCGCACCGGCTCCGCGCTATCGCGCGGCATCCGGGCACCGGCGGCGAGCAGGGTGCCCAGGCGGTCGGCGGCCGCCGCCCCGATCCCGTCGAGTTCGACGATGGCGGAGACCTCGGCCCGCCGCGGGGGCGGTGCGGGGGCGGGTCGCCCGGTGAGCGCGTCGAGGTCGGCCGGCGCGACGCGGTACTGCTTGCCGATGCGCACGGCCTTCAGCCGCCCGTCGCGGATGTAGCCGCGCACGGTCCGCACATGCAGTCCGAGCCGGTCGGCGACCTGGTCGACCGAGTACCAATCCTGCCCCATGCTTACGCATCCTACCCATCATGCGTAAGGATGAAGAAGGTTGTGTAAGCGTGAGTGCGCTCTCACCCCCGCCGCACCGTGCGGCACCGGCGCGCCAGCACGATCCAGGTCCCCGCGAGGAAGAGCAGGGTGAAGCCGGCCAGCAGCGCGTCCCCGAACACCGCGGGCCGGCCGAAGGTGTCGCCGTACGAGGCCAGCAGCGGCGGCCCGAGCGGCGAGCGGCCGCGGGTCCACAGCTCCTCCAGGCCGATGGCGCTGCCCAGCGCCTCGTACGCCCAGCGGTTGGTCATCGCACAGCTCAGCACCCGGCCCGCCCAGGCCATCTGCGGGACGGGCACGAAGGCGCCGGAGAAGAGCACCTGCGGGAAGCAGAGCAGCGGCAGCAGCAACGTGGCCTGCGCGGGATGCGAGACGCACGCGGAGGCGAGCAGCCCCAGCGCCAGCGCCGCCGCGGACGCGAGCAGGGTGGTCGTCAGGAGCGAACCGTAGACGTCCCACCCCGCGGCCGGCAGCCGGTCCAGGGCGCGCAGCACCGCGAGCAGCAGCACGTCCGCCGCCGCGAGCACGGGCAGCAGGACCGTCAGCTTGGCCAGCACATAGGGCCCGAGTCGCAGCACGGTCAGCCGTTCCCGGCGCACGACCGGCAGTTCGGCGCAGATCTGCGGCAGTCCGTAGGCGAGCCCGAAGAAGAAGGCCCCGAAGGCGATCCAGAACAGGATCATCGCCGAGGAGGACGGCATGGGGGTCTCCGGGTCGAAGGCACCGGGCTTGAACAGCAGGGCGAACATCGCCACGATCATCACCGGCGACCCGGCGAGGACCGCCCGCGACAGCCGGTCGCGCCGCAGGATCTCGGCGTTGCGCCGGGTCAGCAGCGCCCACTGCCGCACCGCGCCGAGCCGGGGGACGCCGGGTCCTGCGGCCTCCGTCACCGACGGCAGCGGCTCGGGGGACTCGGCGGCGCCCGTGTGCCGCGCGCCGGCCGCGACCTTACCGTAGACCTCCTCCACCGTCGCCGCGCCGAAGGCCGCGCACAACTGCCCCGGCGGGCCGTCGTAGGCGATCTCCCCGTCGGGCGCGAGGAAGACCACCCGGTCGGCGCGGACGAGGTCGGCCGGGGTGTGCGTGGTGAGGACGACGGTGGTCCCGGCGGCGGCCAGTTCACGAAGGGTGGCCACGAGCGCGGCGCCGGTGGCCGGGTCGAGGCCGGAGGTGGGCTCGTCGAGGAAGAGCACGCCGGGCCGGGTGAGCAGTTCGACGGCGATGCTGACCCGCTTGCGCTCGCCGCCGCTGAGGGTGGCGACGGTCTGCCGCTCCTGCCCGGTCAGCCCCAGCTCGCACAGCACCCGCGCCACCGCGTCGTCCACGGCGGCCGCGCTCGTGCCCGGCGGCATGCGCAGCCGGGCCGCGTACCGCAGCGTGCGGCCCACCGGCAGTTCGCGGTGGATGATGTCGTCCTGCGGGACGAAGCCCGTCGCGTCGCCGCGCGGGACGGCGCCCCCCGTGCCGCGGAGCCCTGCCAGCGACTCCAGAAGAATCGTTTTCCCTGCACCGCTGCCACCGGCGACGGCGGTCACCCCGCCGGTGGCGCGGACGGTTAAGCCCGGCGTCGTCACGACCGCGGGGCCACCTTCGACAGGCCGTTGATGACCCGGTCCATCGCGTCGCCGCCGGACGGGTCGGTCAGGTTCGCCAGCAGCTTGAGCGTGAAGCGCATCAGCAGCGGGTGACTGAGCCCGCGCTGCGTCGCCACCTTCATGACCTTCGGGTTGCCGATCAGCTTCACGAAGGCCCGGCCGAGCGTGTAGTAACCGCCGTAGGTGTCCTTCAGGATGCGCGGGTAGTTGTGCAGCGCCAGCTCCCGCTGCGCCGCGGTCCCCCGCGCGTGCGCCTGGACGATGACGTCGGCGGCGATCCGGCCGGATTCCATCGCGTAGGCGATGCCCTCGCCGTTGAACGGGTTGACCAGACCGCCGGCGTCGCCGACGAGCAGCAGGCCGCGGGTGTAGTGCGGCTGGCGGTTGAAGGCCATCGGGAGCGCGGCGCCGCGGATGGGCCCGGTCATGTTCTCGGGGGTGTAGCCCCAGTCCTCGGGCATGGACGCGCACCAGGCCTTGAGGATCTCGCGCCAGTCCAGCTCCTTGAAGGAGGCGGAGGTGTTGAGCACGCCGAGGCCGACGTTGGACGTCCCGTCGCCCATGCCGAAGATCCAGCCGTAGCCGGGCAGCAGCCGGGGGTCGCCCGGGACGCGCCGGTCCCACAGCTCCAGCCAGGACTCCAGGTAGTCGTCGTCGTGGCGGGGCGAGGTGAAGTACGTGCGGACCGCGACGCCCATCGGACGGTCCTCGCGGCGGTGCAGGCCCATCCCCAGCGAGAGCCGGGTGGAGTTGCCGTCGGCGGCCACGACCAGCGGGGCGTGGAAGGTGACCGGGGTCTTCTCCTCGCCGAGCTTCGCCTCGACCCCGGTGATCCGGCCGGTGCGCTCGTCGCGGATCGGACCGGAGACGTTGCAGCGCTCGTACAGCCGCGCACCGGCCTTCTCGGCCTGGCGGGCCAGGACTTCGTCGAAGTCCTCGCGCTTGCGGACGAGTCCGTAGTCGGGGTACGAGGCCAGGTCCGGCCAGTCGAGCTGGAGGCGGACACCGCCGCCGATGATGCGCAGGCCCTTGTTGCGCAGCCAGCCCGCCTCCTCGGAGATGTCGATGCCCATCGCGACGAGCTGCTTGGTCGCCCGCGGGGTGAGACCGTCGCCGCACACCTTCTCGCGGGGGAACGCGGTCTTCTCCAGCAGCAGGACGTCCAGACCGGCCTTCGCCAGGTAGTACGCGGTCGTCGAACCGGCGGGACCGGCCCCGACGACGATCACATCGGCACTGCGCTCGGAGGCGACGGTCGTGTCAGTCACGGTCGGGATCTCCCGTCGGTATGGGTCATCGGCGTTGAGAGTCTATGAGGCGGCGCCCCGGGTCAGCGCACCGCCCGGTGCAGTGCCACGATCCCGGCCGACAGGTTGCGCCACGCGACCTTCGACCAGCCGGCCCGGGACATCCGTCCGGCCAGCGCGGGCTGGTCGGGCCAGGAGCGGATCGACTCGGCGAGGTAGACGTACGCGTCGGGGTTGCTGCTGACCGCGCGGGCCACCGGCGGCAGCGCCCGCATCAGGTACTCGGTGTAGACGGTGCGGAACGGAGCCCAGGTGGGGTGGCTGAACTCGCAGATGACCACGCGCCCGCCGGGCCGGGTGACGCGCAGCATCTCGCGCAGCGCGGCGTCGGTGTCGTGGACGTTGCGCAGCGCGAAGGAGATGGTGACGGCGTCGAAGACCCCGTCGGCGAACGGCAGCCGGGTCGCGTCGCCCGCGGTGAGCGGCAGCGAGGGATGCCGGCGCTTGCCCTCGCGCAGCATGCCGAGCGAGAAGTCGCACGGCACGACGCTCGCCCCGGCCCGCAGGAAGGGCAGCGAGGAAGTGCCCGTGCCGGCGCCGAGGTCCAGCACCCGCTCGCCGGGCCGCACGTCCAGGGCCTGAGCGACGGCCTTGCGCCAGCGCCGGTCCTGCCCGAGCGAGAGCACGTCGTTGGTCAGGTCGTAGTTGGCGGCGACGTCGTCGAACATCGCGGCGACTTCGTGCGGCTGCTTGTCCAGGGAGGCTCGGGTCACGCCCCCATTGTTCACCCGGCGGCCCCGGGCCCCGCGCAGGGGCCCGGGGGAGCCGTCACGGGATGCCGAGCGAGGTCTCGCAGTGGTCCGCGCGGTCGCGGCGGCCGGCTTCGCCGTCGCAGACGTCGCGGTCCGCTCCGCCGTCGATCCGGTCCTCGCCCGGGCCCGCGCGGACGACGTCGTCACCGGGACCGGCCACCAGCAGATCGCGGCCGCCCGGCGCGCCGTTGCTCGCGTCGCGGGCGACATTCGTGTTGTCGCCGAAGACCGTGTCGCGGCCGCGGTGCCCGGTGATCACGTCGTCGCCCGCCGAGGTGACGTGGTCGCCGGAGTTGTCCCCGATCAGCGTCTCGTCGGCGGCGCCGCCGATGATCCGGTCGTTTCCTGAACCCGCCGCGGTGCGGCCCCGGCTCACCGAGAAGTTGTCGCCGACGACCTCGAGGCCGCCGTCGGCGCCGAGGTCGAGGAGGTCGTCCCCGCCGCTGCCGACGGCGTTGAGGAAGGCGAAGCTGTCGCCGACCAGGCGGTCGGCGCCGGGACCGCCGTTCAGGACGTCGTCGCCCGCGCCGAAGGCGTTGCCGGTGTCGGCCGCGGAGTCGCCGGTCATCAGGTCGTTGCCGGGACCGCCGTCGATGCGGTCGTCGCCGCCGCCGAAGCCGTCGCCCGCGGTGGCGCTGTTGTCGCCCGCCGCGCGGTCGTCGCCCTCCCCCAGGATCAGCAGGTCGTCGCCCTGGCCGACGGCGTCGCCGCTGTCGGTGAACAGGTCGCCGGCCGCCAGGTCGTCGCCGCCGCCGGTGGCGATGCTGTCGTTCCCTGGGCCGCCGCTGACCCGGTCGTTCCCGGCGAGGGAGCAGATGCGGTCGTCACCGCCGCCGCCGTCGATGCGGTCCGGCCCGGCGGAGCCCACGATGACGTCGTCGCCCGGGGTGCCCTGGATGCCGCCGGAGCCGGTGATCGTCGGCACGCGGCCGAAGCACGGCGCCGCCCCGGCGGAGGGCGCCTCACCGGCGGCGGCCGCGGGGAGGGCCACGAGGGCGACCGCCGCGAGCACGGCGATCACCGGGGCCGCGAGGCGGCCGGAGAGGACGCGGGGTACTGATATGTCCGGCATGACCGGAACCTAAGCGACGGCCTGTCAGCCGGCCACCGGTGCACGGCGGCCGGGTGATCGCCTCACGCCCTGCGGTACAGCAGCCGTCCCCCGACGAGCGTGGCCAGGCACGCGCCGCTCCCGTCGACGACGGCGAAGTCCGCCCGCGCGCCCGGGGCCGGCTCGGGTGCCCGGCGCGCGGGCAGCAGCCCGCTGCGGTCCAGCGCGGAGCGCAGCGCGGGGTCGTCGGGAAGGGCCGCCACGGCGGTGACGCCGCGGGACAGCAGGGCGTGCACCCGCTCGCGCGGGCTCGGCGCCGGCGGCAGCGCGCCCTCGTGGGTCAGGCCGGGCCGCAGCGTGCCCGGCCAGGACCTGACCCGGGCTCCGGGACGGCTCGCGCGCAGCGCGTCCAGCGGGCCGACGGCGGCGATGGTGCCGCCGTCGACCACCAGGGCCGCGCCGTCCGCGCCGGCGTGGATCGTCAGCATCGCGGACCGCGGGCGCGGGTCAGGAGGTGCTGATCAGCTTGAGCTCGGGGTGCGCCGTGCCGCCCTCGATGGCGGTCGACGACAGGTGCGAGACGACGTGGTCGTCGACCGGGTCGTTCGCCGGGTCGTCGTGGACCACGAGGTGCTCGTACGTGGTGGCGCGCTGGGCCGGGACGCGTCCCGCGGCCCGGATCAGGTGGATCAGCTCCATGCGGTTCGAGCGGTGCTTGGCGCCGGCCGAGGAGACGACGTTCTCCTCCAGCATCACCGAGCCCAGGTCGTCGGCGCCGTAGTGCAGCGACAGCTGGCCGACCTCCTTGCCGGTGGTGAGCCAGGAGCCCTGGATGTGGGCGACGTTGTCCAGGAAGAGCCGGGCGATCGCGATGATCCGCAGGTACTCGAAGAGCGTGGCCTGCGTGCGGCCCTTCAAGTGGTTGTTCTCCGGCTGGTAGGTGTACGGGATGAAGGCCCGGAAGCCGCCCGTGCGGTCCTGGACGTCCCGGATCATCCGCAGGTGCTCGATGCGCTCGGCGTTGGTCTCGCCGGTGCCCATGAGCATGGTGGAGGTGGACTCCACGCCCAGGTTGTGCGCGGTCTCCATGATCTCCAGCCAGCGCTCGCCGCTCTCCTTCAGCGGGGCGATCACCTTGCGCGGCCGCGCCGGCAGCAGCTCGGCGCCGGCGCCCGCGAAGGAGTCCAGGCCGGCCGCGTGGATGCGGGTGATGGCCTCGTCCACCGGCACCTTGGAGATGCGGGCCATGTGCTCGACCTCGGAGGCCCCGAGGGAGTGGATGACCAGCTGGGGGTAGGCCTGCTTGATGGCGCTGAAGTGCTTCTCGTAGTACTCGACGCCGTAGTCCGGGTGGTGGCCGCCCTGGAACATGATCTGGGTGCCGCCGAGTTCGACGGTCTCCGCGCAGCGGCGCAGGATGTCGTCCAGATCGCGGGTCCAGCCCTTGGCGGTGTCCTTGGGCGCGGCGTAGAAGGCGCAGAACTTGCAGGCCGTGACGCAGACGTTGGTGTAGTTGATGTTGCGCTCGATGATGTACGTCGCGATGTGCTCGACGCCCGCGTAGCGACGGCGGCGCACCGCGTCCGCGGCGGCGCCGAGTGCGTGCAGGGGTGCGGAGCGGTAGAGGTCGAGCGCCTCCTCGGGGGTGATGCGGCCACCGTCGGCGGCACGGTCGAGGACGGACTGCAGGTCGGCGTTCTCGCTCACCGGGCATCCCTTCCGAGGGGTTGTGACGGACCCGCTCAGCCTACGCCAGGGGTTCAGCCGCCCTGCTTCCTGAGGTCGCCTTCCGGGTTCCCGGCCAGGGAGTCGCCCGACCGGTAGTGTAGCGAGCCGTCGTCGTCGAGGGTGAAGCGCTCGTCGGCCGAGCCGTCCGAACACACCCCGGGGTGCGGGTTGGTGCCCCCGCTGGTGTCCAGCACGATCCACCGCTCGGTGGCCGTGGCGAGCTTCCACTGCCCGCTGCAGTCGTAGGTCTGCCCGAGCAGCGACAGCACGCTCTTGTCGTGGCCGACCACCGCGCCGACCTTGCCCGGGGTGATGGTGATCTCGAAGGTGCCGGGGACGCCGTGGGCGGTGACGGTGTCGCCCTTCCACGTGCCGGCGAAGGCCGCGGGCAGCGACGCCAGCCGGGGCGCGGAGGGGGTCGCCGAGCCGTGCGACGGCGACGCCGGCGCCGACACCGAGGCGGTGGACCGCGAAGTGGCCGGGCTCCCGCCGCCCTTGCCCTGGTCGTCGGCCCGGCCGCCGTCGTGGAGCACGAGCCCCAGCGTCACCGCCGCCGCGACCAGCACGACGCCGGCGCCCGCCAGCGACGCCGCCCGGCCTCGGCGGGGCACGGCCGGGGTGGTGACCGGCGGCGGCGTGGCGGCGAACGAGGACGGCACCGCGTCGTGCGGCTCGGTCAGCCGCGGCGGCGGGCCGAAGGTGCCGTACGAGGGATGGGAGCCGTACGAGGAGCCCGTGCCGGCCGTGCCGCTGTCCGTGCCGGCAACGCCGCCCAGCGCGCCGGGCGGCGGCGTCGGCTCCAGGTCCAGCAGTTCCACCGCCTGGCGGCCGAGCCGCTCGGTCAGCGCCGCGGGGAGCCAGCCGCCGTGCACCAGGGAGGCGGCCCCGCCGTCCGGCGCGAGCAGGCCGGCGAGCTGACGGGGCGTGGGACGCGCCGCGGGGTCCTTGGCCAGGCAGGACTCGGCCACACCGCGCAGCCCGGCGGGCATGCCCTCGAACTCGGGCTCCTCGTGGGCGACCTTGTACAGCAGCACGGCCGCGCTGTCGCCGGGGAAGGGCCCCTGTCCGGTCGCGGCGAAGACGATCACCGCGCCGAGGGCGAAGACGTCGGCGGCCGGCCCGGTCGGCCGGCCGGTGACCTGCTCGGGCGCCATGTAGCCGGGCGAGCCGACCACCACGCCCTTGCTGGTGAGCGCCGCGGTGGCGTCCATGGCACGGGCGATGCCGAAGTCGATCAGCACCGGCCCGTCCAGCGAGAGCAGCACGTTGGACGGCTTGATGTCGCGGTGCACCAGGCCGCGTCCGTGCACCTCCTCCAGCGCCTCGGCGAGACCGGCGCCCAGCGCTCGCACGCCGTCCTCCGGCAGCGGCCCGAAGGTCTTCACGGCGTCGGACAGCGCGGGCCCGGCGACATAGCGGGTGGCCACCCACGGCACCGGCGAGTCGGTGTCCGCGTCGAGCACCGGGGCGCTCCACGCACCGCCGACCCGGCGCGCCGCCTCCACCTCGCGTTGGAAGCGGGTGCGGAACTCCAGGTCGTCGGCGAGTTCCGAGCGCACCACCTTCACGGCCACCGTCCGGCCGCCCGGGCTGCGCCCGAGGTAGACCCGGCCCATGCCGCCGGCCCCCAACCGACCGAGCAGCCGGTAGGGACCGATCGCCGTGGGGTCGTTCGCCTGCAGCGGTTGCATCTGCGCGCCTCTCGCGGTGCGGAAGGTCGAAGAACAACGGGAGTTCCCCGGATATGCCGGGCAACCTACGGGAAGCCGGTGAAATCAGAGAAGGTGTACCCGCGCCCGGGGCGGGAACCCCACGCGGCGGGCGAACTCGGCGATGCCCGTCAACTGGTCCTGGCCGAGGGAGAAGTCCAAGGTGGTGAAGTAGCGCTGCAGGGTGTCCGCGTCGAAGGACTCCCAGCGGGCGGCCTGTTCCGCGACCTTCTCCACCTCCTCCATGCTGAGGTCGCGGGAGGCGAGGAAGGCCCGGTGCACCTCGCGCACCGCCTCGGGGTGCGCGGCCAGGTAGTCCCGGCGGGCGGCCCAGACGGCGAAGACGAAGGGCAGCCCGGTCCACTCCTTCCACATCAGGCCGAGGTCGTGGACCTCCAGGCCGAGCCGCGGCGCGTCGTGCAGGGAGGCGCGCAGCGCGGCGTCGCCGATCAGGACGGCGGCCTGCGCCTCCTGCATCATCAGCGACAGGTCCGGCGGGCACGTGTAGTAGTCGGGCTCGACCTTGTACTGCTCGGCGAGCAGCAGCTCCGCGAGTCGCACGGACGTACGACTCGTGGAACCCAGGGCGACCCGGGCGCCGTCCAGGCTGCCGAGCGGGACCTGGCTCACGATGACGCAGGACATGACGGGGCCGTCGCAGCCGACGGCGATGTCCGGGAGGGCGACGAGCTCGTCGGCGTGGCGCAGGTACTCCATGAGCGTGATCGGGCCCACGTCGAGGTCTCCGGAGACGAGCTGGGCGCTCAGCTTCTCGGGGGTGTCCTTGGTGAGCTCCAGGTCCAGCAGGGCACCCGTTCGGGCCAACCCCCAGTAAAGAGGTACGCAATTCAGGAACTGGATGTGCCCGACGCGAGGCCGGGTCCGGCGCTCACCACCGGCGGAGGGAAGGGGCGCAGATTTGTCCACATCAGGAGGCTAGACCCCCGCTCCGGCGATCTTTCGCCGGGGCCCGCCGGGGAGTCGCACCGGACACTGCCCGGAGGCCACGGGTTCACCGCGCGTTCGAGCTTTAGGCGGTCCGGGTGAATGGGGATCTTGTTGCTCTTCCCCGGCGAGGATGCTCCGTGCTACTGTCGTCGCAAGTTGCAGTTTGGTTTCCCTTGCAGTACAAAGCCTGCGGAGCATGTGACCGCGGGCTTTTGTAGTTTTCAGACTTCTTGCGGTTAGCAGGGCAGGTTCTGGAGCAGGGCAACCCTTTGGCCCAAGGAGGGCTTATGGCTACCGGAACCGTCAAGTGGTTCAACGCCGAGAAGGGCTTCGGCTTCATCGCCCAGGACGGCGGCGGCCCCGATGTCTTCGTCCACTACTCCGCGATCAACGCCAGCGGCTTCCGGTCGCTGGAGGAGAACCAGGCGGTGACCTTCGACGTCACGCAGGGTCCGAAGGGCCCGCAGGCGGAGAACGTCGTCCCCGCCTAATTGCGGACAGACGTGTAGTACCCGATTAGCAGTACCCAAGGAGCCCCGCGCTGTGTGCGGGGCTCCTGCCTTTTCCGGCGGCGGTCGGCGGGCGGCCCGAGGGATTTCAGAGGGGTGAGCGTTACTTCGGGTAACATCGCTCTCACGTCAATGCGCCGCGGCTTCGTCGGGGGGACTTCCGTGCCACTGCTGCTGACCCTCGCCAAGGGGGTGCTGACCGGCTTCGGCAAGCGTCCGGCGGCCGACGCCCCGCTGCCCGCGGAGCGTCCGACCGCGCCGGCGGTCCGGGTCGACCCCGGCCGCGTCGCCGCCTACGCACGTGTGTGCGGTTTCCCCGCGCCGGGGACGGCCGTACCGCTGACTTACCCGCACGTCCTCGGGTTCCCGCTCGCCGCGCGGCTGATGGCGCGACGCCGCTTCCCGCTCCCGCTGCTCGGGCTGGTGCACACCGCGATCGAGATCACGCAGCACCGGCCGCTGCTGCCCTCGGAGACCCCCGACATCACCGTCCACGCGCGGGAGCTGCGCGCGCACCGGCGCGGAGTGGAGGTCGTCGTCGTCACGGAGGCCCGGATCGACGGCGCGGTGGTCTGGGAGGACCGCAGCACGTACCTGGCCAGGACCGGCGGGCCCGCGCCCACCGCCGCCCCGCCGGAGGCACGGCGTCCGCTGCCGGAGGTGGCGCGGTGGCGGCTCGCCGCCGACCTGGGGCGCCGGCACGCGGCGGTCTCGGGCGACTGGAACCCCCTCCACGTGCATCCGCTGACCGCCCGGCCGCTCGGGTTCCCCCGGGCCATCGCCCACGGCATGTGGACCGTCGCCCGGTGCGCGGCCGAGGTGGTCCCGGGCACGGCCCGGGGTGTCGTCCTGCGCGCGCGGTTCGCGGCACCCGTCCTGCTGCCCACCACGGTCGTCCACGCCGCGGACGCCGGTGCGTTCGAGCTCCGCTCGGCCGACGACCCGTCCCGCCTGCACCTGACGGGCTCGGTGCGGCTCCTGTGAACCCGGCCGTCAGGCCGCGGGGTCAGCTGCCGGTCGCGGCGCGCGAGGCGTCGTCCGCCTCGTCCTCCTGAGCGGCGCTGGCGGCCAGGTTGGCCCTCGTGCGCTCCACCCGGGTCGAGACCTGCACGGAGGCCTGCTCGCGCAGGCCGCGCAGCACCACGAAGCTGAGCGGCGCGCTGATCACCAGGGCCAGCAGCATGACCCACAGCAGGTTGGAGTCGCCGAGGCCGGCCGGCAGCACGTGGACGTAGACCAAACCCCAGATGGCGAGGAAGCAGGCCGCGAAGAGGCCAAGGCGCATCAGGGAGTAGCGCAGCATGGGACTCGGCTTCCAGCTCACGGCGATGCCACTTCCTTCGGTGTGTTCGGCGGTCCGGTCCGCGGAACGCAGCGGACGTACTGCCCCACCAGTGAAGCACGCGGCCTTCACGCTCAGAGCAGCGGGAGCCACATCGTCATCTCGTCGCGGTCGTCACCTGCGGCGACACGGATCGCCCCGGGCGTCCTGCCGACCTCCTTGTAGCCCACGGAGGCGTAGAAACGGTCCAGGCCCATGCCGCTGCGGCAGGTGAGCCGCAGTCCCTCCAGGCCGAGTTCGCGGGCCGCGCTCTCGGCCTCGCGCAGCAACTCCGCGCCGTGACCGCGGCCCTGGTGGGCGGGGTCGACCATGACGGTGTAGAGCCAGGCCCAGTGGCCCATCAGGCGGTGGTTGTTGAGGGTCAGGAACGCCGTCGCGACCAGGCGCCCGTCCTCGAATCCGGCGATCAGATGCGCCCTGCCCTCGGATATCGCCTCGCAGCGGCCCTGCGCCTGCGGGGCCACGTCGGCGGCGGTCACGGGGGCCACGAAGCCGACGGCGCCACCGGCGTTGGTGACGTCCGTCCAGAGGGTCACGAGCTGGTTCCGCAGGTCGGCGGTGAGCTCGGGGTCGAGGGCGAAGCGCAGTGCCATGGCGAAAACTGTAAGGACCCGCCCTGACGGCATCTGAAGCCGGTCCGGACTCCGGGCGACGCTCAGGTGAAGCGCGGGCCCCGGGATTCCCGGGGCCCGCGGCACGCCCGCGGCACGCGGAACGGGTCAGAAGCGCATCGGCTGCGGCGACTCGCGGCGCGCGGCGTCCGGGCCTGGGTACTCGCGGATGATCTCGTAGCGGGTGTTGCGCTCGACCGGGCGGAAGCCCGCGTCCGTGATGAGCTCCAGCAGGTCCTCGCGGGTGAGCTTGTTGGGCGTGCCGTAGTTGTCGGCGTCGTGAGTGATCTTGTACTCGACGACCGAGCCGTCCATGTCGTCCGCGCCGTGCTGCAGCGCCAGCTGCGCGGTCTGCACGCCGTGCATGACCCAGAAGACCTTCACGTGGGGCACGTTGTCGAACAGCAGCCGGGAGACGGCGAAGGTCTTCAGCGCGTCGGCGCCGGAGGCCATGGTGGTGCGGGCCTGGAGGGTGTTGCGGACCTTGCCGTCCTTCAGGTCGACGAAGTCGTGCTGGTAGCGCAGCGGGATGAAGACCTGGAAGCCGCCGGTCTCGTCCTGCAGCTCACGCAGGCGCAGCACGTGGTCCACCCGGTGCCGGGGCTCCTCGATGTGCCCGTACAGCATGGTGCACGGGGTCTTCAGGCCCTTCTCGTGCGCCAGGCGGTGGATGCGCGACCAGTCCTCCCAGTGGGTGCGGTGGTCGACGATGTGCTGCCGCACCTCCCAGTCGAAGATCTCGGCGCCGCCGCCGGTCAGCGACTCCAGGCCGGCCTCGATCAGCTCGTCCAGGATCTCGCTCGCGCTCAGTCCGGAGATCGTCTCGAAGTGGTGGATCTCGGTGGCGGTGAACGCCTTGAGGGAGACGTTCGGCAGCGCCTCCTTGAGCGCCTTGAGCGAGCGCGGGTAGTAGCGCCACGGGAGCGTGGGGTGCAGGCCGTTGACGATGTGGAGCTCGGTGAGGTTGTCCCCCTCCATCTCCTTGGCCAGCCGCACGGCCTCCTCGATGCGCATCGTGTACGCGTCCTTCTCCCCCGGCTTGCGCTGGAAGGAGCAGTAGGCGCAGGAGGCCGTGCACACATTGGTCATGTTGAGGTGGCGGTTGACGTTGAAGTGGACGACGTCACCGTTCTTCCGCGTCCGCACGTGGTGGGCGAGGCCGCCCAGCCAGGCGAGGTCGTCGGACTCGTAGAGGGCGATGCCGTCCTCACGGGTCAGCCGCTCACCCGCCCGGACCTTCTCCTCCAGCTCCCGCTTGAGCCCAGCGTCCATGCCTCGCCTCGCCTCCATACTGTCCTTGACCGGCAGACAACCCGATCGACCTTACGCCTACATGGTCTCGGGCAGTTCCCCGACCCGGTTCTCCCACTTCGTGGACAGCACGATGGTGGTGCGGGTGCGCGCGACGCCCTTGGTGCCGGACAGCCGGCGGATCGTGTGCTCCAGGCCGTCCACGTCGGGGACGCGGACCTTGAGCATGTAGGAGTCGTCGCCGGCGATGAACCAGCAGTCCTCGATCTCGTCGAGATCGCGCAGCCGGGTGGCCACGTCCTCGTGGTCGGCGGCGTCGCTGAGCTGCAGGCCGACCAGGGCGGTGACGCCGAGGCCGAGAGCGGCGGGGTGAATGGTGGCCCGGTAGCCGGTGATCACGCCGGCCTGCTCCAGGCGGTTGATCCGGTCGGTGACACTGGGACCCGACAGACCCACCAGCCGGCCCAGCTCGGCGTACGAGGCCCGGCCGTTCTCACGGAGGGCCTGGATGAGCTGCCTGTCCACCGCGTCCATCAGACTGGACCCCTTCATTCATGCCGTGATTGCGCTGTCGGGACAAGAATCTAAGGCATCGGCGGGCATGTGCCTTGCGCATTGAGCGGCGCCGGCCTCATTCGCCGTCATCCGCCTCCACAGTCCCGGGCATCCCCGTCATCCCGGCCATATCGTCCGCGTCCCTCGTCACGGCGGTCCCGGCGGCCGCTTGCGCTGCCCCCAGTTCCCCCTCCCAGCGGTGGTAGAGCTTGTGCGGCACCCTGGCGGCGTCCAGCACCCGCCCGGCGACGAAGTCGACCAGGTCCTGGATGTGCCGGGCGCCCGCGTAGAACGCCGGGGACGCCGGCAGCACCACGGCGCCCGCCTCGTCCAGCGCGACCAGGTGCCGGAGCGTCTGCCCGCCGAGCGGGGTCTCCCGTACGGCGACGACCAGCGGCCGCCGCTCCTTCAGGGTGACACTCGCGGCGCGCTGCAGCAGGTCCTTGGAGAGCCCCAGCGCCACCCCGGCCACACAGGCGGTGCTCGCCGGGACGATCAGCATGCCCTTGACGGGGTACGAGCCCGAGCTCGGCCCGGCCGCCAGATCCCCGGCGGCCCAGTGGCGCACCCGGGTGACATCGGCCCCGAAGCGGTCCGGGGTGCCGTCGGCGCCGCGGGCCAGCCAGCGGGACAGGTCCTCGCGCCAGTGGCCGTCGCGGAAGGGGGCCCCGGTCTCGTCCAGCACCGTGAGCCGCGCGGCCCGGCTGACCACCAGGTCGACGGCCTCGCCCGCGTCCAGCAGCGCCCGGATCACGGCGGCCGCGTACGGCGTCCCGGAAGCCCCGGAGACCCCGACCACCCAGGGCGTCCCGCGCCCGCTGTCGTCCATGTGGCGAGCCTATCCGGCCGCTCGTACAACCTTCCGGCCAGCTCACGGGTCAGTGAGGTGTTCATGTAACGACCAAGGGGTTGGGGAGAACACCATCAACGCCATGCGCAAGGGCATCGCCGCCGCGGGCTGCGCCGCCTTCATCGCCACCACCGCCGCCGCGTGCGGCACCGCCGGGAACCTGAGTGCCGGCGCCAAGGTCCAGCAGGCGCTGGACCGGCTCGGCGAGCAGAAGGCCGCCACGCTGTCCGTCGGCTTCGGCGGCAGCGAGCAGCAGATCTGGTCCGCGCTCAAGGGCGCGGACGGTTTCACCCGGGCCGACGCGAAGCTGCTCGCCGGTCTCGACGTGTCGCTGTCCATGAGCGCCACCACGCCGCTGAAGGACCTCAAGAGCGACAAGGACAACGCCTCGGTCGCGCTGCGGGTCTCGCTCGGCCAGGGCAAGGACCTGCTGGAGATCCGCAGCCTCGCGGGGAAGCAGGCCTACTTCCGGGCGGACGTACGGCAGTTCCTGTCGCTCGCCGGCGATCTCGGCGCCAAGCAGGACGACGCCGATCTGCGGGAGTTCCGGCAGATGCTCGACGCCGCCGACGGCCTGCCCTCCTCGTTCAAGTCCGTGAAGGACGCGCTCGGTGGCAAGTGGGTCTCCGTCGATCCCAAGGCCTTCGAGGAGTTCTCCAAGAGCATGGCCGAGGGCAGCCAGGGCGGCTCGCCGCTGCCGGACCCCTCGGCGCTGGACGCCAAGACGCAGGAGCGGATCACCAAGGCGCTGCGCGAAGCCCTGGAGCACAACGCGAAGTTCACCGACGCCGGCACCAAGGACGGCGCCGACCACGTCACGGTCACCTTGGCCGCCGGGAAGACGGCCGACGCGCTGGCCGACGCCCTCGAACCGCTGGCGGACCAGCTGCCGGACGGGTTCTCGGCCGCCGACCTGAAGCAGGTACCCGACAAGGACGTCAGTGTGGACGTCGCCGTCAAGGACGGCACCCTGTCGGGAATCAGCCTGGACCTCGACCAGTTCGACACCGGCGACGAGATCCACGGCGCGCTGCCGCTGACCGTCGGCTTCGCCCCCGACGCCCGGCCCGTCTCGGCCCCGGCCGGCGCCACCCCGCTCGACCCCCAGGACATCATGGGTGCCGTGATGCAGCTCATGGCGGGCGGAACGGACGCCTGAGACGCGGAACCGCCGCAAACCCCCATGTCGTTGTCTACCGTGGGAAGTCCGGGGAAGTCCGGCCGGACCGACGGACGGTGGACCACCACGAGGGGGGATCCTGTGGCGTACGAACCCATCGCCGGCCACGATGCCGGTGACGCCCGGCACGGCGCCCGCGACGGCGCGGTGCCGGGCCCGGGCGTCCGGGCCCGCGCGGCCGGGGCGCTCATGCTCACCTGGGTCGGGCTGCTCTGGCTGATCGAGTCGATCGACATGATGACCCACCACGCGCTGGACACCTTCGGCATCGTGCCGCGCGAGGCCGGGGAGTTGCGGGACATCGTGCCGGCGGCCTTCATCCACTTCGGCTTCGACCACGTCGCCGCCAACAGCCTCCCGCTGCTGGTGCTCGGGTTCCTGGCGGCGCTGCGCGGCACCCGCCGCTTCCTGAGCGTGGCCTTCGTCATCATCCTGTGCAGTGGCCTGGGCGTGTGGCTGGTCGCGCCGCCGCACACCAACACCGCGGGCGCGTCCGGGCTGGTCTTCGGCCTCTTCGGCTATCTGCTGGTGCGCGGCTTCGTGGACCGGCGGCTGATCGACATCGCGGTCGGCCTGGTCGTCGCGGTGCTGTACGGCTCGATCCTGTGGGGCGTGCTGCCCACCGCGCAGGGCGTGTCCTGGCAGGGCCATCTCTTCGGCCTGGCGGGCGGTGTGGCGGCGGCGTTCCTGTTCCGGGACCGCCCCGCCGACGGCTTGATCCGCTGAGGCCGTAGGATCCGGGAAACACGATCACGGGGGGCGGTCGCGCATGACCGATTTCAGCAAGCACGAAGGCATACCGCCGCAGGACGCGGCACCTCGGCAACCGCCGCAAGGGCCGCCGCAGGGGGCCCCGCAGGACCCGCCGCCGCCGGGACCCGGCCCGTGGGCCGCTCCCGGCCCCGGCGCGGGACCGTTCCCGCCGCCGCCCCCGCCGTACGGCCACCCCGGCCCCGGCTGGGCGGGCGCCCCGGGTTATCCGCCGCCGTTCCCGCCGCCGCCGATGCGGCCGCCGACCGGGCCGGCGATGTGGGCGCACCTGAGCGCCCTGATCACGGTCCTCGTGGGCTCCAGCATCTGCTGCCTCGGCTGGGCGCTGGGCTGGATCCCGCCGCTGATCATCCGCAGCAACGAGCAGAACAAACACGACCCGTTCATCCGCCACCACGCCGCGCAGGCCATGAACTTCGGCATCACCGCCGCCATGACCGTCCTGCTGGGCGGGGTCGGCTACATCGCCGGCTTCGGTGGCGTGATCTGGCACGGCGAGGACGACGGCCCGATCGCCCTGGCCATCGCCGGCTTCGGCCTGCTCGGGCTCTGCGCGCTCCACATGCTGCTCGGGATCATCTTCTGCGCCATCGGCAGCACCAAGGCCAACAGCGGCCAGTGGTGGCGCTATCCGCGGTTCGTCGCGCTGCCCTTCCTCAAGTCCGAGCAGGGCTGAGCAGGGCCCGGGAGTTCCCGGGGTCCGGGGGCCCGGCGGCGTTCAGACGCCGAGTCCCCGGACCGTCAGGTCCAGCAGGGCGCACACGAACAGCGCCATGCCGATGAAGCCGTTGACCGTGAAGAACGCGCGGTTGAGCCGGCTGAGGTCGCCGGGCTTGACGATGCTGTGCTCGTAGACGAAGGCGCCGCCGACGATCAGCATGCCGACCCACCAGAACGCGCCCGCGCCGACGGCCAGTCCGTACCAGACCAGCAGCACGGTGGTCACCACGTGGCTGACCCGCGCGCCGTACAGGGCGCCGTCGATGCCGAACCGGGCCGGCACCGAGCGCACGCCGTGCGCCCGGTCGGCGGCGACGTCCTGGCAGGCGAAGATCAGGTCGAAGCCGCCGATCCAGATGCCCACCGCGAGCCCGAGGATCACCGCGTCCCAGGACCAGGAGCCGGAGACCGCGAGCCAGGCGCCCACCGGGCCCATGGCCTGGGCGAGTCCGAGGATCGCGTGCGGGTAGTCGGTGAACCGCTTGCCGTACGGGTAGACCACCATCGGGACCACCGCGATCGGCGCCAGCGCCAGGCAGAGCGGGTTGAGCAGCGCGGCCGCGCCCAGGAAGAACACGACGGCGATCAGCGCGCCGGTCCACGCCGAGCGCACGGACACGGCGCCGGTGACCAGTTCACGCCCCGCCGTGCGCGGATTGCGGGCGTCGATCTCGCGGTCGATGATCCGGTTGCAGGCCATCGCGAAGGTGCGCAGGCCCACCATGGCGACCGTGATCAGGAGGAGCTGCCACCAGTGCACGCTCCGGTCCTGCGCGAACATCGCGCTGAGCGCGGCGATGTAGGCGAAGGGCAGCGCGAAGACCGAGTGCTCGATCATCACCAGCCGCAGGAACGCGCGGACTTTGCCGTCGGGCCGGGGCGAGGGGCCGAAAAGGTCCGGGGTCGCGGATTCCGCGCTCACAGGCCGTACTCCTTCCAGCGGCGGTCGACCTTCGCGGCGGTCTCCGGGTCGGAGAGCACCATCTCGGGCCAGCCGCCGTCGCGGGTGTAGCCCTCCTCGGGCAGCTTCCGGGTCGCGTCGATGCCCGCCTTGCCGCCCCAGAACTGCTGGTAGGAGGCGTGGTCGAGATGGTCCACGGGACCCTCGACGACCGACAGGTCGCGGGCGTAGTCGGTGTTGCCCAGCGCCCGCCAGGCGACCTCGTGCAGATCGTGCACGTCGCAGTCGGCGTCGACCACGACGATCAGCTTGGTCAGCGACATCATGTGCGCGCCCCAGACGGCGTGCATCACCTTCTGCGCGTGCTTGGGGTACTTCTTGTCGATGGAGACGATCGCGCAGTTGTGGAAGCCGCCCGCCTCGGGCAGGTGGTAGTCCACGATGTCCGGCACGATGATCTTCAGCAGCGGCAGGAAGAACCGCTCGGTGGCCCGGCCCAGCGGTCCGTCCTCGGTCGGCGGCCGGCCGACCACGATGGACTGCAGCAGCGGGCGCTTGCGCATCGTCACGCAGTCGATGGTCAGCGCGGGGAAGGGCTCCTGCGGGGTGTAGAAGCCGGTGTGGTCGCCGAACGGCCCCTCGGGCAGCGTCTTCCCGGGCTCCAGCCAGCCTTCCAGCACCACCTCGGCGTGGGCGGGCACCTGGAGCGGGACCGTCTTGCAGTCGACCATCTCGACACGCTTACCCCCGACGAAGCCCGCGAAAAGGTACTCGTCGATGTCGCCGGGGAGCGGGGCGGTGGAGGCGTACGTCACGGCCGGCGGGCAGCCGAAGGCGATGGCGACCGGCAGCCGCTCACCGCGCCGCTGGGCCACCTGGTAGTGGTTGCGGCTGTCCTTGTGGATCTGCCAGTGCATGCCGATGGTGCGGCGGTCGTGCCGCTGCAGCCGGTACAGGCCGAGGTTGCGGACGCCGGTCTCCGGGTCCTTGGTGTGCGTCAGGCCCAGGTTGAAGAAGGAGCCACCGTCCTCGGGCCAGGTGAACAGCGCGGGCAGCGCGTCGAGGTCCACGTCGTCACCGGTGAGGACGACCTCCTGGACGGGCGCGTCCTTGACCTTCCTCGGCGGGACGTGGGTCATCCCGGCGAGCTTGCCGAACGCCTCGCGCACCCCGACGAAGCCCTGCGGCAGTTCCGGCTTCAGCAGCCCGCCGATGCGGTCGCTGATGTCGGCGTAGGACGTCAGGCCCAGCGACTTCAGCAGCCGGCGGTCGGTGCCGTACACGTTCATCGCCAGGGGCATCGAGGAGCCCTTGACGTTTTCGAACAGCAGCGCGGGGCCGCCCGCCTTGTTCACCCGGTCGACGATCTCCCCGACCTCCAGGTACGGGTCGACCTCGGCGGTGACGCGCCTGAGGTCGCCCTCCTTCTCCAGGGCCCTCAACAGCGAGCGAAGATCGTCGTAAGCCATGCTGTCCAGTATCCGGTACGCACTACTCTTGACCCGTCACCGGGGCCCTGTCATGCCCCGCCGTCGCTGCCTGGGGGGCATTACCGCGATGATCCGGCTTCTCCCGTTCCTGCTGGTGCTGGCGTTGATGATCTACGCCTTCATCGACTGCCTCAACACCCCCGAGGAGCAGGTCCGCGGCCTCCCCAAGGTCGTGTGGATCATCATCATCCTGCTCTTCGGCGAGATCCTGGTCGGCCCGGTCGTCTGGCTGGTCGCCGGCAAGCACCGCACCGGGCCGGCGGGCGGCAGCACGCCCGCGGAGTGGCACCGCAACCACCGCACGCAGTGGGTCGCCCCCGACGACAACCCGGCGTTCCTCCACTCGCTCCGCGAGGAGAACAAGCGGGACGAGGACCTGCTGAAGAGCTGGGAGGCCGACCTGCGCCGCCGCGAGGAGGAACTGCGGCGCCGCGAGAACGGCTCCGGCGGCACGCACGGCGAAACCCCGCCCCGCGGCTGATCCCCGCGGGACACTGGCCGTCATGGACAACGCACAGGCGATGCTCGCGACGGCCGTCGCCGAGGCCCGCGCCGGCCTCGCGGAGGGCGGCATCCCCATCGGCGCCGCGCTGTACGCCGCGGACGGCCGCACGGTCCTGGGCCGCGGGCACAACCGCCGCGTGCAGGACGGCGACCCGTCGGCGCACGGCGAGACCGCCGCCTTCCGCGCGGCCGGCCGGCAGCGCACCTACCGGGGCACGACCATGGTGACCACGCTGTCGCCGTGCTGGTACTGCAGCGGCCTGGTGCGGCAGTTCGGGATCTCCCGGGTGGTCATCGGCGAGGCCCGCACCTTCCACGGCGGCCACGACTGGCTGGCCGGGCACGGAGTGGAGATCGTCCTGCTGGACGACCCCGAGTGCGCCGCCCTGATGACCGAGTTCATCGCGGCCCGCCCCGATCTGTGGAACGAGGACATCGGCGCATGATCCCCACCATCGACCTCGGCCCCTGGCTCACCGGCGATGCCGCCGACCGCGCCCGCCTCGCCCGAACCGTCGACGAGGCCCTGTGCACCGCGGGCTTCCTGCTGGTCACCGGGCACGGCGTGGACCCGGGACTGCGCGCCGCCATCAGGGAGTCGGCGCGCGGCTTCTTCCTGCTGCCCGCCGCCGCCAAGCAGGCGTACGCGGTGCGGGTCGGCGGCCGCGGCTGGCTGGGGCCGGGCGCGGAGGCCAACGGCTACGCCGAGGGCACCGCGACGCCGCCGGACCTGAAGGAGTCCTGGTCCTTCGCGGCCGAGGAGCCCACCGGCGACCCGGCCGTCGACGCCGAGTGGTTCCTGCCCAACGTCTGGCCGTCCCAGGTCCCCGGACTGCGGCCGCTGGTGACGGCCTACACGGCGCGGATGCGCGCGCTGTCGGACCGGCTGCTGGAACTGCTGGCCGCCGCTCTGGGCGCGCCGCCGGACTTCTTCACCCGGCACACCGGACATCCCACCTGGGGCCTGAACCTCAACTGGTACCCCGGTACGGAGATCGTCGGCGAGCCCGCGCCCGGCCAGTTCCGGATCGGCCCGCACACCGACTTCGGCACGGTCACCGTGCTCGACCGCCAGCAGGGCAAGGGCGGTCTGCAGGTCCACACCGACGCCGGCGGGTGGCAGGACGCCCCCTGGCACCCGGACGCGTTCACCGTCAACATCGGTGATCTGATGGCCCGCTGGACCGGCGACCGCTGGCGCTCCGGCCGGCACCGCGTGCTGCCTCCGCCGGCCGACGCGCCGGCGGAGGAGCTGATGTCGCTGGTGTGGTTCTACGAGTGCGACCCGGGCACCCGGGTCGCCCCGCTGCCCGCGCCCGTCGGCCGGGTCGCGTACGAGCCGGTGGACTCGCACGCGTACCTGCGGGCCAAGCTGGACGCGATCAGCGTGGACTGAGCGGCCCGTGAGGGCGCTCAGACGCCGGCGTAGGAGTGCTTGCCGGTGATGAAGATGTTCACGCCGTAGTAGTTGAACAGGAAGCAGGCGAAGGCGAGCAGCGCCAGGTAGGCGGCCTTGCGGCCCTTCCAGCCGGCGGTGGCGCGGGCGTGCAGGTAGCACGCGTAGACCACCCAGGTGATGAAGGACCAGGTCTCCTTGGGGTCCCAGCCCCAGTAGCGGCCCCAGGCGGCCTCGGCCCAGATCGCGCCCGCGATGATCGTGAAGGTCCACAGCGGGAAGACCATGGCGTTGACCCGGTACGCGAACTTGTCCAGGCTCGCGGCGGCGGGCAGCCGGTACATGATGCCCGCCCAGGTGCCCTCGGCCTTGCCCGAGGCCGCGAGGGACGTCTCGTAGTGGTCCCGCAGGAGGTAGAGCAGCGTGGCGACCGCGCCCAGGTAGAACACCGCTCCCGAGATGATCGCGCAGGAGACGTGGATCCACAGCCAGTACGAGTGCAGGGCGGGCACCAACTGGTCGCTGTCCGTGTAGAGGACGGAGACGGCCAGGCCCAGGTCGAGCAGGACCGAGGTGGTCAGGATGAGCCCGATCCAGCGGACCTTCCTGCCCAGCGCGAGCAGCACGAGGTACGCGGTGACCGCGACGGCGCCGAAGGTCGTGGAGAACTCGTACATGTTGCCCCAGGGGGCGCGCTGCACCGAGACCGCGCGGGCGACGACACTGCCCACGTGCAGCACCCAGGCCAGCCCGGTCAGCGAGATCGCCATCCGGCCGTAGGTGTCCCCCTGCTGGTCACCGCCGGCGGCGCCGGGACCGTCGGCGAAGCCGCGGTCACTGCTGGAGGCGCGGGTGACGACCGTGGGCCGCTGCAGGGTGGCGGTGCCGCCGCCCTTGACGGTGACGGTGACCGCGGGCCGGGCCGCGGCGGGTTCGGCGGCGAGCGCGGCGGAGGTCCTGGCGACCTTGCTGCGGCTGCCGAAGACCCACTCCGCGATGTACGCCAGGAAGGCCAGCGTGTAGACCGCCATCGCCGAGTAGATCAGGTAGTTGCTGATATGGGCGACGTTCTCGTTGACCGCGGCAGCACTGGTCACGCGCGCGCTCCTTCGTCATCGGGCAGGGGTTCTTCTGAGGATTGCGGGTCCGCCGCGGGCAGCAGCGGTGCCGTGGACGTGAGGTCGGCCGCGAGTTCGCCGAGTTCGTCGGCGATCCGCACCGACTCGCTGCGGCCGAGTCCGGCGAGCTCGACGACGGTGACCCCGTCCGCGCCGCGCACCGCCCGCACCCAGACGCGGCGGCGCTGGATGAACAGCGATCCGGCCAGGCCGAGGATGGCGGCGACGGCGCTCACCAGCGCCCAGCCGTTGCCGACCTGGTGGGAGACCTGGAAGCTGGCCCAGGTCTTGACGCCGTCGAAGGTGAGCGTGCCGTCGCCGTTCGGCAGGGTCAGCGTGTCGCCCGTCTTCATGGCCTTGCGGACGATCTCGCCGTCGCCGTCCTTGAACTGCTTCATGTTGGTCGTGTCGAGCTGGTACACGTTCTGCGGCAGGCCGGCGTCCACGCCCAGGTCGCCGTAGTAGGCGGTGAGGACGAGCGCCGGGTAGTCCAGGGCAGGGAACGTGGAGTGCGGGCCCTGCGTGGCGTTCAGCCCGAAGGTCGGCGTGAACAGGCCGCTGAAGCCGTACTGGATCCGCTTGTCCGCGTGGTTGCGGGCGTCCATCACCTTGATCACGCCGGACGAGGTGAGGTTGCCGTCCTGTGGCAGGAAGGGCACCGGGCCCTGGAAGACCACGTTGCCCTTGCCGTCCTTGACGGTGACGGAGGGCGCGTAGCCGTGGCCGATGAGGTAGACCTTCGAGCCGCCGATCTCCAGCGGCTTGTTGACCTCGATCGCCGACGGGGTGCGCTTGCCGTCCGCGTCCGTCCAGTAGTGGATGTTGGCGCGGAAGGTGCGCGGGGTGCCCTTCTCGGGGCCGCTGCGGGCGTACGAGGCGGTGAAGCCGTCCAGCTTGAAACCGAAGGTCGCCAGGTCGTCGGCGTTGTAGAAGGTGCCGGGCTTGAAGTCGTCGTACTGGGTGAGGGTGTTGTTGAAGCCGTCGCCCTCCACGATCAGCTTGCCGCCCTCGGCCTTGAACAGCCCGCCCACCGCGAAGGCGATCAGCAGCCCGAACAGGGCGACGTGGAAGAGCAGGTTGCCGGCCTCGCGCGAGTAGCCCTTCTCGGAGGCGACCGCGGAGTCCGCCGCCCGGGTCCGGAAGCGCCGGCCGCGCAGCACCTGCCGTGCCGCAGCGAGCACCTCGTCAGGACCGGCCTCGGTGCGCCAGGTCGCGTACGCGGGGAGCCGGGTGAGGTTGCGCGGCGGGAGCGGGGGCTTGGCGCGCAGCTGGCCGACGAACTGCCAGCTGCGCGGCACGATGCAGCCGGCGAGCGAGACGAAGAGCAGGATGTAGATCGCCGAGAACCACACCGAGCTGTAGACGTGGAAGAGCCCGAGCTTCTCGTACAGCGGCGTCACCGCGGTGTGCGCGTCCTTGAAGTCCTGGGCCTTGACCGCGTCGACGCTGGTCTGCGGGACCAGGGAGCCGGGGATCGCGGCCAGCGACAGCAGGAAGAGCAGGATCAGCGCGACCCGCATCGAGGTCAGCTGCCGCCACACCCAGCGCAGCCAGCCCCACACCTCGCGGACGGTCCAGCCGAGCCCGCCGGCGAGGCCGGGCCTGCGCACGCCGCCGAAGGAGCCCGGCACGATCTCGCCGAACTCCTCGACGGGCGCGGTGGACAGCTGGGCGCCAGCGGCCGCGAGGTCCGTGCCCGCGTCGGTGGTGTCTTTGGAGCTCATGGATCAGATCCCTGGGGTGAAGCCGGACGACCAGATCTGCATCTGGTAGACGATGTGGTCCCACACGCCGGTGACGAGCAGGACGCCGACCGCGACGAGCATCGCGCCGCCGGCCCGCATGACCCACACATAGTGGCGCTTGACCCAGCCGAAGGCGCCGAGGGCCCGCCGGAAGGCGACGGCCGCCACTATGAACGGCAGCCCGAGGCCCACGCAGTAGGCGGCGGTGAGCAGGGCGCCGCGCCCGGCGCTGGCCTCGTTGAAGGCGAGCGCGTTGACGGCGGCCAGCGTCGGGCCGATGCAGGGGGTCCAGCCGATGCCGAAGAGCACGCCGAGCAGCGGCGCGCCCGCCAGCCCCATCGTCGGCCTGCGGTGGAAGCGGAACTCGCGCTGCGTGATGCCGCCGACCAGACCCATGAAGGCCAGTCCCAGGACGATGGTGAGCGCGCCGAGCACCTTGGTGATGACGCCCTTGTGCTCCTGCAGCGTCCAGCCGAAGTTGCCGAACAGCGCGCCGCCGGAGACGAAGACGGCGGTGAACCCGATGACGAACAGCGAGGCCCCGGCGAGCATCCGCCCGCGCCGCGCCTCGGCGAGGTCGCTGCCGGTGACGCCGGTCACGTACGACAGGTAGCCGGGGACGAGCGGCAGCACACAGGGGGAGAAGAAGGAGACCAGGCCTCCGAGCAGCGCGACCGGCACGGCGGCGAGCAAGGCGCCGTTGAGCACGGTCTGGTTGACGTCGCCTGCGGCGAGTGCGCTCACGTCACTTCTCCGCGACCACCGGGTCGAGCGCCTTGTGCAGCTCCCCGGCGCTCAGCTCCTTCAGGGCGCGCACCGCGATCTTCCCCTGCCGGTCCAGGATCAGGGTGGACGGGATGGCCTGCGGGTTGAGGCTGCCCTTGGGGAAGCGCAGCAGGAGGTCGCCGGCCGGGTCGTACAGGCTCGGGAAGGGGATGCCGAACTCCTTCTCGAAGGCCTTGGCCTGCGCGGTCTGCAGGTCGCGGGTGTTGATCCCGACGAACTCCACGCCCTGGGACTTCGTCTGCCGCGCCACCTCCGCCAGGTGCGGCGCCTCCGCCCGGCAGGGCGGGCACCACGAACCCCAGACGTTGACGACGACGACCTTGCCCCTGTAGTCGGCGAGGCTGAGCTGCGCGCCGTCGACGGTCTTGCCGCTCAGGTCGGGAGCGGCCGTCCGGTGGCCCTGCGCGATCGTGGAGATCTCACCGGTGCCGCCGACGTAGTTGCTCCCGTTGCCCGTGCCGTTGGAGGAGGCCGTGGAGGTCGAGCAGGCCGTGGCGGCCAGCGCGAACGCGGCCGCGCCGGCCAGTGCCGCGGCGCCGCGGAGCAAGCGGCAACGGAGGGCGCGCGTAGGACTCATGTGAAAAGTTTCGCATGTGGTCCCGAGCGATCTTACGCACCCCCGACACCTTTGCCGAAAGCGGCGAATGCCCCGTATAAACGGCGCTTAACCACGGCCCGGTGTGTGTTCGGCGAACGCCGTGACGAACGCCGTCTCGAAGGCCTTGAGGTCGTCGGGCCGGCGACTGGTCACCAGGACGTTGGAGCCGGTGGGGTCGACCACGACCTCCTGGTCGAGCCAGGTGCCGCCCGCGTTGGTGATGTCGGTGCACAGGCTCGGCCAGGAGGTGAGGGTGCGTCCGCGCACCGCGCCCGCCTCGATCAGCAGCCAGGGCGCGTGGCAGATCGCGGCGACCGGACGTCCCTCGTCGAAGAAGTCCTTGGCGAAGCGGACGGCGTCGGGGTCCAGGCGCAGGGAGTCGGGATTGGCGACCCCGCCGGGGAGCACGAGACCGTCGAAGTCCACCGAGGCCACCTCTTCGAGGGTGTCGTCCACCGGGAAGGTGCCCGCCTTGTCCAGGTGGTCGAAGGCCTGGACGGTGCCGTGCGCACGGGAGACGAGCCGCGGGGTGCCGCCGGCCTCCCGCACGGCCCGCCACGGGCTGGTCAGTTCGATCTGCTCGACGCCCTCGGAGGCGACGAGGAAGGCGATCTTCCTGCCCTGCAGCGGTGCGGTCATGGGGTTCCCTTCGATGCCTGGTGTGAGTGAATGCCCGGTCGTCGGTGCCCGGTTGCCGATCAGGCGCCTTCCCCGAGCGGATCGGGCGAAACGGACCCTCCACCCCGGGAGGGGATGCGTTCCCGGGCCAGGAACCGCCGCCAGCCGCCGGGCGGCGGCAGGCCCGGCCCGAGTGTGCGCAGGTTCGCCAGCACCGCCGGGTCCTGGACGTCCAGCCAGTCCACGAACTGCCGGAAGGACACCAGGCGCACCTCGTCGTGACCGGCGATCCGCCGCAGCGCGTCCTCCACGGCGTCCATGTAGATGCCGCCGTTCCACCGCTCGAAGTGGTTGCCGATGAACAGCGGCGCCCGGTTGGTCTCGTACGCGCGCAGGAAGCCGGACAGGTAGGCGTCCCGCGCCTGCCGCTCCCACAGCGGGTAGTTGGCGGGATTGCCGCGGGTGGAGTTCGCCGACTGGTTGGCGAGCATGTTGTAGTCCATCGACAGGACCTCGAAGGAGCGCCCGGGGAAGGGCACCGACTGCAACGGCAGGTTCCACATGCCGTGCGCCCTGCCCGGCCACATCTGCAGGCCCCCCGGCGCGCTCGCGTCGTAGCGCCAGCCGAGCCGCGCGGCGGTGGGCAGCAGCCCGTCCCGCCCGAGCAGGCAGGGGGTGCGGCCGCCGGTCAGCTCCCTGCGGTAGTCGAAGGGCAGGGCCGGCAGGTCGTCGAAGCCGGTGTTGGTGCGCCAGGTCTCCACGAAGAAGACCGCCTGCTCGATCTCGCTCCGCCAGTCCGCCGGGGTCCAGCGGCCCACCGAGCCGGGGCCGGCGCAGAAGTGGCCGTTGAAGTGCGTGCCGATCTCATGGCCCTCCAGCCAGGCCAGCCGCACCTGTTCGAGGGTGGCGCGCACGTGCGCGTCGGAGAGGTAGCCGATCGCGGAGGCGCCGACGGGGTTGTTCGGGGGCCGGTACAGGTGCTTCTTGGACTCGGGGAGCAGGTAGATCCCCGAGAGGAAGAAGGTCATCTTCGCGCCGTGGTCGTCGGCGACCTTGCGGAAGCGCGAGAAGAGCCCGTCGTCGAGCTCCCCCGCGCCGTCCCAGGAGAACACCACGAACTGCGGGGGCCGCTCCCCCGGCTCCAGCCGCCGCGCGACCGGCTGGTGCGGCTGCGGGCCGGTGTCGGCGGTCGAGCCGTCCCCGATCGGACGGGCGGGGTACGCGGTGCCGGCCGGCCGGGGGCCCGGCGACACCTCCGGTCCCCCGGCCGCCGCACGGCGTCCCTCGATGTGATCTCCGCCACAACCCGCCAGAGCCGCCGCGGCGGCACCGGCCGCCAGGCCCAGCACTCCACGTCGGCTGATCTCCCGCATTCCGCCCCATTCCCGTGCGCGACGGCCTCAACGCAGTGGATGCCATGGCGGAGGGGCGGGCTCCTGCGTCGCACGGGGGATTCACCGGGAAAGCGGAGTGATTCGGCCACGGTGGCGGCACGACGGTTGCGGTCCGGACGGAACGGTGGTGGAGCCGGTGCGGCCGGTGCCCCTGAGGCACCGGCCGCCGCCGGGACTACGCCCCGAAGCCCTTGCTGCCGCCCTTGACCGGCTTCGCACCGGCCAGCAGATGGGCCGGGACGAGGTCGCGGGCGGGCTCGCTGTACCCCACGGAGACGAGCCTGTCGTCCTCGTAGGTGAACGTGGTCAGGCTGGCCAGGGTGCACTGCCGCTTGCGCGGGTCGTGCCACAGCCGCCGCCGCTCCACGAAACTGCGCACGGTCCAGATCGGCAGCTGGTGGCTGACGCAGACCGCCTCGTGGCCGCGCGCCGCGTCGCGTGCCGCCTCCAGCGCGCTCGTCATCCGCACGACCTGGTCGACGTAGGGCTCGCCCCAGCTCGGCCGGAACGGGTTGACCAGGAGCTTCCAGTTCGACGGGCGCCGCAGGGCACCGTCGCCCACACCGAAGGTCTTGCCCTGGAAGGCGTTCTCCGCCTCGATGAGGCGCTCGTCGCGCGCGACGTCCAGTCCGAGCACGGAGGCGATGGGCGCCGCCGTCTCCTGGGCGCGCTCCAGCGGGGAGGCCACCACGTAGGTGATGTCGCGCCCGGACAGGTGCTCCGCGACCCGGTCGGCCATCTTCCGGCCGAGGTCGGACAGGTGGTAGCCGGGCAGGCGCCCGTAGAGGACCCCGCTGGGGTTCTCCACCTCGCCGTGCCGCATCAGGTGGACGACCGTGATCTCGCTCATGCGGTGGCCTCCGCGGCGCGGGCGGCGGCCGGCAGGGCGGCGGCGATCCGCTCGATCGCGGCGGCGTCGTGCGCCGTCGACACGAACCAGGACTCGAAGGCCGACGGCGGCAGGTAGACGCCCTGGGCCAGCATCGAGTGGAAGAAGGCGGTGAAGCGGTACGACTCCTGCCGCTTCGCCGCGTCGTAGTCGGTCACACGCCCCTCGGTGAAGAACACCGAGAACATGTTCCCCGCGGTCTGCAGGCTGTGCGCCACGCCCTCCTTGGCCAGCGCCTCGCTCACCAGGCCGGACACCTCGGCGGCGACCCGGTCCACCGTCGCGTACGCGGCGTCGTCCAGCAGCCTCAACTGGGCCAGGCCCGCGGCGGTGGCCACCGGGTTCCCGGAGAGCGTGCCCGCCTGGTAGACCGGGCCGGCCGGGGCCAGGTGCGCCATGACGTCGGCGCGGCCGCCGAAGGCCGCGGCGGGGAAGCCGCCGCCCATGACCTTGCCGAAGGTCATCAGGTCGGGGCGTACGCCGTCGATGCCGTACCAGCCCGCCCCGGAGACCCGGAAGCCGGTCATGACCTCGTCGGAGATGTAGAGCGCCCCGTTCTCCCGGCACAGGTCGGCAAGGCCCTGGTTGAAGCCCTCCGCCGGGGGCACCACGCCCATGTTGCCGGGCGAGGCCTCCGTGATCACGCAGGCGATCTCACCGGGGTGCGCGGCGAACGCCGCCCGCACCTGGTCCAGGTCGTTGTAGGGCAGCACCACCGTGTCGCCGGCCTGCGCGCCCGTCACCCCGGGGGTGTCCGGCAACCCGAAAGTGGCAACGCCGGAACCCGCCGCGGCCAGCAGCGCGTCCACATGACCGTGGTAGCAACCCGCGAACTTGATCACCTTGGCCCGGCCGGTGAATCCGCGCGCCAGCCGGATCGCCGACATGGTGGCCTCAGTGCCGGACGACACCAGCCGCACCTGCTCGACCGGCGCGACCCGCGCGACGATCTCCTCGGCGAGTTCCACCTCGCCCACACCGGGGGTGCCGAAGGACGTGCCGCGGGCGACCGCGGCCTGCACGGCGGCGATCACCTCGGGGTGCGCGTGGCCGAGAATCATCGGTCCCCACGAGCACACGAGGTCCACATATTCGCGGCCGTCCGCGTCCTTCAGGTAGGGACCATTGCCGGACACCATGAATCGGGGCGTACCGCCCACGGCGCGAAAGGCGCGAACCGGGCTGTTCACCCCGCCTGGGGTCACGGCGGCTGCTCGATCGAACAAGGTCTGAGAAACTGGCGCGTCGTAGGCGTACGGATAGCTCACAAGCACATGCTCTCAAATGCCGGGCGTTGCGCGATGAGGTATCGACCGTGCATCTGAGACGATGATCGGGTTGCGCGGTTGGGTCTGCGGATGGTCGGGTAGTGGAATGCAGCGCGGTGGCGAACGCGGTGGCGATCTGGGCGGCGGGGACGACGACCCCGATCCCGAGCACGCCCGTACCACCGGCCGGCGACGCCGGCCGTCAACAGAGCGCGACAAGGCCGTTGAGAAACGCGGGAGCAGGGGTGGCCGAGTGGGGGTGACCTACAAGTACTTCGGCGCACCCGACGGTGCCACGGCCGCGCGGGTCCCCATCTCCATGCGTCCGGAGGAGCTCGGCGGCGACGAACTGGGCCAGGGCATGTACACCAAGGTCAAGCCGGAGACCATGGCCGCCATGGTGCTCACCGGCATCGAGGGCATACCCCCGGCCAAGGTCCCGCCGCTGGAACTGGTCGTCCTCCACCCCGACTACGCCGTCGTCAAGCTGCCCATCTCCGTCGTCGAGCCGCTCCGCAAGGCCGACGAGGAGGCGCTCGGCGCCGCCGCGTTCATCTGGTCCACCGTCCCCGACCGGCGCGGTCCGCGGGACGCCTTCATGATCTACAAGATGCTCCACGAGTGGCAGGACTTCGCCCAGCGCTGCCACGAGAGCGGGCACCAGCTGTACTGCCTCGTCTGGCCCTGACCGGCCCGCACACGCGAAAGGCCCGGCGCGTCGGTACGACGTCCGCCGGGCCTTCGCGTACGGGTCAGTTGGCGGGGGTGGACTCCACCGGAGCCGGGGCGGGCGCCTCGGCGGGGGCCGCGACGGGCGCCGCGGGGGCCGCGGGGGCCGCGGGGGCCGCCACGGGCGCGGCGGGAGCCTCGGCCGGGGC